>CALWRM010000094.1 GCA_944383925.1 uncultured Clostridia bacterium
TCCCTGCACATCGGCCACTACATCCCCATCATGGCCATGGCCCACATGCAGCGGGCCGGCCACCGGCCCATCGCCCTGATGGGCGGCGGCACGGGCCTGATCGGCGACCCCTCCGGCAAGAGCGAGCTTCGCAAGATGCTCTCCGCCGAGGACGTCAACCACAACGTGGAGTGCATCAAGAAGCAGATGAGCCGCTTCCTGGACTTTTCCCAGGGCAAGGCCCTGATCGTCAACAACGCCGATTGGCTGGCCAAGCTCAACTACATCGACTTCCTGCGGGAGGTGGGCGTGCACTTTTCCGTCAACCGCATGCTCACCGCCGAGTGCTACAAGCAGCGCATGGAAAAGGGCCTGACCTTCCTGGAATTCAACTACATGCTCATGCAGAGCTATGACTTTCTGGAGCTCTACCGCCGCTACGGCTGCCGGGTGGAGATGGGCGGCGACGACCAGTGGTCCAACATCCTCTCCGGCGCGGACCTGATCCGCCGCAAGGAGCGGGAGGACGCCTTCGCCGTCACCTTCAAGCTGCTGCTCACCCACGACGGCCGCAAGATGGGCAAGACCGAGGCCGGCGCCCTCTGGCTGGACGAAAACAAGACCTCCCCCTATGACTTCTATCAGTACTGGCGCAACGTGGACGATCAGGACGTGGAAAAGTGCCTGGCGCTGCTCACCTTCCTGCCCATGGAGGAGGTGCGCCGCCTGGGCGCCCTTCAGGACGCGCAGATCAACCAGGCCAAGAAGGTGCTGGCCTTTGAGGTGACCAAGCTGGTCCACGGCCAGGAAAAGGCCGAGGCCGCGGCCAAGGCCGCCGAGGCGCTGTTTGGCGGCAACGCGCTAGAGGGCTCCGTGCCCACCACCCGCCTGAGCTCCTTGGAGGGCTGCAAGCGGGTCATCGACCTGATGGTCAAGGCCGGGCTGTGCAAGTCCCTGGGCGAGGGCCGGCGGCTGATCGCCGGCGGCGGCGTGTATGTGAACGACGAGAAGGTGACCAACCCCGAGCAGGAGGTCGGCCCGCAGGACTTCGGCGCCGAGGGGCTGATGCTGCGCAAGGGCAAGAAGGCCTACCACCGCATCCTCTTGGGCTAGGCGCCCTCTTGGCGCCATAAGGAGGGCAGGGCGTTGAACCAGCAGGCCTATAAGACCGTCCGGGCCTACGGCTTTGACGAGTTTATCATCAACAAATCCCGCTTCATCGGCCACGCCAAGCCGGTGGCCAGCCAGGAGGAGGCCCTGGCCTTCTTGCAGGAGCTACGCCAGCGCTACAAGGACGCTTCCCACAACTGCTTCGCCTACGTCATCGGCCAAAACGCCGGCATCCAGCGCTATTCCGACGACGGCGAGCCTTCGGGCACCGCGGGCCTGCCCATCATCGAGGTGGTCAAGGCCCAAGGGGTGGTGGACGTGTGCGTGGTGGTGACCCGCTATTTCGGCGGCATCCTGCTGGGGGCGGCCGGGCTGGTGCGGGCCTACACCCAAGGGGCCGCCGTGGCCCTAAAGGCGGCGGAGGTGGTGACCATGCACAGCACCCACCGCTACCTCTTCGACGTGGACTATCCGCTGCTCGGCCGGCTGGAGCATTGGCTGGAGGGCCAGCCGGCGCGCGTGGAGCAAAAGGACTTTGGCGCCTGCGTCACCTTCGAGCTTTCGGTCCGCGAGGCGGACGCGCCCGCCTTTTTGGAGGGCCTGCGCCAGGTGAGCCTCGGCCGGATCGAGCCCCTGCTGGCCGAGGAAAGCTACCAGGGCTGGGCCGGGGAGGCCTGAGCGGGTTTGGGCGGCGTTTTCCTCGCCCGCCGGAGCGAAAATGTTGTTTTTTGTGGTACTTTCTTGACTTCCCCTTTCCTTGCGGCGTATTATTTATGCACCGATATGCATGGCTCTTTTGCTAAAGGAGGTTTGGCAACAATGGAAGAGATCAAGGTCATTCGGGCAAAGACCTTAAAGCCCAAGCCCGAGGACGAGAGCAAGCTGGTCTTCGGCCGCACCTTTACGGACCATATGTTCACCATGGAATATTCCAGCGCCAAGGGCTGGCACAACCCCACCGTCAAGCCCTATGCGCCCCTGGAGCTGGATCCCGCCAACCTGACGCTGCACTACGGCCAGGCCCTGTTCGAGGGCATGAAGGCCTATCGCGACGCCAACGGCGACATCCGCCTCTTTAGGCCCATGGACAACTTCGCCCGCATGTGCCAGGGCGCCGAGCGCCTGGCCATGCAGCCCATCGACAAGGACATGGCCTTTGCGGGCCTGAAGAAGCTGCTGGAGATCGAAAAGGATTGGGTGCCCCATTCCGCCGGCACCTCCCTCTACATCCGCCCCACTCTCATCGCCACCGACGCCTTCCTGGGCGTGCACGCCTCGGACACCTACCTGTTCTACATCATCCTCTGCCCCGTGGCTGCCTACTATAAGGAAGGCCTCAAGCCCGTGAAGATCTACGTGGAGGACGAGTACGTGCGCGCGGCCCGCGGCGGCATCGGCTTCACCAAGGCCGCCGGCAACTACGCCGCCTCCATGCTGGCCGGCACCCTGGCCGAGAAGAAGGGCTATTCACAGGTGCTGTGGCTGGACGCCGTGGAGCGCAAGTACGTGGAAGAGGTCGGCGCCATGAACATGCTCTTCGTGATCGACGGCAAGGTCGTCACCCCGCCCCTGCGCGGCTCCATCCTGCCGGGCATCACCCGCAACTCCGTGTTGCAGCTGGCCAAGGCCAAGGGCCTGGAGGTGGAGGAGCGGCTCGTCTCCATCGACGAGGTGTACGAGACGGCCAAGAACGGCCGCATGAGCGAGGCCTTCGGCTCCGGCACGGCGGCGGTCATCAGCCCCGTGGGCCACTTCTACTGGAAGGGCGAGGAGTTCGCCGTCAACGGCGGCGTCATGGGCCCCATCGCCCAGGATCTGTACAACACCCTCACCGGCATCCAGTACGGCCGCGTGGAGGACCCCTTCGGCTGGTCCATCAAGCTCTAATCCCTCAACCCCACCGCCCCGCAAAGGCCCAAGGCCTTTGCGGGGCTTTTTTCGCCGCCCTTTCCACCGGCGCTTGGGGGTGATCTGCTTCGCGGACCGGGCAGGCCGCTTTCTCTGAATCGGCTCCCGGGCCCCAGCACGGCCGCACGGAGAACCCCTTCGGCTGGTCCGTCCTGCCCTACTCCCTCACCCCCCCACCCCTTCCACCGGCGCTTGGACGCAAGCCTCCCTCGCGAACCGGACGGGCCGCTTTCTCAGGCCGGCAGCCCAGGCCCCGGCACGGCCGCACGGAGGACCTCTTCG
>CALWRM010000095.1 GCA_944383925.1 uncultured Clostridia bacterium
CCCCGCCAGCAAACGCCCCGCACCCCTTAAAACCGGCTTGCCCGCCCATCGGATTTCCCCCGCTCCCGCAGCCAGCAGCAACCCCGGAACCCCCTGCCCCCCTTGTCCGAGGGAGGCGGGGCCCCCCCTGTCGCCCCCGCGCCCCGCCAGCAAACGCCTGGCCAGCAAACGCCCCGCACCCCTTAAAACCGGCTTGCCGACCCATCGGATTTCCCCCGCTGCCGCAACCCGCAGCAACTCCGGACCCCTTGCCTCCCTTGTCAAAGGGAGGTGGCGGGCTTGCCCGCCGGTGGGATTCCCCCCCCTCTCTCCGCCCCCAACAAAAAGGGCCTGTCCCCCGCTCTCGCGGGCGACAGGCCCTTTTCATCTTGGCTGTTAGATTTCCGGAATGTCGAGTTCCACCTCTCTCCCGGACTGGGAGGAGCGGTAGATGCCGTCGATGATCGCCTGGTTATACAGAATTTGGGAGGCGGGAATGGGCGCGGGGCCTCCGGTCTTGACCGCGTCCACGAAGTCGCGCACCTTGGCGTAGAAGCGGTCAAAGGGCTGGGCCTTCAGGGGCACCTTGGTCTCCACATGGTTGCCGTTGATGTCCGTATAGAGGTACACCGGTCCGATGGTCCCATCCCAAGCACCGCCCCAGGGCTCCCCGAGCCTGGGCGACTTCACCTTCAGCCCGGCCTCGGTGCCCAGGAAGAGCGTGTCACCCATGGTGTCCATGTGCATGGCCCAGCTCATGCGAAAATCCATGCAGATGCCGCCCTCCAGGCGGATCAGGGCGACGGAGAAGTCGTCTACGCTGAAGAACTCGGCCTCCTTGCAGTACTTGAGGTTCTTGCCAAAGCGGTCGGAGGCATAGGCGGAGACCGTCAGGGGCTTGGGATACCCGATGGCGTTGAGGGCCATGTCCAGGCCGTAGCAGCCGATGTCCGCCAGGCAGCCGACGCCCGCCAGCTCCTTGCGGATGAAGGTGCCCCCGGGGATGCCGCGCCGGCGGCCGCCGCCGGTCTGCACGTAGTAGATCTCGCCAAGCACGCCGGAGCGTACCAGGTCGCGCACCATGATCATATCCGGATCGTAGCGGGGCTGGAAGCCGATGGAAAGAATCTTGCCCGTCTCCTTGGAAACCTTGGTCATCTCCACGGCCTCCTCCAGGGTGACGGACATGGGTTTTTCACAGAGCACGTCCAGGCCGGCGCGCAGCGCGTCCACGGCGCAAACCCGGTGGGTGGTGTTGTAGGTGCACACGCTCACGGCGTCCATCTGGACCTTTTCCAGCATGTCCACGTGGCTTTCATAGGCGGGCACGTTGTTGAGCCCAAACTCGTCCAAAAAGGCCCTGGCCTTGCCGGGCACGATGTCCGCGCCCGCCACAATCTCCACGTCGTCCATCTTCTGATAGGCGCGCATGTGGGAATGGGCGATCCCGCCGCAACCGATGATGCCGATGCGAAGCTTTTCTGCCATGATCTGAGTCCCTCCCGTTTGTTTTCCGCCGCGGTCCGGCCGCAAGGCGCTGGCCGCGTTTTTTTCAGTATACTCCCCTTTTCTTCCCTTGTTAAGCCCCGGTTTGGTCCAGGCGGCAATCCATGGCCCGGGCCATGGCGCCGGCCAGTGGCGAGTCGGCGGGGATCTGCCTGCGCCGCAGCATGTTCTCCAGCACCGCGCGCCTCTGCCCTTCCTTCCGCAGGTCCAAGGCGTCCGGGCCCTGCGCGTATTCCAGCACGCCCGGTATCCTCTGTAGGCTTTGCATGCGTTTTGTGCCCCCTTTGCGCGCCCCAAAAAGCGGCGCGATCGATCCAGCTTCATTAAACCCCGAAACCGCTGCCCTTGTAAAGTCCCTACATGGCCAAAAAGCCGCTTAGGTTTAACAAAGTTTGGTTGCATGGCTTTTTTTGCCCGGATATACTATCTAGATGGGCAAAAAAGCGCAATCGCGCCCCACCGCCAACGCAAAAACGCCGGAAAGGAAGAACAGCCGCCATGCCATGCACCCAAGACGAGCTTAGGGCCCAGATTCAGCGCAGACGCACCTTCGCCATCATCTCGCATCCGGACGCGGGCAAGACCACGCTGACGGAAAAGCTGCTGCTCTATGGGGGCGCCATTCGCCTGGCCGGCTCCGTCAAAGCGCGCAAGGCCGAGCGCCACGCCACCTCCGACTGGATGGAGATTGAAAAGCAGCGCGGCATTTCCGTCACCAGCTCGGTGATGCAGTTCGAGTTCGACGGCTTTCATATCAACATCTTGGATACCCCCGGCCACCAGGACTTTTCCGAGGACACCTACCGCACCCTGGTCGCCGCGGACTGCGCCGTGATGCTCATCGATGCAGCCAAGGGCGTGGAGGCCCAAACCATCAAGCTCTTCCACGTCTGCCGCATGCGTTCCATCCCCATCTTCACCTTCGTCAACAAGCTGGATCGGGCCGGCCGGGATCCCTTCGAGCTGATGGAGGAGCTGGAAAAGGTGTTGGGCATCCACGCCTGTCCCGTCACCTGGCCCATCGGCACCGACGGCGATTTTCAGGGGGTTTACCACCGCTTCTCCCGTCAGGTGGAGCTCTTCGAGGGCGGAGACCACGGCAAAACCCAGGCCAAGGCCCGCTTCCTGCCCGAGGAGGACATCGCCGCCCAGCTGGAAGCCCACTATGTGGACAAGCTTCGCTCCGACGTGGAGCTGCTGGACATCGCCGGCGACGCCTTCGACCTGGAAAAGGTGCAGCAGGGCCAGCTCACGCCCATGTTCTTCGGCTCGGCCATGAACAACTTCGGCGTGGAATCCTTCCTGAAATACTTCCTCGCCTATTCCCTGCCGCCCCTGCCCCGGCACGCGGGCCAGGAGGAAATCCCGCCGGATAATCCAAACTTCACAGGCTTTATCTTCAAGATCCAGGCCAACATGAACCCCGCCCATCGCGACCGCATCGCCTTCTTGCGGGTCTGTTCCGGGGTTTTCGAAAAGGGCATGGAGGTCAAGCAGGCTTCCACCGGCAAGACCTTCAAGCTGGCCCAACCCCAAAGCTTCATGGCCGACGCCAGGGAAGGCGTGGAAACCGCCTACCCCGGCGACATCATCGGCCTGTTCGATCCGGGCGTCTATGCCCTGGGCGATACGCTCTACCAGGGTCCGCGGGTGGAATACGACGGCATCCCCCTGTTCGCGCCGGAGCAATTCTCCCGGGTGTCCACCCTGGATTCCCTCAAGCGCAAGCAGTTCGTCAAGGGCATCAGCCAGCTGGCGGAGGAGGGCGCCATCCAGGTGTTCCGCCGCCAGGACGCGGCCTTTGAGGAGATTATCGTGGGCGCCGTCGGCGCGCTGCAATTCGACGTGCTCAAGGTTCGCCTGGAGGGCGAGTACGGGGTGGACGTGAACATCCAGCCCCTGTCCTACTCGGCCGTGCGCTGGGTGCGACAGAGCCCCGTGGAGCTGAACAAGCTGCGGCTGACCTCCTCCACCCTGATCGCCCAGGACCGCCAGGGCCGGCCCGTCCTGCTCTTTGACAGCCCCTGGCAGATCGATTGGGCCCTAGAAAACAACCCGGGCCTACAGCTTGGCGACACCGCCGCCCGCTAGCTCTCAAGTCCCCCGGCAACGCCCGTCCCGGCGGCCAGACCCCCGAAAGGAAGAACGAAAGCATGATTCGTGAGGATATTCGAAACATCGCCATCATCGCCCACGTAGACCATGGCAAGACCACCCTGGTGGATGAGATGCTCAAGCAGTCGGGCATCTTCCGCGAAAACCAGCAGGTGCAGGATCGGGTCATGGACTCCGGCGACATCGAGCGCGAGCGCGGCATCACCATCCTGGCCAAGAACACCGCCGTGCGCTCCGGCTCTACCAAGATCACCATCATCGACACCCCGGGCCCCGCGGCCTTTGGCGGCGAGGTGGAGCGCGTGCTCAAGATGGTGGACGGCGTCATCCTGCTGGTGGACGCCTTCGAGGGACCCATGCCCCAGACCCGCTTCGTGCTGCGCAAGGCCCTGGAGCTGGGACATAAGGCCATCGTGGTCATCAACAAGATCGACCGGGCCGACGCCCGGCCCGAGGAGGTTGTGGACGAGTGTCTGGACCTGCTCATCGACCTGGAGGCCTCCGACGAGCAGCTGGATTGCCCCTTCCTCTACGCTTCCTCCCGCAAGGGCATCTGCACCGACGACCTCAGCCGCCCCGGCACGGACCTAAAGCCCCTGTTCGAGGCCATCCTCAAGTACGTGCCCGCGCCCAAGGGCGAGGAGGATGCGCCCATGCAGATGCTCATCTCCACCATCGACTACAACGACTACGTGGGCCGCATCGGCATCGGCCGGGTGGAGCGGGGCCGCATCCGCAAGGGCATGCCCGTGATGCGCTCCAGCTATGGCTCCCAGGAGGCGCCCGTGCCGGAAAAGGTGGGCGTGCTCTACGCCTTCGAGGGGCTCAACCGCGTGGAGGTGGAAACGGCCACCGTGGGCGATATCGTGGCCGTGTCCGGCGCGCCGGACCTTTCCATCGGCGACACCCTCTGCGACCCTGCCCAGGTGGAGCCCCTGCCCTTCGTGCGCATTTCCGAGCCCACCATGGTGGTCACCTTCTCGGTCAACGACTCCCCCTTTGCCGGCAGGGACGGCAAATACGTCACCTCCCGCCACCTGCGGGCCAGGCTGCTGCGCGAGCTGCAAACGGACGTGTCCCTGCGCGTGGAGGACGGCTCCACCACGGACCAGTTCCGCGTATCCGGCAGGGGAGAGCTGCACCTGACGGTGCTGATCGAGACCATGCGCCGCCAGGGCTACGAGTTTCAGGTATCCAAGCCGGAGGTGCTGTTTAAGACCATCGACGGCGTGCGCTGCGAGCCCATGGAAAAGCTGGTGGTAGACGTGCCCGAGGAGAGCATGGGCACGGTGATCGAAAAGCTCGGCCGCCGCAGGGGCCAGCTGATGGACGTCACCGGCCGCGGACGGGTGCGCATGACCTTCTCCGTGCCGGCGCGGGGCCTCTTTGGCTACCGGTCGGAGTTTTTGACCGACACCCGGGGCGAGGGCATCATGTCCTCCGTGTTCGACGGCTACGAGGCCTACAAGGGCGACATCCCCCTGCGTTCCTACGGCTCGCTAGTGGCCTTTGAAACCGGCGAAGCCCTCACCTACGGCCTGTTCTATGCCCAGGACCGGGGCGAAATGTTCGTGGTGCCCGGCGACCAGGTCTATGCCGGCATGATCGTGGGGGCCAACACCCGGCCCGGCGACATCGAACTGAACGTGTGCAAGGCCAAACACCTGACCTCCATCCGCAACTCCGCCGGCGCCGAGGACGCCATGCGCCTAAAGCCCGTGCGGCCCATGACGCTGGAACGGGCCCTGGAGTTCATCTCCGACGACGAGCTAGTGGAAATCACCCCCCATTTCATCCGCATGCGCAAGCGCATCCTGGACTCCACCCAGCGCATGCGCGCCAACCGCAAGTCCTCCTAAACAAACAGGGACACGGCCGGATCGCCCCCTAAGGGCTCCGGCCGTTTTTTCATGCCCGCCCCGCAAGAAAAGCCCGCCCACGCCGTCCCGGCCGCCCTTCCCCCTGGCCGCGCGGCATCTTCGCAAGGGAACGCCGCGCCTTTCTCTGGCAACCCGCCTTCTTCACAAGGGACGCCGCGCCTTTCCCTGGCAGCCTGGCTTCTTTACAAGGGAGCGCCGCGCCTCGCTTGCCTTTCCCCAGGCGCAACAGGCCCCGCGGCTCTCTCGCGCCGCGGGGCCTGTTGCGTTTGCCGCTTGCTTGGCCTGTTTTTTCGGAGGGAGCCGCGGCCTTAGGCCTGCGTCCGGCTTTGGCGGTCCTTTTTCCTTCTCTCGGAGAAGAATTGATCCAGCAGGGCCTGGCATTCCGCCGCCCGCAGCCCGCCGAGCACGGGCACGTAGCCGCCAAGGCGCTCGTCCGCCGGCAGCTTGTACACCGAGCCGCAGCAGCCCGCCCGGCCGTCAAAGGCGCCAAAGCACAGCGCCGCCAGCCTGGCTTGCTGCGCCGCCCCCGCGCACATGGCGCAGGGCTCCAGCGTCACGTACAGCTCGCAGCCCTCCAGCTGCCAGCGGCCCAAGGCCTCGCCGGCCGCGCGCAGGGCCAGGATCTCCGCATGGGCGCTGACATCGCGGCGGGTTTGGCGCAGGTTGTGGGCCCGGGCGATCACCCGGTCCCCCAACGCCACCACCGCGCCAACGGGGACCTCGCCCAGAGCCAGGGCCTTCCCCGCCTCCTCCAAGGCTTCGCCCATCAGGCGTTCCCGCCGGTTCACGGCAGGTATTCCAGCGTCTTTTTGGCCATGCCGGAGATGGAAACCTTGTTGTAGCCGTCCACGCCGGTGTACAGGGTGTCGTTCAGCGGGGCGATCCACTTTTGCGGCAGGCCCTTGGCCCCCACCATCGCGCCCAGCACCGAGCCGACGGTGGCCGCGTTGCAGTCGGTGTCAAAGCCCGCGAGCAGCGCGATGCCGATGGTCTTTTCCAGGTCCTTCTGGCCGTACAGCAGGGCCAGCACGCAGATGACCGCGTTGGAAATGGTGTGGCACCAATGGTGCTGGTTGTCCTCGTTCCAAAGGCTGTGGACCCGATCCAGAGCCTGCTCCCAGCTCAGGCCCTGTCCTGGCCAGGTGAGAGCGTTCAGCACGGCCTGGCGCAGCCTGGACTTAAGCGGGATCACCTTGAGCCCCTCCAGGATCACGGCGCGCATGTCGTCCAGGCAGAAGGCCGCCGCGATCATGGCCGAGATCATCATCTCGCCGTAAATGCCGTTCTTGACGTGGGAGATGGATGCGTCGCGCCAGGCCATCTCCGCGGCCTTTTCCATGCGTCCGGGGTTGATGTAGCCGAAGAAATCGCCCCGGATCTGCGCGCCGATCCATTCCCGGTATGGGTTGCGGGCCATGGCCGACAGGGGCGGCTCGCGCAGGGCCACCAGGTTGCGGTAGGCCACGCGCTCAGCCGTGCACACGTGCAGGATGGGCAGGTCGTTCAGCCAGCGCATGGCCACGTCCTCGGGCGTGAAGTCGCGGCCGGCCTTATCCACCAGCTTGAGGGAAAGGGTGGTGTAGTTGGTATCGTCGTCCTCGGGCATGTGGTTCACCGTGTCGATCCAGGCGCGCTCCACCTGCCAGCCGTGCCTTGTGATGACCTCGGCGTCCGTGGCGGTGTAGAAGGCGGGCGGGTAGTTGTTGGTGTCCTTCAAAATCCCCACGATCTGCCGCCTGCGCGCCCCCTCGTAGGGCTTACCGAGCAGGCAGCCGGCGCAGCGGGCCTGCCAGGCGCCCAGCACCTTGTCGTACAGCGCCTCGCCCGTGGGGGCCGGCAGATCCTTCGCGCCCTCGGCCTCCTCGCGGATGGCCGAAAGCTCGCTGGGTTCGGCATAGGCCACGTCCTTCTTCAGCGGCAGGGCGTAGGTTTTATCCAGGAAGGCCGCGGCGGCTTCCTCCTTTGCGGTTCCCTCTCCCATGGCCAAAATGGCCTCGACCTCCTCCCGAAGGCCGCTGACGTCCTTGCCCTCCTCGGCAAGCTGGTCCAGCTCGATCCAAAGCGCCTCGCTGTCGTGCATCCAAAGTTGCTCCTTCAGCATGGCGGCACCCTCCTTTCTTGCATCGCCACTCGGCAAGGGGGCCTGGGCCCCCGTTTTCTCCCATTATACCTTCCGCCAGAGCCGATTTCAACGTCCACGGCCAACAACAAAACCGCGCGCCCTTGCTCAAGGGGCTGCGCGGTCCTGTTATTCGATCTATAGGGCAAGCAGGCGAACGTAGGGAAAAGAAGGAGGTACTATTGTGTGTTGTGCTCGCTTGGAAAGGAGGAGTGGTTTGCGCCTGCAAAAGGTCTTGGTCGATGGTCTCAAGTATAGGGGATAAATATTGACAGCCAATGTCAAAAGTATGAAATAACCATGAACAATGATTGTGGCCAAACATTTCATCTATACATAGCGAATATTTATCCTTCCCACCCGGAAAAGGCGTCCACTCCTATAACGTTCCCGGCGCCTGCCACGTTTCACCAGCCGCGCATTTTTCTCCCTCTTTTTTCCCAAGCGTTCCTTTGGCGAAACGGCCAAGGGGGAGGCCCGGGTTTGGGCCTCCCCCTTGGGAAAGACGGGCGCCGCGGCCTACACGTAGGGCAGCAGCCAGCCGAAGAACCAGTTGTCCGGCAGGAACCACTTGGCCAAAGCGGCCTCGTCCAACATCTCGTTGATGAAGTCGATCTGCAGCATGTTCACCACCAGGGGCACCAGCATGAACAGCACCATCAAAATCACATAGCCGCGCAGCAGGCCCAGGCCCGCGCCCGCCAGGCCGTCGCAGGCCTTGAGCACCGGGAAGCGGAAGGTCTGGTCGATAATGTAGACCAGGAAGGCGGCGATGAGATAGGAAACGGCGCAGCAGAGCACGAAGGAGATCATGTTCAGCGTGGCGTCGGCCACGGTCTGGTCGAAGTAGTCCGCCAACAGGGTGAGCTCCGGGGCAAAGACCAGGCCCTGGATGTTGGCCAGCAGGTAGTTGTCGAAGGGGGCCGTGAAGCCCGAGGCCTGCACGACGGCCTCCACCTC
Organism: uncultured Clostridia bacterium; assembly: GCA_944383925.1. Lineage (GTDB taxonomy): Bacteria > Bacillota > Clostridia > Christensenellales > UBA1750 > CALWRM01. The sequence goes on from CALWRM010000095.1 coordinate 8,560, forward strand.
CGCCAGGGCCAGCTGCTGCACGTCGCTCCTAGCAAACTCCATCATGTCGATGGGGATGTGGGAGGAGCCTTCGGAAAGGTAGATGATAAACTCCAACCAATCCTCATGGCCGGCAATCCAGCCGGAGACCAGGGGGTAGCAGAAGTAGGCGATCGCCAGGGCGATGCCAAGGCCCACGCAGTCCGCCAGGGTGGACACCAAGCCCCTGTAAAAGCCAATCAGCGCGCTGACGAGCAGCACCGCCACGACCAAATAATCCACAAGGTTCAAGGAACGTAACGCCTCCTTAGGGGACGAATGGGCTCTTTTTGCCTCAAGGGTTTAGGGTAGCTTGACCAGATACACCTGACCATCCGTCGTGGCCAGAGCCATATAGCCGGAAAAGCTGCACAGCACCTGAGAAACCGTGTAGCGGAAGGCATAGCTCTCCATGCTTCCGCCGTCGAAGGGCATGCGGTAGAGGGTCTGGCTGCCTACGGCGTAAAGGCCTTCCTCGCCGAGGAGCAGGTAAAAGCAGCCCGCGGGCAGGTGCATGTCCGAAAAGCTCCCGCCCCGGAAGATCCGGGTCATGCTGGGCGTCTCGCCCTCGTCGCGGAGGGTGAGGGCCACGGCCATGCCGCCGCCGCTGACGGCGCTGCCGGCATACTGCCAGCCGAAGATGGACTGGCTGCCCGTGGACTTGCCGGCCACCAGGTCCAGGGCTTCGGTGCCGACGATATAGACGTCGTCCTGGTAGAAGAGGGGCTTGTAATACAGCTGGGTATCGCTCTTATAGCTGCTGACCAGCTCCTTGCCGGGCTGGTAGATGTCCAGCCGGGAGCTGGGCGCCAGGCCCGAGACGTTGATCAGCAGCGTCCAGAGCAGGTCGTTATTGGAGTAAAAGCCAAAGTCGATCAACGAGGCGCCGGAAAGATCGATGGCGTCCTGCTGGGCGCCGTTCCTATCCAGCACGAGCAGCTGCTCGGAGCCCTCCAGCTCCACGGCGGTGGATTGCAGGCCGCAGCGAACCTGGGCGATGGTTCCCTCCAGCACGCCGTTGTAGACGGCGTTGCCTCGCTCATCCAACAGGATGAGCTTGGAGCCGGAAAACAGAGCCGCGCGGGTGTCGGAGGCGCTGAGGACGAAACCGTCGCCATCGGCGGCCTGGTACTGCCACAGCTCTTCGGCGTTGCGGTTGTAGCAGGTGAGGCGCTGGCCGTCAAAGCGCAACAGCTTTTCGCCAAAGGCCAGGTAGCTGTCTTGGGGATCGGCGCCTTCCAGCAGCCGGCCGCCGGAGGTGACCGTTTCCACGGCAAAGCTGCAGCCGCGCAGGGCGAACACGGCGCCCAGCGCCAGCACCAGCACCAGAAGCAACAGCAGCCCCAGCCGCAGCAGCAGGGGCAGTTGCAGCTTGAGGCGAAACCAGAGGGCAGAGGGCTTGTTCATATGCGGCGTCGGCCTCCAAAGCGCGGTAGCGCGCAGATTCACGAAAGACAAAACTCGTCCTTTTCTAATTCTTTTTCTGTCCCGCGCTTTCCTGTCGAGGCAAGGCGTCGAAACAAAATTTAAACGCCCTTTGGGGCCCTTCCGTTGCAGAGCCAA
>CALWRM010000096.1 GCA_944383925.1 uncultured Clostridia bacterium
AGGGCGCGCCGTCGCTTCGGGTAAAAATGTGGTAAAGTGGCAAAAAACGCGTTTGTTCCTCATTTACAAGCGGCGGGCTTTGCCCTATGCTTACGGTGTTAAGGATCGGCCTACGCCGCTTTTTCAAAGAAACACCGTCTAAAATTTGATGGCAAATCGAGGTGCTGCCCCATGCTCCGGCGGCTTTTTAAACGCGTGTTTTCCTCCCCCTTCCGGCCCCTGTACGACGAGGCCCGGCTGTTGCCCAAGCTGCGCCGCAGCATCCTGTTCGTGATCTTCGGCAACGTCTTTGGCAACCTCTTTAGCGTGATCACCGGCGTCGGCGGCACCGCTCTGACGGGGTATGCCGAGGCGCTCGGCGCGGGAGACTTCGTCTTCGGCGTGCTCAACGGCATCCCCCTGGCGGCCGCCCTGATGCAGATCCCCGCCTCCATGCTGGTCAGCCGCGGCCACCGGCGCAAGCGCTACATGCTCACCTACGGCGTGTTCTCCCGCGCGCTTTGGATCGTGGTGGGCCTGGTTCCCTTCTTCACGCCGGTCCAGCCCGCCTGGCTCCGGCTCTGGGGCGTGATCTTTCTGGTGGGCATTTCCTCGGTGACGGGCGCCTTCATCAACGTCTGCTTCACGCCCTGGCTGGCGGATCTGGTGCCCCTGCGCATCCGCGGGCGCTGGATCTCCCTGCGCGACGGCATCATCGCCGCGGCCAACGTGCTGGTGGGCCTGGTCACGGCCTTCCTGCTGGACAACATCCCCGGCTACCTCGGCTACGCGGTGGTGTTCGTGCTGGGCGGCGTGCTCGGCGTGCTGGACATGTTTTGCTTCCTCTTTGTGGAAGAGGTCTACACCCAGCCGCCCATGCCCATCAAGCTGTTCAAGTCCAGCCGGCAGATCTTTCAGGACAAGCCCTTCTTCCGCTTCATGCTCTTTTGGACGGCCTGGTCCTTTACGGCCAACCTTGCCAGCCCCTTCCTGGGCAGGTACGCCCTGTCCATGGGACTGAGCTACATGCAGCTGACCCTCTGCGGCCAAATCGCCTCGGCGCTGACCACGGTCTCGGTGGTCTGGCTGTGGGGACGGCTGCTGGACCAGTACGGCAGCAAGCCCGTGCTCTGGGTATCCTGCCTCTTGGCCGCGCTCACGCCCGCCTTCTATCTGTTCTCCACGCCCAACAACATCTGGCCCACCCTGCTGTACAACGTGATCGGCGCCTTCTTCTGGAGCGCGGCCAACCTCACCTCCACCAGCATGCAGCTTTCCACCACCCCGGACGACCAGCGCCCGGTGTACATCGCCATGTTCTCCTGCTTCACCTCCATGCTCGGCTCCTTCCTGGGGGTGCTCAGCGGCGGCGCGCTGCTGGAATGGGCCCACGTGCTGGTGGACTCCGGCCGGCTCGCCTTTTTGGGGCCCATGGCGGACGCCTACAAGCTGGTGTTCCTGCTGTCGGTGGTGACGAGGGTCGGCATCGTGCTGCTGTTCGTGCCGCGCATGGAAAACCCGCTGGGCTACAGCGTCGCCGACATGCTGCGCGGCGTGCGCCAGAGCATCGGCCTGCGCCTACAGCTGACCAGGCCCAGGCGCAGGCGGCGCTGAGTTTCCCGCCTTTCCGTTCGTTTGCGCGCCCCTCGCCTTTGCGGCAAGGGCGCGCTTTCTTTTTGCCTTTCTACTGGCGCGCCCCACGCGCATAGCTTCCGGGCCTTTGGCGCAAACTGGCCTTAACCCCCCTGCGGGGCCATCCTTGAACGGGAGGTCTTTTGCCATGAACGCCCTGGGCAAACTGCCGCTGCTCCTGCTGTGCCTGGTCCTGTTGACCGGCTGCGCCTGCCAGCTCACCCCCTCGCCGGCCCCCTCAGCCTCGCCCTCTTCCGCATCCTCGCCCGCCCCCGGCGGCCAGGGCCTGGTCCGCCTGCCCGAAGGCCTGCACCTGGGCCTGGACGGCGCGCCGCTGGTGGACGTGTTCGTGGTGGAGAGCCAGGCCGTGGAGCAGATGGACATGGAGAGCTATCTGGCCGGCGTTTTGGCCGGGGAGATGCAGGGCGATTGGCCGTTGGAAGCCCTCAAGGCCCAGGCACTGCTGGCCCGCACCTTCGCCCTGCGCTTTTTGCTGGACCAGGGCGGGTCCAAGTACGAGGGAGCGGACCTTTCCACCGACATTGAGGAAGCCCAGGCTTACAACGCCGAGGGCGTCAACGACAACATCCTGGCCGCCATCGAGCAGACGCGGGGGTTGGTGATCGTGGACGAGGAGGGCCTGCCCATCAAGGCCTGGTTCCACGCCCATTCCGGCGGCCAAACGGCCACGGCCAAGGAAGGCCTTGGCTATGAAAAGGCCGAGCCGGCCTACATTTGCAGCGTCCCCGTGGACGAATCGCCGGAGGCGCCGGCGGAGGCCCAGGCCTGGAGCGCCCGCTTTGACCTGGAGGAGGTCTCCGAAGCGCTGGCGTCCCTCGGCGGCGGGGACGCCTCGGCCCTGGCCATCGAGCAGACCGGCCCCTCCGGCCGGGTCACCCGCTTTTCCGCCGGGGACAACAGCGTGTCCGGCCCGGGCCTGCGCCTGGCCCTGGGCGGCACGCGCATGCGCTCCACCCTGCTGACCGAGCTTCGGGTGGAGGATGGCTTCGTCTACATGGCCGGCAAGGGCTATGGCCATGGCGTTGGCATGAGCCAATGGGGCGCCTACGCCCTGGCCAAGGAGGGCAAGACCGCCGAGGAGATCGTCGAGGCCTTCTTCCAGGACGTGCGCGTGGTCTCCGCCTGGTCCGCCGCCTAAATCCTCCCCCAAGGCCGCCCCGCGTCCATGGACGCGGGGCTTATTTTTCTGCGTTTTGCCCAAGGCCGCCCTTCCCTTGCCTCAAAAGAAGTCCAAACCGCCGCCTTCCGGCCTCTTGGGTGTTTCCAAGCGGGCGGTTTTGCGGTATACTGAAGGGGTACAATGCCTAGATGCGAATAGGTTTTCCATAAACCGGTCCCGGCGGCGCGGCCCCGGGCCGGGGATCACGACGGGAGGCGCTGGTAAGATGGACTATCAAAAGCTCTGCTATGGCTGTTTTCTGGAGAAAGCGGGCGCGCCTTGCCCCAGGTGCGGCTTTGATCCGGCGAATTACGCGCTTCCGGCCTCGGCGCTTCCCTTGGGCACCGTGCTGGCCGGCCGCTACCTGACGGGCAAGGTGCTGGGAGCGGGGGGCTTTGGCGTCACCTACCTGGGGCTGGACCTGGTGCTCCAGGTGCCCGTGGCCATCAAGGAATACCTGCCCTCGGGCCTGGCCGTGCGCGCGACGGACCGCTACACCATGACCCTGGCCAGCATCGGCCAGGAGGATCTCTACCGCCAGGGCGCCGACCGCTTCCTGGAGGAGGCCCGGCTGCTGGCCCGCTTCCGCGACGTACCCGGTATCGTGGCCGTGCAGAACTACTTCCGTGAGAACAACACCGCCTACTTCGTCATGGATTACATCGACGGCGTCAGCCTCAAGGAGTATGTCCGCCAAAACGGCGGCCGGCTGTCCCTGGAGGAGGCCCTCTCCCTGACGCTGCCGGTGATGAACGCCCTCTCCCAGGTCCATGCCCAGGGCCTGCTCCACCGGGACATCAGCCCGGACAACATCTTCATCACCAAGGACCACCGGCCCATCCTGCTGGACTTTGGCGCCGCCAGGGCCGCCAGCGGCGGCCGGGAGAGCGTGTCCGTCATCTTAAAGCACGGCTTCGCCCCCACCGAGCAGTATTCCTCCCACGGCAACCAAGGGCCTTGGACGGACGTATACTCCATGGGCGCCCTGCTCTACAACATCCTCAGCGGCTCCATGCCCGAGGACTCCGTGCTGCGCAGCAGCGCGGACAACCTACGCAGCCTGCGCGAGCTGGGCGTGGACCTGCCGCCCCTGGCCGAGAGCGCTATCCTCAAGGCCCTGTCCGTGCGGCCGGAGGACCGCTTCCAGACGATGGCCGCCTTTGCCAGGGCCCTGACCAGCTACCGCGACCAGGCCGGCGGGGGTACGGTGCGGCCCCAGCCGCCCAAGCCTCCCCTTCCGAAGGATCCCACCAAGCCCTCCGGCGGGGCCTGGCAGCGCCTGCTCGCGGCCATCCGCGCCAATCCCGGGCTGCGCTACGGCCTGCTGGGCGGCGCGGCGCTGGTGCTGGTGTTGGCCATCGCCCTGCCGCTGTTGCCGGGCGGCCGGTCCAGCCGCAACGAAACCACCGTATCCGGCGGGGGAGCCCTTCCCACCGCCGTGGTCTCCCCCCTGCCGGCCCCACCTTCGGAAAGCCCCGCCGACATCCCCGCCTCCTCGCAAGCCCTGACCTACGACGAGAGCGGGGCCCAGGCCTATTTCTTCCCGGAAGGAAACCTTAGCTTCTACTGCCAGGACGACAGCTATGTGGAGCCTTCCTCCGAGGAGAAGCGGGTCTACCTGGTGAACACCGGCGACGGGGACGCCAGCTGCGCCCTGATGGTGGAGCAGCCCGCCCTGACATTGGAGCAGATCTTCCAATCCTGGGACGACAGCCTGTCCTCCAAGGAGAATCTCCAGCGCGGCGAGACCCTTCCCTATGAGGTCAACGGCCTTACCTACAGCGGCGTGGAGTACAGCTACACCCAGGACGGCACGGCCAAGACCCAGCTGGTGTTGGCGCGCGCCCTGGACGAGTCCAACTCCCTGACCGTGGTGACGCTGAAGGACGCCGATCTCCCCTATCCCTCCCTGCTGGGCCTGGTGGCCGGCAGCCTACAGGCCGGGTCCGATGGCATCGAGTCCCTGGCCGTCGGCGACCTGGACGGCACGGCCAGCTACCTATATCCCAGCCAGTATCCCCAGGAGGATGCCGGGCAGATCCGCCGGAGCGGCGAGGACCTCTTCCCCTATGTCTTTGTCCGCAACCACCTGAGCACCTACACCACCGACCGCTTCCTGGATAGCTACATCGAAGACGCGG
>CALWRM010000097.1 GCA_944383925.1 uncultured Clostridia bacterium
GAAGGCCTGCGCTTCCATCCCTTGGAGCAGGCGCAAAAGCCCCAGCCCATCAAGGATCTGTCCGAATATGAGGACAACATCCATCTCTACGATTACACCAATTGGGACGACGACGGAGAGCTGGAGGCGGACGAGGAACCCGTCGAGGCAGCCGCCGAGGAGCCCGCCACAAAGGCCGTTCCAGCGCCCACGGCCGAGCCCGCCCCCAAGGCGCAGCCCGAGACGCCCGGCAAGGCGCCGGAAACGGACGAGACGGACGCCGGCCAGCCCATCCAGGCAAACGACCGGACTGAGCCGGTCACCAAGACCGATGCCCCGGCCGGGAATCCTGCAGGTCCTGCGGGGGATACCCAGCACTTCCCCCCCATCACCCCCAGCCAGGAGCGGCGCTCCGGCGTGGAGGTGCTCGTTCCTGCGCAGACCCTTTCCAAAACCGCACGCACCCAATTTGCAGATAGCGAGATCAGCCGGGAGATCATCCAGGCCATCAACACCCTCCCACCCAACGCCGAACCCGCGCCCTCCATTCCGGATCCCAGACCCCGCCGGCTGATGTCCCTTAGCCGCGTGGCTCCGGCCCTGCGGGCTGCCGCCGCCAAGGCGGAACCGCCCAAGCAGACGCCGCCCAAGCCCGAGCCCCACGTCCTGCCCCTGGACCAGGTTCCCGCCGGAGAAAGCCGCCCCACCGAGCTGGGTGGAGAGCCCTACGCGCTCAAGGACGAGATCCATCCCACCCACAAGCCCGCGGCCAGGCCGGCCGCTCGCGAGGAGGAACCCGCCACCGTCTATAAACCCCGGCGGGAGAGCGCCGCCGCGCAGGCGCCATCCAGGCCCGCCGCGCAGGCGCCCCAGCAGGAGCAGGACCAGGTTCAGGCCTTTGTCCCCCACCGTTCCCGCGTTCAGGAGGCGACCAACCTCGGCCGGACTGCCGCCGAGCAACCGGCCCCGCCCGCACAGGAAGCCCCGCAGCCGGCGGAAGAGCCCGTGGAGCGGGTGGCGCAGCCCGAATGGGCCACCAACGCGCTCAAGCAGCTCAACCTATACGATACGCCCTTGGAACGGCGCAGCCGCGAATCCAAAAATGGCAACACCAAGGAGGTGCTCGAGGTGGCCTATGAACCTCCCCGCCGCCCCTTTGGCGTGGAGGACACGCCTCCCCCCTCCCCTTCCGCCTACCGCAGCTCCCGCCAGGAGACCTCCGGCGCAGCCAGCGGCCAGCGAAGGCCCGTGCGCAGCCGTGAGTCCGGCCAGGACGTCCGCTCCAGCGCCTATGGCGTCGAACGGGAACGTCCCCGTTCCGTCTCCAGGGAAGGCCGCTATGGCGAGCAACCCCTCTCCCGCGAGGAGCCTCGCAGGCCCCTTCGCCAGGATTCCAGAACGCCGGAACGGCCGTATCCCAGGTCCAGCCAGGCACGCGAATATGGACAGGGCCTCAGCGCAGAGGGCGCCGTCTACCGCCGTCCACGGGCGGAACAGGATGCCCCGATCCGCAGGCAAAGCGCAAGCCGCCCGCCCATCCGCTATGGCGTGCGCGAGAACACGAGCCAGCGCCAGGGTCGTCCCCAGCGGGACGAACAGCGCGTTCCCGCGCGTCCAACCTCCACCGACAGCGCCATGCGCCTGCATTCCAGCCGCACGCGGCCGCCGGAAAACCCGCCCATCGAAAAAGTCAACCTCCCCGCCCGCAACACCAGGCGGGTGCGCAATCCCCTGCGCCTGGGCATCGCCGCCCTTGTGGCGCTGGTGGTCCTGGGCCTGCTCATTTGGGGCGTGGTGGCCGGCGTGAAGGCCATCGTCAACGCCTTTGGCGATGGCCAGGCCGACGAGCAGATCTCCGCCGAGAGCACGATGAACGATGAAAACGCGCCCGTGGTGGCCGTGGCCGAGGTCAACGGCAATCCCGGCCATACCATCACCTTCAAGGGCAACGACGGCGACATCGTCTACATCGGCGAGCCCATCAACGACAACGTGACCATCGTCGGCGGCATTGGCGTGCTGGAGATCGAAGATAGCAAGCTGATCGGCGACCAGATCACCAACGAGGACGTTTCCATCACCCTCACCCCCACCCTGCGCGACGGTAAATCCGGCCAGGAGACCCCGTTGGATCCCATCGAGCTGGTCATCACGCCGCCCGAAGCGACGCTGGAGCTCATCACGCCCGCATCTGGCACGGAGGAGGTAAACATCTCCACCTACCAGCTGAAGTTCCGCGTGGAGATCGGCTCCACCGTCACCGTCAACGGGCAGGATGTGTCCGACTTGATCAGCGACCAGGCCGATAACGCAGGCGTCGTCATCGTCAACGTGGACGTGGAGCCCATCGGCGACAACGTCATCCCCATCACCGTGCGCACGCCCGGCTGCAAGGAGACCACCAAGAACGTCATCCTGCACCGCGCGGAGCGTGAAATCGCCATCGAGCTGAGCGCCGACACGCCCACCGAGAGCGACACCAAGCAGGTGACCATCAAGGGCGTGGTGGCCGATGGCGCCAGCATCGAGGTGACCTCCGATATCGACGGGGACGTCACCCTGGAGGACGATGGCAGCTTCAGCTTCACCGCCGTGCTTTCCAGCTTTGGCGACAACACCATCACCATCGTGGCCAGCAAGGACGGCGTGGAGGATATTCCCTTCACCCATGTGATCACCTACAACCCGACGGCGGACGACTACACCCGCCTGTGCCGCGAAATGGACTACAACAACCTCACCAACAACGTGGGCCGGGTGTACGAGTGCTATGGCGAGATCGTGGAGATTCTCAGCGACGGCAGCGGCGAGGAGCCCTTCACCTTCATCTACAACGTGGGCACCACCAGCACGCCGCAGCACATCTATATGGAGATGATCAAGAAGGACAGCTATCCCACCACCGGCAAGCGCTACAAGATCTGCGCCGATGTGGTGGGCGCCACGGACGATGGCCTTCCCAGCATGGTCGCCCGCTATTGGTACAACGCGGACTAAGCCGCCGCATCCATCAAGGGACGAACCGCCGCAGACGCCGGCGATTCGTCCCTTTCCTATGTTCATGGGGCAACTATTCCCCCCATGCAACCAAAGGTTGCCCCCTGGTTGCTTGTCAAAGGCTCCGACATCGGCTATCCTAGGACTGCGAGGAGGTGCAAGGCCGATGGCATTGGGCGAAACAATTCGCGCGCTTCGACAGGGCGCAGGCTTAACCCAGGAGGGCCTGGCCGAACGGATGGAGGTAAGCCGCCAGGCGGTGGCCAAATGGGAGGCAGGAAAATCCTCCCCAAGCACCGAAAACCTGGTCCGCTTGGCGGAGGTTCTGGGCGTGGGGGTTGAGGCGTTGACGGCCGCGCAGGGACAGGTTCAGCCGCCCGCTGGCCAGACGTCGGCGGACAGGCCGGGCCAAGCGCCAGACGCCCAGGCGCCTTCCGACCGGCCCGCTTCCCGGCGGGAAGCGCCGCAGCCTCGCGCTAGGGCGCGGGCAAACCTTCTGGCCGCCCTGGGCGTTCTCCTGGGGTACGCCGCGCTCTATCTGCTGGGTAGGGTTCTTTGGTGCGACTTTACTGGCAGCAGCTTCCTTGGTTGGCTTTGGACCAACGCGCCGGAAGGGACGGACGGCTATCTCTTCGGCTGGCTGCTCAGCAGCCGCCTGTATTGGGTTTCCATGGCCGTTTCCACCCTCCCCGCGGTCTTTGGCAAGCGGCGTTTTTCCGCGGTCACCCTGTTGGGCTTTGCGCTGGGGCTGCTGGCCGGCCTTCTCTTCGGCCCCAACCCGGAGGGCGCCGCCTATGGGCAAGGCCACTTTGGCTGGGCCATCTGGGGCGCTTGTTTCCTGCTCTCCCTGCTCGCGGGCGCCCTGCTGGAGCGCTTCCTGCCAAAGGATCGAACCCTTCGCTCCCTTCTTCACCGCTTCAGACGGTCAAAGGCTCCCTCTCCTCGGCGTCCGTAGGCTTCGCGCGCCGCGTTTCCGATGACCTTCTGTTCCATGCCCGCATAGCTGCTTCCCCTTTCCTTGGGCCAAGAAGGGTCCGCCGGCATAGCCGGCGGACCCTTCTTGGCCCAAACATCTCCTCCGCCCGTCAAGGGCGAAGCCCTAGCGCAGTCCCTCCGCTTGATCGAAGCAGGGCTTCAGGCTGGGATACAGGGCGTCGTACAGGCGGTATACCTTCTCGTAAATGGCCTGGGTGTTCGGATCGGGCAGGTTGCGGGTTTCCTCCACGGGATTGCCGGCGGCTTCCACCAAATCCTTCCAGAGGCCCAGGCCCACGCCGGCCACCAGGGCCGCGCCGTAGGCGCCGCCCTCGCCGGAGCCGGAAATGGTTACAACGGGCAGCCCGAAGATGTCCGCAGCCATTTGGCGCCAGACCTCGGACTTGGCGCCGCCCCCGGAGAGGATGATCTTCTCGGGCTTCATGTCCGGATCCATGGCGAAGATGCGCTCGGCCACCTGCCTTAAGGAGAAGGTGACCCCCTCCATGACGGCCCGGTTCATGGCCGCGTGGCCGTGCTCCAGCCCGAGGCCAAAGAACACGCCCCTAGCGGCGGGATCCGGATAGGGGCAGCGCTCGCCGCTCAGATAGGGCAGGAACAGCAGGCCGCCACAGCCCGGCTGCACGCCGGCCGCTTCCTGGCTCATCAGGTCGTAGACGTCGCACCCGCTCTCCGCAGCCTGCTTGACCAGGTCCTGGCACAGCTCGTCGCGGAACCACCGGTAGGAGCCTCCCGCGGCCAGCGTCACGCCCATGGCGTGCCAGAGATGCTTGGCGTTGTTGCAAAACACCTGTAGCTCGCCCTTGGGGTTTTCCTTAAAGCCATCCAGGCCCATGGCCACCACGCCGGACGTGCCGATCACCACGCCGAGTATGCCCTGACGCACCAGCCCCGTGCCCGTGGTCTGGATCACCGCGTCGCCGCCGCCAGCGGTGACCGGCAAGCCCTCCGGAAGGCCGGTGAGTTTGGCCGCCTCCGCAGTGATATGGCCCGCCACCTCGTAGGATTCATAGGCCCTTTGGAACAGGCTGCGGGGCAGGCCGACCTTTTCGATGGCCTCATCGCTCCAGCAGCGCTCGCGCACGTTGAACAGCCCAGTGCCGGAGGCGTCGGCCACATCGGTGGCCACAACGCCCGTGAGCATGAAGCGAATGTAGTCCTTCGGGCAGATCACCGCCCGGGTTTTGGCGAAGTTTTCCGGCTCGTTCTGCTTCATCCACAGGATCTTGCCGCCGGTATAGCCGGTTAGCATGCGGTTGTTGGTCAGCTTGACCAAGCCCTCCAGGCCGCCGCAGGCGGCCACCATCTCGTCGCACTGGCTTTGGGTGCGCTGGTCGTTCCAAAGGATGGCCGGACGCACCACCCGGTTGTCCGCATCCAGGGCCACCATGCCGTGCATTTGGCCGGAAAAGCCCACGCCGACGATGTCGCCAACCGCCACGCCGGAGCGCTCCAACACGATGCGGATGGTCTTAACGGCCGCATCCCACCACAGGGCCGGGTCCTGCTGGGTCCAGCCAGGCCGGGGCGTCTCCATGGGGTATTCGATGGTCTTGGAGGCCACCACGCGGCGGTCGCCATCCACCAAAATGGTCTTGGTTCCAGAGGTGCCAACGTCGATGCCCAACACGTAACGCATAAACCCATCAATCCTCCCATATCCATCTCGGCGCGGTCAGCAACCCCTGCGGCCGCAGCCTATATTCGTAGCACCAGCTGTCCCCCTCGCTGCGCCAGCAGTTGGGGCCAAACCAGGTGGTGGTTTCATCGGCATTGTGCACGGCACCAAAGCCGTTCACCCTCGTTCCGTACACGGTCACCGTCAGGCAGTGCTCGCCTTGGTCCAGCCCCGGGAAGCTTGCTGCGTACGGGGCGTAGGCCACGGGCTTTTCCTCTCCCCCGTCCACGGCCATGCCGAGCAGCGCGCCGCGGTAATGGCTTGCCCGCACCTTCAGGGTGCCCTTGCCTTGGATGGGCAGGTGGTAGCGCACGTTGCCGCAGTAGAAGGGCAAGCCCTGGCCGCACCAGTCGCCAAAGCCCAGCTTTTCCGGCAGGCTTACCAGCCTGGCCCCGTCTCCCTCCAGGCGCACGCCGAAGTTGCCGAGCAGATAGCACCACTCAGCGCCCTCGCGCCTGGTGACGGGCACGGTGAGCTCCAGCAGGTTTTCTCCGCAGGCCAAGGCGGGCAAGGGCACCTTTTCGATGGCCTTATCCACAAAATACCCCTCGGGCTTGCAGGGCACCGCCAAGCCGTTGAGGCGAATGCCGGTTTGCTCCGCGTTTTCCAGCGCGAGGCTGGCTCCGCTCACGGGAATGTCGGACAGGATGCGGAAGCGCAGCCGCAGGCAGTGCTCCGCGCGCTCCTTCTCCACCACCCAAGGCTGGGCCACGGCGTCCATGCGGGAGGGGAAACCCAGGTGGCTGCGGAAGGCGTTGTCCGCCCGGAGTATCTCCTCCTTTTCCATCCAAGGGCCCTCGTCAAAGGCGTATTCCGCCTGGTCCAGCAGCAGCACGTTCGGCTCGCTCAATGTGTAGGCCGCGCGTCCGCGGAAGGCGGTTCCCGGCTCCATGGCGGCAGGCACGGCGCGCTGGCCCTCGGCAGCGCCCGGATCCAGGCGAAGCAGCAGGCTATCGTGGGCATAGAAGCCGTAGGCAAGCTCCGTCTCGCCATTTTTCTGGATGCCGGCAAGGGGCTTGGTGGCGCCGGTCTGGGTATCGTAAAGGGTCGGTTTCCACAAGCCCTTGATGCGCAGGGTGATTTTTTCCAGCGGCAGGACGTCCTGATGTTCCAAGCGCCGGCCATGGCAGAGGAAGAGCCAGCGCCCCTCCCCATCCTGGCGCAGCTGGGAAAGCAGGCCGTCGGTGCGGCTGCCCCGCTCGTCGCGCACGTCGATCAGCCGCTCCGTCTCCAGGGCGGATAGGATCGCGCCCTTGGAAAACTCGATGGTCTGGCAGCGGGCCGCCAGCTCTGCGGCTCGCTGGGAAGGCCTTGCGTCCACCAGCGTGGGCACGGAGCCCAGGAAGAGCAGCCTGCCGCCGGCCTGGACGAAGGCTTCCAGCCTGTCCAAGGTGGTGGAGCGAATGGTCTCCAGGGCCGGCACCAGGATGGTCTCATAGGCCATCTCGCCCACGCGCAACGGCGCGCCGGGGGTCTGGCACTGGGAGGGCAGCAGGGACTCGCAGATATAATCGAAGTCGCAAAGGCCGAAGAGCAGCCAGTCGCAGAGGTTCTGGAAGCGCTGGTCCATCTCCTCGCGGGCAAGGGCCGTCTGCTCCCGCGGGCCCCAGTGGAGCCAGTAGCTTTCCACCGGATGGATGACGCCCAGCTTGACCAGGGGCTTGCCCCGGGTCAGGGCCGTGTTCAGCCTGGCAAAGTGGTCCTCCACCAGGGGATACTTGTCCCACCAGGCGGATTGGTAGTTGATGGACGCGGGGTAATCGCGCTTCGCCTCCCCCTTCATGGATACCCAGGACAGGTGGGGCACGCGCACGGTCACGCCCAGGGCTGCCTGCCAATCGCCCGCAAGCTTATGGCCGCGGAAGTCGAAGTCCCAGTTGGTGACGCCGTACAGCTCGGAAAGCACACCCGGGCAGCCATACTGGTGGGCGGCGGACTGGGCCTGCTTGGCGGTGGTGTATTCCCGATAATCGCAGAGCATGTCGATGCCCGGCAGATCGAAGCCCCGATAGGAGCGCATGGCCTCGCCCAGGGCGGCGGTCTGGCTTTGCAGCGTGGGTTCCTCCATCATATGGCCGGTCAGCATCAGGCCGTTCTCCCTGCACCAGTTGCCGCAGGTATCGGCGAAGGCCTGGGCGAAGCGCTCGGCCACATGGTCGTGGTAGCGGTAGCGGGCCAAGGAGCGCCTTTCGCCCGGCAGCTCCCAGTACAGCTCCGGCAGGCTATCCAGCAAGTCCTCCCCATTGGCCTCCTGGAAGCTCTGGGCAAAGTCGTCCGTCCAGGGCAGCACCACATCCTCCTTGTCCGTGGCGAAGCCCAAGGTGGTCTTGTGGGTAAACTGGGGCTCGTCCGTGAAGATGGCGGGAACGGTCTTGCCGAAGTCCTCGCCGACGGCCTGCTTATAGCGCTCGTGGGTGATCTGCACGAAGCGCTCGATGGCCTCCTTGTCCAGGGTATTGACGTAGGTCTGGTTGTTGTACCAGGGCGAGGGCGCCGTCAGCTCCAGGTAGGCATACCAGGTCGTCTCCTCGCCGGCAGCCGCCTGGCCGTCCGCGAGGCGGCGGTATGACTGGAGGGTGCCGTCCGGATGCAGGGCCACGGCGTAACGGGCCAGCAAACGGCCGTTGCCCTGGCGCTTGGCCCTGGCGGAGGAATCCAGGCTTGCCTGGCCGCTGCCGAAGGCCTCGTTGGACACGGGGGTAAAGACCATGTACCTGGCGCGGTATTTTTCATCCTTGGTCACGTAGCCGCCCGCCGCGCCGGAGGGCCAGCGGTCCTCGTCGTAAAGCCAGGCGAGCATCTTCTCTCGCTTGGCCTTTTCCACGCAGGCCTTGACCAGGTTCATGAAGTCCTCCGTCAGATAGGGGGTGGCCATGCCTGTGCGGGAATGCATGTGGAAGCCCCCCATGCCCATCTTCTTGAGAATCTCGATCTGCCAGAGCAGCTCGTCCTCCTTCAGCTCGCAGTTCCAAGCCCAAAAGGGCGTGCAGCGGTATTCGCTGCCGGGATGTTGAAAGACCTCCTCGGCCAGGGTGGGTCGTTGGTTTTCGGGGTACAGCATTTCTTCAGCTTCCCTCCTGTCGGGCGCTCGTCCCTGAGCGCTGTTTTTCCTGCATTTAACAGTATACACGAAGAGGCCCTCCCTTGAAAGATGCTTCTTAACATTGCCGGCGCTTTCCAGAAAAAAAGCTTCCTCCCCTTGAGGGCAAGGGGAATGGCTGATATACTTTTCTTAACGAATGTATCGAGGAGGCGATGATCCATGACGGCAGGCCGGCTATTGTACACCCTCAGCCCCTCCGCCGCCAATCCCCGCAACAGCGAGGGCGCCTTCGTGCGCCTGGACAAGCAGGAGCTGCTGTTCGTGTATTCTCGCTATTGCGGCGACAGCTGGCAGGACCACGCCAGCGCGGACCTATACGCCCTGCGCTCCAAGGACCTTGGCGAAAGCTGGGGCGAGCCCTTCCTTTTGCTTTCCCGCCAGGAGGAGGGGGCGCAAAACCTGATGAGCGTCAGCCTGCTTCCGGAGTCGGACGGTTTTTCGCTGTACTATCTGCGGCGGCGCGGCTTGCAGGATCTAACCTTGCAGCGGCGCCTTTGTCTGGATGGGGGACGCAGCCTCTCCGCCCCCACGGCCGTGATGCAGCCGCCGGGCTATTACGTGGTCAACAACGACCGCGTGGTGCGGCTGTCCAGCGGCCGTTTGGTGGTTCCGGCCGCTCGCCATACCTGCCGCGGGGAGGCCGGCGCCTCCGGCAGCGCGGAGGCGCTGGATATGCGCGCCTGCCTTCGATTCTTCCTCTCCGACGACGGAGGCGCCAGCTTTTACGAATCTCCCGGCGGCGTCTCCCTGGGTGTGAGCGCCTCGATGAGCGGCTTGCAGGAGCCGGGCCTGGTTGAGCTCAAGGGCGGCGTCCTTTGGTGCTTTGCCAGGACGGACCTGGGTCGCCAATACGAATGCTACTCCTTGGACGGCGGCTACAGCTGGACCTCGGCCCAGCCAAGCCGCTTCACCGCTCCCCTGTCCCCGCTCTCCGCCCGACGCCTGGCGGACGGAAGGCTGATGGCCGTCTGGAACCCCATCCCCCTGTACAACGGCAGAAGCCAGCAGGCGGGCGGGGTGTGGACGGGCGGCCGCACGCCGCTGGTGTATGCGCTCAGTTGCGACGAGGGGGCCAGCTGGAGCGAGCCCGTCGCGCTGGAGGACGCCCCCGACCACGGCTATTGCTACACCGCCATGCTGCCCCTGGAGGATCGGGTACTGCTCGCCTATTGCTCTGGCGGGCCGCAGGACGGCGGCTGTCTCAACCGCATTTCCATCCGTGCGCTGTTCATGCAGGACCTGTAGGCAAAAGAAGGCTCCCGGAACGCTTTCTGCTTCCGGGAGCCTTATTCTTCTCAAAGGCGCTTTTTGCTACCTTTCCTTTTCCTCTTCCTCCGGCTCTTCCTTGGGTTGGTCCAGCTGCAGGAAGGCCTCCTCCACGCGCCGATCCTCCACCTTGGAGACGTGGATCTTCAGCCCATAGGCCTCCACGTCGAACACGCTGCCGTCCTCCGGGATGCTTCGAAGCGTGCTCATCACCAACCCGCCCAGGGTATCGAAGTCCAGATCTTCGGGGAAGGCGACGCCGGTCTCCTCGGTGATGGCGTCCAGGGGCGCGCTGCCAAGCACGCGCCAGCTGTTGTCGCCCAGGGCCTCGATCTCCTTTTCTTCCACGGGATCAAACTCGTCGTAAATGTTGCCCACCAGCTGTTCCAACAGGTCCTCCATAGTCACGATGCCGCTGGTTTCGCCATATTCGCCCACCACCACGGCAAAGTGCAGCTTGTTGCGCTGCATGTCGCGGAACAGCTCGTCGATGTGGATGGATTCGGGCACGAAATAGGCCGGCCGCAGCAGCTCCTCCAAGGGTTTGGGCTGCTCGCTTTGCAGGTTGAGCAGATAGGTCCGGGTGCTCAGCGTGCCCTTGATGTCGTCTAGGTCCTCGCCATAGACGGGGAAGCGGGAAAGGCCGGTGCTCTTGATGAGGGCGAGGATTTCCTCCTGGCTGTCCTCCAGCTGAATGGCCTCCACGTCCACGCTATGGGTCATGGCCTCGCGCACGGGGGTTTCGTCAAAGTCGAAGATGTTCTGGATGAGCTCCTTCTCCTCCGGATCGATGGTGCCTTTCTCCTCGCCCTCGTCCACCATCATCTGGATCTCCTCCTTGGTCACGCTCTCCTCCTGGGCCGCGGTCTTGAGCCCAAAGAGGCGCAACACGCCGTTGGTGGAGACGGACAGCAGCCAGACCACCGGCCGCATCACCACGGCCAGGACGGAGATCACGGAACAGGCCATCTTGGCCACCTGCATGGACTTGAGCATGGCGACGCGCTTTGGCACCAGTTCGCCGAAGATGAGCATGAAATAGGAAAGCACGATGGTGATCAACACCACGATGATCGTATCCACCGCCGCCCTAGAAAGCAGCGTAAAGCCCAGGTCGTTCACAATCCAATCCACTAGGGGATCGGAGAAGTTTTCCGCCGCAAAGGCGCTGGCCAGAAAGCCCGCAAGGGTGATGCCTACCTGGATGGTGGACAGAAAACCCGCTGGCTCCTCCACCATCTGCAAAAGCTTGGCAGCGGTCTTGCTCTTTTCGTCCACGAGCTTGCGCAGCTTGTTGGGGTTCAGGGAGATCACGGCGATCTCCGTGGCGGCGAAAAACGCATTGATCGCAATCAGAATCACCTGTAGCAAGAGTTGCGGGACAACCGAATCCAAAGAAAATCCCTCCTAAAGCGTTTGCGTATTGACGAAAGCCTGCATGTATATGCAAAAGGACATAGCCTCTGTGCAATGTCTGCACGAAGCTTTGTCCCTCTTTCCCGATTTATGTTTTTGCTCCAACGAGCAGCGCCGGTTACCCAGCCAGGTATCCGGTCCGTCTTCGCGTTATGATTGCCTGTTTCGCCTTCGTTTGCGTCCATATGGTCTCCTTCTCGCCGTATTGGGGGCGCAACGGCGCCCTGCATCCTCTATCATACTGGATATTTAAGTAAATTGCAAGTCCCTTTTCCCCGTTGGAGCGGCGGACCGGGGCAAGGGGCCGTTTCCTGGCGAAGCGGCGCCTGTGCAGGGGCTTGGCGTCGTCCATTGCCCTCGTCAGGCGTGCGCCAACGCCGGCAGGCGCAGCCCGGTCTCCCCAAAGGGGTTTTCCAGCTTGGCATACACGAAGAGCGTGGTCCCCTCCTCCTGCAGCGGGGAACTCTGGGCGCCGGGCGCCTGGATGGGCGTAAAGCCAAGGCGAACCCTCCGGGCCTGCGGCGGAGCGGCCTTGCGCAAAAGCGCTTCCAGGGGGCAGGTCCCGCCGCCCAGGACGCCGTCCACGGTCCAATCCGCGCCTTCCAGGCGCTGCACCAGCAGGGCGTCGTCCTCCGGCAGGTAGAGCAGCTCCTCCCGGCAAAGGCCGCCCAGATAGAACCAAAGCAGGCCGGGGTTGTCCACCAGATCCAGGGCCGCGTAGGGGTTTGACCTGGTCAAAAAGCCGCGCACCACGGCTTCCTCGCTGGGCGTTCCCGGGTGCAAGGGCTGGCCAAGGCCGGCGCCGCCGTCCGGCAAGGGCAGCACATGCTCGGTTTCAAAGCTGGTCGAAAAGCCGAAGCGCGGATAATAACCCGTCGCGCTGTCGTTGGCAAAGAGGTAGATCCCCTGGCAGGCGCAGGACCAGTCCTCCAGCACCCGCTCCATCAGAAAGCGCCCAAGACCCCGCTTCCGCAGGTCCGACCTGGTCATCACCGTCCCCAGCTGCACGAACAGGCCGACGGATTCCCCCCTGCGCAGACGGGTGAGGTTGACGGACACGTTGGCCACCACTTCGCCGTCCTTTTCCAGCGCATAGGGCCGGTATAGGTCCGTCCAGCCGCCGCTGGCGTACCAGGGGGCAAAGTCCAGGCCAAAGGTGGCGCGCGCCAAATCAAAAAAACTTTGGCGCAGCGCCGGGTCCTCGCGCACGTTGGTGGTCAGGCGAAACCCTTGATAGTCCATGGCGACTCCTTTCAAATGCAAAAGGCCTGCGCGTCCCTGGCTTGAGACAGGCACATCGGGCGCGCAGGCCTTCAGGCCGTCAGGGCCTTACAGTTCGCAAACGTTTTCGGGCTTGCCCTCCAAATAGGCGTACAGGTTCTGGAAGACGATCTTGGCCCGGCGAATCATGGATTCCTCCGAGGAGAAGGCCACATGGGGGGTCAGGATGGTGTTGGGCGCGTGCAGCAAGGGATAGTCCGCGGGGATGGGCGGCTCCATGTCGTAGACGTCGATGCCGGCGCCGGCGATCTTCCCCTCCTCCAGCGCCTTGGCCAAGGCCGCGTTGTCCACGATGGGGCCTCTGGCGCAATTGATGAACAGGGCGGTCTTCTTCATGCGGGCGATGAGGTCGGCATGGATCATGCCCTTGGTGGCGGCGTTGTTGGGCACGTGCAGGCTCACGATGTCGCTTTGCTCCATCAATTGCTCCAGGGAAACATACTCCAAGCCCAGCTCCAGGGCCTCCTTGGACACCGAGCGGGAGTAGCCGATGAGCTTGGCGCCGAAGGCCTTGAAGAGTCTGGCGGTCATCAGGCCAATGCGGCCCGTGCCGATGATGCCCACCGTGCGGCCGCTGATTTCCGTACCCATCAGGCCGGCGGCGGTGCCGCCCGCGCGGGTGGCCGCGTCGGCCGCCACCATCTTGCGCATCAGGCCGATGGTCAGGCCGATAACGAGCTCGGCCACCGTCTGGTTGGAATAGTTGGCCGCGTTGCAGACCATCACGCCCTTGCGCTTGACGGCGTCCAACCCGATATGGTCGATGCCCGTAAAGGCGACGTCCAGCATCTTCAGCGCATCCGCAGCCTCCACCACCTCGGCGGGATAGGGGTTGTTGGCGATCATGACGATCTGGCTGCCCTTGGAGCGGGCGATGAGCTCCTTGGGATCCGTCGTCTTTGTATCGTAATAGCAAAACTCGTGGCCCTGGGCCTTTAGGCCGGCGGACAGTTCCTCGATGAGCGCCTTGGAGACGCCGATGGGCTCCAGCAAGCTGATTTTCATTGGTGCATTCCTCCCCCATACATCTATTTGGCATTGCGTTTGGGCTCATGGTACCGCTTTTGGATCCAATTGTCAACCTTGGGAGGGTTTGCAAACGCCGCGTTCTCCATCCAGACTTCGCTTCTCCTCGCCGCCCTCCTTATCGTCCGGGCGCATAAAGCGCTCTTCCCCGGCCGATACTAGTCTTGGCTGCAAGGCGCCGGCCTCGCGCGCGAACCATTATGAAGGAGGTCTTTTTCATGGCACAGAACAACATGAACCAAAACAAGAACAAGAACCAGAACAAAAACCAGAATCAGAATCAGAACAAGGGCCAGAACTGCGAGCGCAACCAGTCCGGCGAAGGCCAGAACTGCCGCCGCAGCGATGACAGCGAGCGTTAGACATCCCTTAAAAGACAGCGCATGAGCAGGGGCGCGCCGGCCGGAGACCTTCCGGCCGGCGCGCCCTCGTTTGCCCTTAGGCATAGCGCTTGTCGATGACCCTTTTTGTCTTCTTTTCGGAGCGGGGCAAGGCTCCCACCGGCAGGGCCTGCACCTCGATCAGGATGCCGATCTTCAGCTTGAAGGCCCTGCGCACGCGCTCCTCCAACTCCGCGAGGCTTCCCTCCACATCGGATTCCACGCGCAGGCACATCTTGTCCTTGCTGCCCTCCTTTTCCAGCACCACCTGGTATTCGCTGGTGCAGCCCTCCACCTTCTGGAGCAGCTGATCGATCTGGCTGGGGAAGATGTTGACGCCCTTGACCTTCACCATGTCGTCCGTGCGGCCCAGGATGCGGTCGTGGCGGGGATGCGGACAGCCGCAGGGGCAGCTGCCCGGCAGCAGGCGGGTCAGGTCGTGGGTGCGGTAGCGCAGCAGGGGCGCGCCCTCCTTCTGCAAGGTGGTGATCACCAGCTCGCCATACTCGCCGTCCGGCAGCACCTGGCCGGTCGCGGGATCGATGATCTCAAAGTAAACATAGTCGTCCCAGTAGTGCAGGCCGTTCTTCTGGCTGCAGGAGATGGAAATGCCAGGGCCATAGATCTCCGTCAGGCCATAAATGTCGAACAGCTCGATGCCCAGGCCCTTTTCGATGGTGGCCCACATCTTGTCGCTCCAACGCTCCGAGCCGATCACGCCCTTCTTGAGCGCGATCTTATCCCGCAGTCCCCGGTGCTGCACCTCCTCGGTGAGCAGCAGCGCATAGGAGGAGGTGGCGCCGAGCACCGTGGTTTTCAGGTCCACCATCATCTGCAGCTGTTTTTCCGTGTTACCCGGGCCCATGGGCACCGCCATGGCGCCGAGGCGCTCGCAGCCCGCCTGAAAGCCGATGCCCGCGGTCCACAGCCCGTAACCGGGCGTGATCTGGATGCGGTCCTTCTCCGTGATGCCGGCCATGCGGTAGCAGCGCATGAACATCTCGGCCCAATCGTCCACATCCTTGCGGGTATAGGGGATGATGACGGGCATGCCCGTGGTGCCGGAGGAAGAATGGATGCGCACCACCGCCTCGTCGGGCACGGCCTGTAGCTTCAGGGGATAGGCGTTGCGCAGGTCGGCCTTGTCCGCAAAGGGCAGCTTGGCAAAGTCCTCGGGCGTGCGGATATCCCCCGCCTCCAGGCCAATCTCCCGAAACTTGGCCTGATAAAACTCGCTATGCGCTTGGGCCCGCCGGAGGGTATCTTGAATCATGGAAAACTGCTTTTCGTTCATCTGCATGCTGCATCCACTCCCTACACTTTTTGCGCCAACCGCAACCCGAGCTCAAAGGCGTCCAGGTTGAGCTTGCGGTATTTTTCCAGCAAGTCCGCCAGGGCCACCCGCAGGGCCTCCTCGGGCAGGCAGCAGCGCCTGCTGCCGGCCAGCACGCCAAGGAGCACGGTGTTCTTCACCCGGTAGCTGTTCAGCTGCCTGCAACATGCCTCGGCGTCCACGTCCAGAACGCCGGGCACGTTGGCCTTGAGGTAGTCCAGCGCCGCCTGGGGATCGTAGCGAAGCCCCAGGGCCGCGGTCACGGGCATGACCGGGTTTTGGGCCGCGATCAGCAGGCCGTCCCGGCGCAGGTAGGGCAGGTTGCGCACGGCTTCGCCCGGCTCAAAGCACAAGAGGATGTCCGCCTGGCCCCTGGGGATCAGGGGCGAATGGGCCTGTCCGATGCGCACGTGGCTGGTGACGCTGCCCCCGCGCTGGGCCATGCCGATGGTTTCGCAGGTTTTGACCGGCTGGCCCAAGCGCAGCGCCGCCTGGGCCAACAGCTTGGAAGCCAAGACCGTCCCCTGACCGCCGACGCCGCAAACCAATATACTCTGTTTCATGCTCATTCCTCCTCGATGGCCTTGACCGGACAAAGGCTCTTGCACAGGCCGCAGCCCACGCACAGGCCCGGGTCCACGGCGGCCTTGCCGTCCCGCAGGAACAGGGCCGGGCAGCCGATCTCCCGAATGCAGCGCTGGCAGCCGATGCAGCTGTCCTTCACGCGCAGCGGCCGGCCGGGCTTGGTGACGGCGATGCAGGGTGAGCGGAAGATCACCGCCGAAACGCCCGGCGCCTCGTCGGCCTGCCGCACAGCCTCGATGGCCTGGGGCAGGCGCAGCGGATCCACCGTCAACACCGTCTCCACGCCGATTGCGCGAAGCAGCGCCTCGATGCTCACCTTGGCGGACACCTCGCCCATCATGGTCTTGCCGATGCCGGGATGGGGTTGGTGGCCGGTCATGGCGGTGGTGGAGTTGTCCAGCACGATCAGCGTGATCTTATGCTGGTTGTACACCGCGTTCACCACGCCCGTGATGCCGGAATGGAAGAAGGTGGAATCGCCCACGAAGGCGAAGGCGTGGATGTCGGGATCCGCCCGCTTGATGCCCTGGGCCTGGGTGATGCCGGCGCCCATGCACAGGCAGGTATCCACCATGTCCAGCGGCTGGGCATTGCCCAGGGTATAGCAGCCGATGTCGCCGCAAAAGGCGCTCTTCTTGCCCTCCATGGCCTTCTTCACCGCGTAGAAGGACGCCCGGTGGGGACAGCCGGCGCAGAGCACCGGCGGGCGCACGGGCAGGGGAGGCGCCGGCGGCAGGGCTTCGGCCTTCGGCCGGACCAGGCCCAGGAAGGCGCCCAGGGCCTCTTGGGCCAGCTCCACCCCGTATTCGCCGGCGAAGGGCAGGTCCCCGCTGCGCTTTCCGTGGATGCGCACGGACAAGCCCGCCTTTCCACAGAGCTGTTGGAGGGCGTCCTCCACCACGGGGTCCAACTCCTCCAGCACCAGGGCCTCCTCCACGCCCTGCAGGGCCCGCAGCGCCAACCCTTCGGGGAAGGGATAGGGCGTGGCGATCTTCAGCAGCTTTGCCTCGGCACGGAGCGTCTCCAGCGCTTCCAGCGCATAGGCGTAGGACACGCCGGAGGCGACCACGAGGCGCTTGCCCTCGCCCCGCAGCTCGTTGAAGGGCGACCCGGAAAGGATCTGCGCATACCGGCGGTTTAGCTCCTCCAGGCGGATGTGGTTCTGGTAGGAGCTCTTGGGGAAGATCACCCAGCGGCCGCCCTTTTCCAGGGAGATCTCGGGGCAAACGGGCAGGTCCTCCTTGAGCTCTACGTCCGCGCAGCCGTGGCAAATCCTGGTCGTCGGCCGCAGGATGACCGGCATTCCCAGCTCATGGGAAAGGGCGAAGGCCTCGGCCATCATCTCGTAGGCTTCCTGCACGGAGCTAGGATCCAGCACGGGGATCTTGGAGTAGCCGGCAAACCGCCGGGTATCCTGCTCCGTCTGGGAGGAGATGGGGCCGGGGTCGTCCGCCACCAACAGCACCAGCGCGCCCTTGATGCCCACATAGCTAAGCGTCATCGCCGGGTCTGCACAGGCATTCAGGCCTACCTGCTTCATGGTGACCAGGCTGTAGCCGCCGGCCATGGCCGCGCCGCCGCCAAATTCCAGGGCCGCCTTTTCGTTCACGGACCATTCCACGTACACCTGCTGGCCTCTTTCCTTCGCGCAGGTCTCCAGAACCTCCGTGGACGGGGTTCCCGGATATCCGGACACAAAGCGCACGCCAGCGCGCAGGGCGCCCAGGGCCATGGCCTGGTTGCCCATGAGCATCTTTCTTTGACTCATCCTTGCCTTCCCTCCAAAGCGAATGTTGTGGCGTAACCAAACAAAAAGGCCTGTCCTTGCCTTGCAAGGACAGGCCGATTCATGCCTGCGGTACCACCTTACTTGACGAAGGGCCGAGCGAAAACAGGCCCTTGTCCGCCTCTGACGGCACGATCATGCCGCCCCCTTCTGTAACGCCGGGAGGAGCGGCGTCGGGCCATACGAAAAGGAACGCTCCTTTTTTTCCTGCCCGCCCTCAGCGGCCCACGGACCTGCGCCCTCTCGCCGCCTTGCACCCTACGCGGCTCGCTAGGAGGGGGCTTCCCCAGGTCTTTTCCCGCCTCAACGGTTTAGAGGCATTGTACTCTTTTCCGCCCAGGCTGTCAACTCTCCCCGAGAAAATTCATCCATCGTCTCATGGCTGCAAGCTAACCGTGCTGCTCTTTTTCAAGGATCTCCAGGCGGTGAGCATGAAGGTTGTAAAGCAGCTGATGGCGGAAACCGCGTCGGCGATGGGTTCTGCCACAAAGATGCCCATGGCGCCAAGGCCGAAGAGCTTGGGCATGATCAGCATGAGGGGGATGAGCAGGATGCCCTTGCGAAGCAGGGCGAAGAACATGGCTTCCTTCGGCTTGTTCAGGGCCACGAAGCTGTTTTGTGCGGCCATCTGCAGGCCCATCAGGCACTGGCTGAGGAAGTAGATGCGCATGGCCGGGATGCCGACGCTCAGCAGCGATGGGTCGGAGTTGAACACGCGGATCAGCGCGCCCGGGAAGAGCAGGGCCAGGGCCCAGGAGAAAACGGAGTAGGCGATGCACATCAACATCAGGGACTTGCAGCCCTCGATGACGCGGCCGTACTTTTTCGCGCCGTAATTAAAGCCGATGACGGGCTGGGCGCCCTGGGCGAAGCCCTGCAAGGGCATCATCAGCACCTGCTTAATGGAGTTGACCACCGTCATCACGCCCACGTAAATATCCCCGCCGTAGGCCTGCAGGCTGGCGTTGCTGACGATCTGCACCGCGCTCTCCGTCACCTGCATGGTGAAGGAGGAAAAGCCCAGGGCGCAGATGCGCTTGATAAAGCCCCAGCGCAGGCGCAGGCTCTTCCAGCGCAGCTTCAACAAGGAGCGCTTGCTGAGCAAGAAGCCCATGCACCACACGGCGGAAACCATCTGGGAAAGCACCGTGGCCAGGGCCGCGCCCTGCACGCCCATGTCCAAGGCGAAGATGAACACCGGGTCCAGGGCGATGTTGAGCGCCGCGCCGATGAGCACGGTGAACATGCTCTCCTTGGCAAAGCCCTGGGCGCTGATGAAGTAGTTCATCCCAAGGCCGATCATCACGAAGATGGAGCCCGACAGGTAGATGGTCAAATAGTTGTCCGCATAGGGGAAGGTGATGTCCGAGGCGCCGAACAGATACAGGGCCGGGCCCTTAAACACCAGACCCAACATCGTGAGCGCCACGCCGAAAATTAGCAAGAGGCTCAGGGAATTGCCCATGATGTCCTCCGCCTGCTTGTCGTCCCCCTGGCCCCTGTAGATGGAGCAAAGCGGCGCGCCGCCCATGCCCGCCAGGGCGGCGAAGGCGGAGATGATCATCAGGATGGGAAAGGTCAGGCCAAGCCCCGTGAGGGCGTCCCTGCCAACCACGGGCATCTGGCCGATGTAGATTCGGTCAACGATGTTGTAGAGTGCGTTGACGATTTGTGCGCCGATCATGGGAAGGGAAAGGCGCACAATGGTGCGCGGGATGCTCCCTTGTGAAAAATCGTTGCCACGCTGCATGAAAAAGTCCCCTTCGTGCTAAGATCGCTTGCCCGCGCGGAACAAGCTTTTTGTTCAGCATAGCACCAGCCATGCTCCCTTTCAAGCCGCGCAGCCGCTCTCTCAAGTGATTTGTTTGTAAACAATCTTGGCGCGCTG
Organism: uncultured Clostridia bacterium; assembly: GCA_944383925.1. Classification (GTDB taxonomy): domain Bacteria; phylum Bacillota; class Clostridia; order Christensenellales; family UBA1750; genus CALWRM01. Next base: position 19,715 of record CALWRM010000097.1, read on the forward strand.
CTCATCCGCGCGTCCGCAGGTCAAAGGGTGGATACAGCACCCCTCTTTCCGTCACCAGGGCGCTGATCAGCCCGGCCGGGGTGACGTCGAAGGCGGGGTTTCTGGTCTTAACCCCTTTGGGCGCCATGGGCTTGGCGTACCAAAGGTCGGTGATTTCCGACCCGTCCCTCTCCTCCACCGGGATGTGCGAGCCGTCCGCGCAGGCCTGGTCGATGGTGGAAAAGGGGGCGCAGACGTAGAAGGGCACGCCAAAATGCCTGGCGCAGATGGCCAGGGGCAGCGTCCCGATCTTGTTGGCCGTGTCCCCGTTGGCCGCGATGCGGTCCGCGCCCACGAGCACCGCCTGCACCAGGCCCTGCTGCATGGCGCTGGCCGCCATGCCGTCGCATTGCAAGGTCACATCCAGGCCGGAGGCCAACAGCTCAAAGGCGGTCAGCCGGGCGCCCTGCAACAGGGGCCTGGTCTCGTCCACGTACACGCGCAGGCGCTTTCCCTGCTCCTTCGCCTCGTAGAGGGGGGCCAGCGCCGTTCCAAAGTCCACGGTGGCCAGGCGGCCGGCATTACAGTGGGTCGCCACGCCAAAGCCGTCCTCCAACAGGGCCGCGCCGAAGCGGCCGATGCGCCGGTTGGTCTCCCTGTCCTCCTCGTACATGCGCTTCGCCTCCGCCTTGAGGGCGTCCAGGCAAGCCTGCGCGCCGGACAGCCCCTGTACCGCGCGGCGCATCCGAGCCACCGCCCAGGACAGGTTCACCGCCGTCGGCCTGGCCGCCTCGATGGTGGCGGCGGCTTCCTGTAGCCGCGCGGCGAAGTCGTCCTCGTTGCGGAAGGTCCAGGCGCTGGCATACAGCCCCAGCGCCGCCGCCACGCCGATGGCCGGCGCGCCCCGCACGCAGAGCCGGCCAATGGCGTCGGCCACGGAGGCGGCGTCCCGTAAATGCCGGTAGCGGATCTCCCCCGGCAGGAGGGTTTGGTCCAGCACGACCAAGGACTGGTCCTCCTCGTCCAGGTACAGGGTTTGGACTCTTTTCCCGTCTATCACAGCTCCATCTCCTCCAATACGCCTTCCACCAGCGCCTGGAGCGCGCTTCCCCGCTCCCGGCCGACGGCGATCACCTCTTCGCCGCTGAGGGTTTGGTCCAGCACGCCCGCCGCCATGTTGGTGATCAGGGAAATGCCCAGCACCTCGATGCCCATGTGCCGGGCGGCGATGACCTCCGGCACGGTGGACATGCCCACGGCGTCCGCGCCCAGGATGCGCAGCATGCGGATTTCCGCCGGGGTTTCGTAGCTGGGGCCCGTCAGTCCGGCGTACACCCCCTCCCGCAGCTCCAGGCCCATGCGGTCCGCCTGCGCCTTGGCCAGGGCCCGCAGGGCCGGCGAATAGGCCCGGCTCATGTCCGGAAAGCGCTCGCCCAGGCAGTCCAGGTTGGGCCCGATCAGGGGGTTGGTGCCCATCAGGTTGATGTGGTCCTCCATCAGCATCAGGTCTCCCACCCGGTAGGAGAGGTTGACGCCGCCGGCCGCGTTGGTGACCACCAGCGCCCGAATGCCCAACAGCCCCATCAGCCGCACCGGAAATACGATCTCCTCCATGGTATGGCCCTCGTACAGGTGCAGCCTGCCCTGCATCAGCAGGACCGTCTTGCCCCCGAGCTTGCCCAGCACGAAGCGTCCCCGGTGGCCCGGCGCCGTGGAGGGCTTCATGCCCGGCAGCTCCTCATAGCCGACGGCCTGTGCCTCCTGCACTCGGTCCGCCAGGCCGCCCAGGCCGGAGCCCAACACCACGCCCGCCTGCGGGCTTTGCCCAAACCTGCGGCGCAGCTCTTCCGCGGCCGCTTGCAGCGTTTCCATCCTCGCCATGCTCTTCCTCCCCCTCCTCATAGCCATTGAACAAAGGCCGTCTTATCCTGCCGGTTGTAGCCGGCCCTTTCGTAAAGGCGCAGCGTGCTCTCCCTTTTCGAGCCGGTCATCAGCATGATCTTGTAACAGCCCTGGCGCGCGGCCAGCTCCCGCGCGGCGGCAAGGCAGGCGCTGGCCAGGCCGCGCCCGCGGAAATCCGGATGTGTGACCACGTTTTCCACCAGCGCATAGGGTCTTTGGCCGTGGGTAAGGTTCGGCACCACGACGCAGACGCAGGAGGATAGGATTCTTCCTCCCTCCTCCGCCACCAAGATGTGGTGGTTTTCCTCCCGCAGGATGCGCCGCCAAACCCGCTCCGCCTCCAGGTCCGGCTCCAAGCGCCCTTCCTTTTGCAGATGGGCGTACAGCTCCAGCAGGCCCTTCAAGTCGCCCTGCCGCGTTTCCCGTATCGTCAAAGGATCGCTCCCCCTTTTCTCTTACGCGCCCAGCTCCGCCGCGATGCGCTCCGCCCGGCGCTGCACCTGGTCGCGCGCCTCCTCCACGTCGATGGTGAGCCAGCGGCCATCCTCGTACAGAACCCGTCCGTCCACCATGGTCAACACCACGTCCGAACCTTGGGCGCCGAAGCAAAGCTGGGCGGGCCCGTCGAACCTGGGCGACCACCAGGGCTTTTCCGCATCCAACACCGCAAGATCGGCCTTCAGGCCCGCCTTGATCAGGCCGCAATCCTCCCGGCCGAGGGCCAGGGCGCCGCCCCTGGTGGCGGCCCGCAGCGCCTGCTGGGCGCTGACGGCGCAAGGATCCCCCAGCAAGCCCTTGGAGAGCAGGGCCAGATCCTTCATCTCCTCGAAGAGGTTCAGGTTGTTGTTGCTGGCCGCGCCGTCCGTTCCCAGGCAGAGGTTGACCCCCGCCCGCAGCATGGCGGGCGCGTCCAAGATGCCGCTGGCCAGCTTGAGGTTGCTCACGGGGTTGCAGGCCGCGCTGACGCCGTGCTTGGCCAGGATCTGCCGGTCCCCTTCCTCGCAATGCACGCAATGGGCCGCGATGCCCGGGTTTTCCAGCAGGCCCTGCCTTTCCAAATACGCGGCGGGCGTCAGGCCCCAGCGCGCCTTGCAGGCCTCATGCTCCTGCCTGGTTTCGGACAGGTGCACGTGCACGCGCAGGCCCATGCGCCTTGCAAAGTCGGCCACCCCGGCGACCACCTTGGGCGTGGAGCTGTATTCGGCATGCAGGCAGGCGTCCACCCGCAGGCGGCCGTTGCCGGCGCCCTGGCTGCTTTCCAGCAGGCGAAGGGTCTCCTCGTAGACGGGGAGCTCCTCAAAGGCCCTGTCGTCGAAGCAGGTAACGGACAAGCAGATGTTGGCCCGCATGCCGCTGTCCAGCACGGCCTTGGCCATGTCCTGGCCAAAGAAGTACATGTCCGCGCTGGCCGTCACGCCAAAGCGCAGCATCTCCGCATAGGCCAACAGGCTGCCAAAGTATACGTCCTGGCCCGTGAGCCTTGCCTCAAAGGGAAACACCCGCTCGTTCAGCCAGGCCTGCAGGGAAAGGCCCTCGGCATATCCCCGCAGCAGCGTCATGGGCGCGTGGCTATGGGCGTTGACCAGCCCCGGCATCAGCAGCTTGCCCCTGCCGTCGTATCGCCGGCCAAAGTCTCCCTTCGGCCTCTCCCGCCCCACATAGGCGATGGAATCTCCCTGTACGGCCACGTACAGCTCCGGTTGCACCTGCTCGTCTTGCGTCAAAACGGCGATCTTTTCAAACAGCATGGCTGGTTCCTCCTCTCGCGCGCCCGGTCAGACAGGGGCGGTCTCTCTCCGGCGCTCTTCCTCCAACGCCTCGCGCAGGCGCTGGAGGAGCCAAAGGCGCTCCGCCTCCGCCTCTTGATCGTCCGCAGCCCTCCCCGCCGCCTCCCTGGTCACGGCGGCGTCATCCACAAACAGGGGCGTCAGGCAGGCGCGCGGATGCGCCAGCCCGTCCGCTCCCAATTCCAGCTTGACGGACACCGCCCCGGCCGCCCTCTGCAGGGCCCTGGCCGCGCGGGCCGCGTCCTCCATGAAGCGCCGGTAGGCTTCCCTTTCCATGGCATAAAAGGGGCCTTGGTGTTCCTTGGCCGTCAGTATGCAGCGGCCGAAGGGGCCGCCGGCCGGGCAATCCAGATAGGCTTCGGCCAGCTCGGCCACCCGCTCCCCCGGTTCGGCGCGGCGGCAGGCGGGGCAATAGGCAGGGTCCTGGTTGCAGCGCTCGGCGAGCGGCCCCCTTTGCGGCAGTCCCGTCCCGGGCCCGGCGCCGGCCGGCCGCTCCATGTACGCCCTGGGCAGGCCCAGGTGTTCCAGCGGCCCCAGCTCCCGAAAGCCGAACGCCCGGTACAGCGCCCGCGCCGGCTCGCCGCCCGGGTGGCCTTGGCAAAAGGTGGTCACGCCGCAGGGGCGGCCGGCGTCCAGCAGGGACAGGGCGCAGCCCAGCAAGCGGCTGCCGACGCCCCTGCGCCGGCAGCCGCCGTCCACGGCCAGGAAGGAAATGCGGTTGTGCCGTCTGGAAAAGCAGAGGAACCCGAGCGTCCGCCCGCTGCGCCTATCCAGCGCAACCAGCGCCTCGCCCTGGCCGATCTTTCTCTCCAAGAATTCCCGAAAGTCCCGCGTCCTTTCCAGCTCGGGCACGCCGAACAGCGGCCCCACCTGCGCGGCCACGTCCAGGAGCGGCTGCATGTGCTCAAAGCCCGCGATGCGCACCAGCATCCCCTTCTCCCCCCTAATGATCGATGCGCAACACGCAGCCGTGCACGAAGCTTGGCACGCATATGTCGCCGCCCTCCACGAAGGCGGCTTCCCCCTGCTCGTCCATCAGGTATAGGGTTTCCACCTTGGCGCCGCCCAGCGGCAGGCGCAGGGCGGGCACGGGCGCAGGCTCCCGGCCGTCGCGGAGCACATAATCCCAGCGGTCGGCCTTGTTGCGGAGCAAAACCAAGCTGTGCCGCTTGCCCTTGAGCACCAGCACCCAGGCCTCCGGCGTATCCATGCGTCCGGTTTCAAAGCCCTCCTCATCCATTTGGATGCCTTCCACGGCGCGTGCCAAGGGCAGGTAATGCCTCCAGAGGTTCTTAGGTTCCACATAGGCGTTCCAGTGCCAGATGTGGCCGCTGCCGGCGGCGCCCGCAAACAGGGCCGGATAGGTGACGTCGTGGAAGATCAGGCCGTCGTGGTCGCAGGCGTAGAAGCGGAAGGGACCCACATGCCTGTCGTTGACGGCGCCCGTCTCGGTGAGAATGATGGGCTTTGTCAACAGCCTTGCCCGCTCCACCGCCTCGATGGAAAAGGCGACGGGATCCGTGCGGCAAATCTCCAGGGGCGCACCTTGATCCAGGTACCGGTGCACCTGTAAAAAATCCATGGAGGGAATCTTCTTGAACTCGTCGATCTCGTGTTGAAAGCCGTCCTCGTCAAAGCTACCGAGGGAATTGACCACCAGGTTCTTGGGGCTCAGCGCCTTCACGCGAGGCAGCATGCGGGCCGTAAAGGCGGCGATGTCGGCAAAGTCTCCGGTCTGCACGCAGTTCATCTCGTTCCATAGCTCGAAGGCAAAGACCACCGGATCGTTCTGGTAGCGGGCGATGTAGGGCGCGATGTCCTCCATCCAGCGCGTGTTCCACTTTTCCTGGGTAACCCATTCCTTTTCGGAGCGGAGCTGTCTGCCGCTGTCCGGGTCCACAATGCGCTTGTAGGCAAAATGCCCTTCGTCCCAAAAGGTGCGGAAGTGCTCAAAGCAAAGCTTGACATAAATGCCATACTCCCTGGCCATGTCCATGATGGCGTCCAGGCGGTTGAACACCTGCAGGTCATGCACGCCCATCAGCTCCGTACGGGCGTTCAGATAGGGGCTGGACAGCCACAGGCGCACGTAATTGACCTTCGCCTTTGCCATGGCGCGAAAGTAGCGGCGGCACTGGATCTGGCCCGTGGTGGCCACCTGGTTGGAGGCCTGGAAGTGCTCGTTGCCCGCGGGCAGGCGGTCGTAGTCGCAGACGACCATGTTCAGGCCGATGGGCACATAGCTGCTCCCGTCCGAAAAGGCGAAATAGCGCGCGTCCTTCTTGCTGACGCAGACATAGCCCGGGTTGTCGCTCGGCACGCAGGTGAAGCGCTCCAGCAAGCGGCCCTCTTCGTCCAGCAGGCAATGTTCGCCCAGCTGGCAGGGCGTAAACCTTGCCAACAGCGCCTCCGGCCCCGTGGGCTCCTGGCTCTCATAGCCGTGCCTGTCGTAGACAAAGCGGGTGGGCTGGTAGCGGAAGGGGGTCACCGCCTCCTTTTCGCCGTCGGGAAGCTGTACGAAAAAGCGGTCGCTGTTCTGCGGCAGGGTGAATTGAATCCTGCCATAACGGGGAATCTGTCTTTCCATGTTTGAGCCTTCCTTTTTGTTTTTCTATGCGATGCATCCAGGCTGGCCTTCCGCTGGGAGGGCCGGCCCCTGGATTGCTAAAAGGGGGTGCAGCTGCACACAACGGTCAGTTCCCGATGCAGCTGCAGGATGGAGGCGGGCAGCTTGGGCGTTACGGGGCCGCGCAGCGCGCGCAGCAGCACCTCTCGTTTTTGGTCGCCATCCGCCACCAACAGCACGCGCTTAGCCTGCATGATGTGCAGCAGGCCCATGGTGATGGCCTGGCGGGGCACCGCCTCCAGGTCGCCGCCAAAGAAGCGCGCGTTGGCCCGCCTGGTGCTCTCCATCAGATCCACCACATGGGTGTTCATCTGAAAATCCTCCGCCGGCTCGTTAAAGCCGATGTGGCCGTTGTTGCCGATGCCCAACAGCTGCAGGTCGATGCCGCCAAAGGCCTCGATGCGCCGGTCGTAGGCGGCGCATTCGGCGGCGGCGTCCTGGAACAGCCCGCTGGGCACGAAGGTGTTGGCCTTGTCGATGTCAATATGGTCGAAAAAGGTCCTGTTCATATAATAGCGGTAGCTCTGCGCATGCTCCGGCGGCAGGCCCACATATTCATCCAAATTGACGCTGCGCACGTCCCGGAAGGAGATGTCGTCCTTCTTTTGCCACTCGATGAGCTGCCGGTACAGCCCAACAGGGGTTCCTCCCGTGGCCAGGCCCAGCACGCAATCGTTCTTGAGCAACACCTGCGCCGAGACGATGTTGGCCGCCTTGCGGCTCATGTCCTGATAATCCCTGGCAAATACGATCTTCAACCGCGCTTCCTCCTTTCGCCTTCCAGGCCGCCCCCTGAACCGCCTTGCGGCAGGGCGGTCTCCCTTGCCTATTCGAACAGCACGCGGATCTCCCGCTTGGCCGTGAAGGCCTCCGAGCACAGCAGCGCGCCTTCCTCCGCCCGGAAGGCCAGGCTTTGGCCATCCACCAGCAGGGTCTTTGGGCGCAGGCCTTCCAGGCTCAGATCCAGCCGCTTCAGGCGCAGGGCCCCGTCCATCAGGCGGATGGAGACGCTCCCTTCCCCATATCGGACCTGGCCCCAAGCACCCTCCAAGGACCATAAACAGGCAAAGTCCTTGGGATGCAGGGGCGCAAAGCCCAGCCGTTGCTCGTATAGATCGTAGCTCAGGCCGCTATAGACCAGGAGCAGGGCAAAGCTAGCCATGGACCTGGCATAGTTGGAGCCGCACTCAAATTCGTTCCAGGGGTTGCGGTATCTGCCGTCGTAGCGGTCGCGGACCGCCTTGACGCAGCGCAGCCCTTCCTCCTCCATGCCGTGCCGGATCATCATCGAGGCGGCGGCATATTCGAAGCCGTGCATGGTTTCCTCGCTGTAGGGCGCGCCGATGAAGGGGCGGCGGCGTCCCTCCGGCCAGACGCAGATGCGCAGTCCCGACTCCTCGTCCAGGCAGTACAACCTGCAGGGATTCATGAAATCCCCGGCATGCTCCATGAAATTGTAGCGGTATATGCTCCGCAGGGCCGAGGCGGTCTTGTCCTCGTCGAAGATGGAGCCAAGGCCAATCAGATCCGCGTGCCACTGGCCCAACAGCTGGTCGATGCCGCAACCCTCGCCGATCTGGTATTTGATCTCCCCTCGCTCCTCGTTCCAGTAGGCGTCCACCGCGCTGCCGCCGGTGAGGGCCTTGCCCTGGGTATAGCTCTCCAGCAGCGCCTTGTCCCGCAGGTCGATTCGCTGGAAGAAGTATTCTCCGTTGAACAGCTCCTGGTTGAGCTTGCGCCGCCCGCGCCGGTACAGGGCCCCGTATTCCGCGGCCGCCGCCTCGTCTCCCAGCAACTCGGCCATCCGGGCCCCCGCCTGCAGCGCGCCCAAATACAGACCCGACAGCCAGGCGTTGGGACCAAAGAGCTCCATGTCCAGCGTATGGTGCTGCCTTCCCTCCAGGATGCCGTCCTTGTCCGCATCCCAGCGGTCGTAGTTTTCCTCGCTCCAGGCGTATTCGATGGTCTTTTTCACCTGTGGCCAAAGGGAGCGAAGCCACTCCAGCTTGCCCGAAAGGCGAAATTCTCGATACACGCGCATGACGGTTGCGAACTGCCCGTCCGCGCAGGGCCGAAAATCGGTGGCCGGCCTGCCCAGCGGCAGCATGAGCCGAAAGCCCATCGCGCCCGAGTCGTGGCAGCTGTAGAGGTATTCGTTCTGCCGCATGCTCCTCTCCAAGGCGGGAAACAGGAAGGGGATGGCGTAGGTATAGCTCCAAACATGGGTGCAGCTGCCCTCGCAACAGCCGCTGTCGCAGTGGCAGCCCTCAAAGCCGTAGAGCGAGCCGTCCTCCAGGCGCAGGCAGGTGGGGGATTTGATCGCCGCCAGGTTGGCCGACACCGCCTCCAGGGCTTCCTTGGGCAGCTTGGAGGAAAACAGCGTTTCGGTGAAGGCGCAGGTCTCCTCCTCCAGCGAGCGGAAGTTCTTGATGCAATAGGCCGCCACATCCAGGGCGCCGGTGAAGCGGGTGGCGTAATAATGCCTCCAGTTGTTTGCCGGCGCGCCGCATCCGCAGCCGCCATCCTCCTGGCCGTGGTCGTGGCCGCAGCCGCAATCGCCATCCTCCTGGCCATGGTCGCAGCCGCAGCCGCAGTCCTCGGGCGGGTTCCAATAGTTGTTTTCCTCCGGGATGTACCAGCTCCACACAAAGCGCAGCTCGCCCGTCTCCCCGGCGGGCACCTCCAAGCTGGCGCAGAGGCTGGCGAGGTCGTCGGCGCTATAGTTGGGATCTCCGCCGGTCTTTGCGCTCTGGTAGCGGCGGTCCTTCAGGGGGCCAAAGGCGGTGAAATCCTGCCAGAAGGTGTTGAGGTTATCGAACCAGTCGCCGCGGTACCAGTAGAGCTGGTGGGACCCGGACATGCCGTCTGTGGCCAGGCAAAGGCCCGCTTCCTCGTCCTGCTCGCACTTGAGCAGGATGGCGCGGCCGGTGGGGGTCTCGTGGTAGCTGTGCAGGCCGCCGGTTTTGGTCAGCAAATTGTTAAGGCTGAAGCAAAGGCTGTAGCGCAGGGGTTCGTCCGTTGGGTTGGTCACATAGAAGTGAAAGAAGGCGGCGGGCAGGGAGGAATCCAGGTCCTTGAGGGGGATGAAGGGGTTGAAGGCGCGCAGGCGCACCAGGCCAGGGAAGCGATCGTCGCTAAGACGCAGCTCCGCCACGGGAAAGCGCCCCTCGAACTCGCAATCCCGAAAGTGCGGCAGGCCCATCATGGAGGAGCGGTCCACCCCGAAGCCGTAGCTGTTGAAATGGGGGCGGTTGAAGTTGCCGGATCTGGACCCAAGATAGGGGCCTTGGCATACGCGCGCGTCCAGCACCCGGCTGCCGTTTTCCGCCTTGATGGCAAAATGGCTGAGCGCGGCATGGGAACCCTTGTTGGGCTTGCCGAAAATCTCCACGTCGATCAGCTGACCGTTGCCGGCAAGCCCCACGCAGCCGGCGCCGATTCCGCCGAGGGGAAAGGAAATCTCCCGGGCGTTTTCGCCCCTGTAGACAAAATCGCTCATGCGTCTCACCCTCCCATAGCGGCCCGCCGCCCGCCCTTGACCCGACGGGGACCGGTGTTTCTAAGCACATGATGCCATAGACCGGTCTGGAATGCAACTTCCTTTTCCATCCCGAATGGTCCTTCGCTTTCTTCGTTTGAGGAAAAACCCCTCTGTTTCCGGCCTCTTCCAAACAAAAAAGCATCCCGGCGGTTTTCCGCGCGGGATGCTTTCTGGTTTGCTAGGCCTTAGGCGTTGGTCTCCTCGGTGTTCTCGCTGGTCTCGGCCGCGTCGTCCAGGGGCAGATCCTCATCCAGGTTCAGGTCGCCCAGCTCCATATCGCCGCCGGGCAGCTCCGTCTCGTCGCCATAGTCGGCGGCCTGACGGATGGACAGGGAGATGCGCTTCTGATCGGTGTTGACATCCAGCACGCGCACGCGCACGATGTCGCCGACGCTCAGCACATCCTCCACCTTCTCGATGCGGTTCTTGGCCACCTGGGAGATGTGCACCAGGCCATCCAGGCCGGGCTCCAGCTCCACAAAGGCGCCGAAGGGAACGATGCGAACCACCTTGCCCTCCACGATGGAGTCGGTGGGATAGTTGACGGAAGCGGTCTCCCAGGGCTTGGGCTTGGTCTGCTTTAGGCCCAGGGAAATCCTCTGGCGCTCCTTATCCAGGGACAGAACCAGCACGTCCACCTCCTGGTTGGGCTTGACGACCTCGGAGGGGTGCTTGACGCGGCCCCAGGACAGGTCGGTGACATGGATCAGGCCGTCCACGCCGCCCAGGTCCACGAAGGCGCCAAAGTCGGTCAGGCGGCGCACGATGCCGTGCACGATCTTGCCGGTCTCCAGCTTTTCCCAGGCAGCGGCGCGCTTGGCGGCGCTTTCCTCCTGGAGCACGGCCTTGCGGGAAGCCACCAGGCGGCGCTTCTGCTTGTCGGCCTCGATGACCTTGAGCTTCATGGGCTTGCCGACGAACTGGTCGATCTTCTCCACATAGCGCTCGGACAGCTGGGAAGCGGGAACGAAGGTGCGGATGCCCTCGACATCCACGATCAGGCCGCCCTTGACGACGCTCTTGCCGACGCCCTCAATGTACTGGCCGTTTTCAAACTTCTCCACGAGGCTGTCCCAAACCTTGCGGTTGACGATGTTGCGCTGGGAAAGCAGCACGTTGCCCTCGCCGTCGTTCACCTTGACCACTTCCACCTCGATCTCGTCGCCGATCTTGAAGGCGTCCAAGGGATTTTCCTTGGTGGTCAGCTCCGCGCGGGGCACCAAGCCGTCGGACTTATATCCGATGTTCACGCAAACCTCGTCCTCGGTGACCTGAACAACGGTGCCCACCACCGTCAGGCCAGGACGAATGGAAACCAGCGTTTTTTCAAAGGCAGAAGCAAATTCTGGTTCGGCGTTTGCGTCCTGCTTCACCTGCTCGGCGGCCTCCACCACTTCTTCCATGGAAGGAGCCTCCGCCTGCACGGGGGCCTGCTCAGGCTGGTCGGTAGGGTTGGTCATGGTCTTGTCGAGTTCGCTCATTCTGGTTACAACCTCCTTGATGATCTCATCCGGCGTGGAAGCGCCGGCTGTGATTCCTATGGTATCCTGCGCCCGCAGGGGCACCTGCGCAAGCTCGTCTGGGCTTTGCAAGTGATAGGTTCTTGCGCAGCGGCTTGCACAGATTTCATATAGCTTTCGCGTGTTGGAGGAGTTGCGACCTCCCAGCACCAACATCACGTCCGCCCGTTTGCTAAGCTCCGCGGCCTCTTCTTGGCGAAAGACCGTGGTCTGGCAGATGGAGCAAAAGACCTCCAAATCCGCGATTTGCTCCTGGAGCTTGGCCAGCACGGCATCGAAATGGGCCTTTTTTGAGGTGGTCTGCGCCACGACCAAGGCCCTTTGCAGCTTGGGCAGGCGCTCAACGTCCTCCAGGTCGCCCACCACATATCCGTGGCCCTGGCACCAACCCTGGATTCCCTTCACCTCGCTGTGCTCCCTCTCCCCCACGATGATGACGTCCCTGCCCTCGGCCACCGCCTGGGCGGCGCGCCGGTGGATGCGGGAAACAAAGGGGCAGGTGGTGTCCACCACCTGGGCGCCGCGCTGGCGCAGCTGCTGCAAGATCTCCGGCGCCACGCCGTGAGCGCGGATCACCGCCACGGGAGCGCTGAGCTCCTCCGGGCTTTCCACCACGCCTGCGCCGAGCTTTTCCAGCTGGCTGACGACCAGGGGGTTGTGGATGACGGGCCCGAGGGTTTGCAGCCGCTTTCCTTCGCGCAACAGCGAAACCACCACGCCGACCGAGCGCTTCACGCCGAAGCAAAAGCCGGCATGGGAATCCACTTCCCAATGCAAGGGCACATCCACCTCCAGCTTTCTACGCTCGATTCTGTTTTTTATTCGCCATTACTTCTAACTTTCCTGCAAATATCCCGTTCATGTACACATATTTAACCGGCCATAGTTTCTTCGCGCAGGGACAGCAGGGCTTCCTCGATCCGCTTGGTGGCCAG
>CALWRM010000098.1 GCA_944383925.1 uncultured Clostridia bacterium
ATGGAAAACCGGCAGGGTAGCACCAGCTTTACGCGTATGTTTTCCGGCTTCAACAAGCAGTACAAGAACCTGGTGCTCACCACCTTCCTCAAGCAGCTGTTCATCTTTCTATGGTCGCTGCTCTTCCTCGTTCCTGGCATCATCAAAAGCTACCAGTATTACTTTGTGGAATATATCATGGCGGAAAACCCCGGCATGGAGTGGCGCCGGGCTCTGGACCTATCCAGGGCCATGACCGACGGGGAGAAGTGGAACATTTTCGTGCTGGAACTCAGCTTCCTTGGCTGGTATCTGCTGGGCGCCTTGGCCTGCGGCGTCGGCGCGCTGTTCGTCAGCCCCTATGCGTCGGCCACCTATGCGGAGCTATACGAGGTCGCCCGCGAAAAGGCCCTCTACAACCACTGGGCAACCCCCGAGGAGCTGCCCGGCTTTACCCCCCATCCCTAGTCTCTAGAATTCCCCTAGAAAAAGGCCCTTCCAAATGCGTTTGGAAGGGCCTTATTGGATGGCGGATGTCTTCGTGTTTAGGCGTCTGGGAAGAGGGCCTTTGTCGCGTCGATGGCCTGCTGCCACACGGCCGGATCGTCGGAGGCCAGGGCCCAATCCAACGTGCTGAGCAGGTCTTGGACGTCATCGTTTTCCAGGTCGCCATAGGCGCGCACGAAGTTGAGCAAGCGATAGACCTCATCCTTGAGGCTGGAGTCTCCGGTCGTGCTGGAATCCGTCTGTCCGTCGCCCGTGACGCCGTCCCCTTCCTCCGGCAGGAATTCCTCCGGATGGCTCTGGGCGTAGGCCTCCTCGATGGCCTCGATGGTCATGGTCTCGTCAAAGGGGCCGTCCACGCCAAAGATCTCCTTGATCATCTCGTTCTTCTCGTTCTGGTAGATGAGGTAATAGGAGCGGTCGCCCACATACTGGCCGTTGCCGGGGATGGTGTAGCGGCTCAGGTCGTCCATGGAGAGGTTCTTGCCGAAGTAGGCCAATGTGGCGATCTGGGTCAGGCTCAGGTTGGTATCGATCTCCTCCTGCACGGCCTGATAGATCTTGGGGATGTTGGCAACTTGGTTGGAGGAAAGCATCTGCTCATACAGCGCAAAGAGGATTCGTTGCTGCCGTTCCACGCGGTCCACGTCGCCGCGGCCTCCCTTGCGGTAGCGGCAGTAGTCCAGCACCTGCTGTCCATCCAGGTGCTGCATGCCCTTTTCCAGCTTGCGGCCGTTCATGGTCATGGCGATGTCCACATCGTAATCCACGCCGCCCACGGCGTCGACCACCTTCTTGACCACGTTCATGCCAAAGCCCACGTAGTAGTCCACCTTAACGCCCAGCAAATGCTCCACCGTGTTCATGGAGTATTCGTAGCCGTCTCCATCGGCGCCGCCGCCGAAGGTGAAGGCGGCGTTGATCTTGTTCTTGGTTTCACCGCCGTTGATGCGCACGTAGCTGTCCCTGGGGATGGAGATCATGTCCACGGTGTTGTCGGTGAAGTTGACGCTCACCAGGATCATGGTATCCGTGCGGAAGTTCATGCCCGCCTCCACGCGCTCCACCGAGCTGTCCGCGCCCAGCAGCAGGATGTTGATACGCTGCTGCTCAAACTTGTATTCCGGCGTCGGCTCCGGCGTGATCTCCGGCGTAGGCGTGGCGGTTTCCTCCGCGCCAGAGGGCGAGACCTCCGGGGTCGGCGAGGGCGTGGCCGTCGCGGTGGGTGAAGGCGTCTGGTTCAGCTCAGAAAAGGCGTTGGCCGGGTTTTCGATGTACTTGATGAACACAAACACAGCCACCACCGCGACCACGGCCACGCCCGCCAGCGAGCCTGCGATCCACAGCAGCGCCTTGGTCCACCTATTTCCATTTTTCATTCATTTCACCCCTTTTTCGTGGCTTTTTGACCTGCCACCTTACGAATTATCGCACAAACATACTCCTCCGTCAACCAAAGAATCTGTTTACACAAGCGCAGGGCGATGGTATAATGAGGATGTACAAAAAAAGACTGCCCGATTGGGCGGAACGGGAGGCGGAGCGGCCTATGATCAAGGATAAGGATGGCAACTGGGTGCATTGCACGGCCTTTTGTCCCCTATGCGGCAGCGACCTTGTGTTTCAGGATAACGAGTGTATCTGCAAAAACAAGGACTGCGGCTGGCATTGCGGCGGCTGCAAGACCGAAGACGACGTCTAATCCCAGCAATGGCCTGTGCCGCGCTCCGTCGCGGCGCAGGCCTTGAACCAAACAAAGAACCGGAAGAAGGCTCTCCCCCTTCTTCCGGTTCTTCTCGTTCTTCGTTTCGCGTTTCCCAGCCCTGTCCGCGGGAGGGACGGCTTAGGTTTCGCTCCGGCGCTTCTCCCGCAAGGCCTTGAAAAACAGCCAGCCGTACTGCGCCATGGCCACGTAAGCGGCCGCCAAGGCCACGATCAGCAGCAGCACATGCCAAGGCCACACCACATCGCCAAAGAAGGCCAGGGCCACCGAAGGCGTGAACAGGAGTGTGGCCGCCTTGCCAAACCAGTTTGCCTGTATGACCACGCCGCAGCGCAGCAGCACCGCGCCGCCCACGATCATGACGCTCTCCTTGACGACGGCCAGAATGCTGATCCAAAGGGGGATGTAGCCCGCCGCATAAAGACAAATCAGCACCGCCAGCAGCATACCCTTGTCCGCCAAGGGATCCATCAGCTTGCCAAAGCGGGTTATCTGGTTCAGCTTTCTGGCCAGATAACCATCCAACACGTCGGTCACGCTGGCCAGCAGATATACCACCAGCGCCCAGCGAGGTTCCTGCCAGACGAAAAAGCACAGCGGCACCAAGGGGATCATGGCCAGACGTAGCAGCGTCAGGC
>CALWRM010000099.1 GCA_944383925.1 uncultured Clostridia bacterium
TTTTTTTTTTTTTTAATGATACGGCGACCACCGAGATCTACACTCTTTCCCTACACGACGCTCTTCCGATCTGCCTTTGCGAGGAGCGCTGCCCCTTCCAGGTTCCGGTGCGGCAACGCATGCAGCAGGCCAAGGCCCTGTTCGGCCTTTGATCCTGCGACCCTAAAGACCGCTCGCGCCGGCTTTCCATCCGAAAGCCGGCGCGCGTTTTGCCCGCAGGCGGACAACTACCCCCGCCTCCCGCCGCCCTCTTCCGCCAAGGCCCGGAAGCGTTCCAAAAGGGCCGCCTCTCGAACGCCCTCGCCCACGGCCTTTGCGAGGCGCGCTGTCCCTTCCAGGTTCCGGTGCGGCAACGCATGCAGCAGGCCAAGGCCCTGTTCGGCCTTTGATCCTGCCTCTAAAAACCGCGCGCGGGCGGACGCCTGCCCCCGTCTCCCGCCGCTCTTTTCCACGTTCAGACGGCGGTTATGCTCCCGAAGCGTCCGGTGATCGGATTGGTGTCCTCTTCCGTCTAGGCCCTGTTCGGCCTTTGATCTTACCCCAAAAACCGCTCGCGCCGGCTTTCCATCCGAAAGCCGGCGCGCGTTTTTGCCCAGCGTGCGAACGCCTACCCCCGTTTCCTGCCGCCTTCTTCCGCGTTCAGGCGGCGGATATGCTCCCGTAGCGCCAGGTTGATGTATTGGGAGACGGAGCGTTCGTCCTCTTCCGCCAGGGCCCGGATGCGTTCCAAGAGATCCTCGTCCAGCGTTATGCTTACCTTTACCTTCAGCGGCCTCATCGCGCTTCACCTCCGCCACATCATACCCTATCCTACTACCAGTCATTGACTCCTCGCTTAAAGTAGGATATAGTAGTACGCAAAGGAGGTGGGCTTTATGCCCGATTATAAGGAGCTTTACCGCATCCTGTTTCAGGCGTCCACCCAGGCGCAACAGGCCATGGACGCGGGCGAATGGTTGCTGGCGCGGCGCATCCTGGTCAAGGCGCAACAGCTGACCGAGGAGCTTTACATCGCAGGGGAAGGACAGAGCGACCCGGAACCCTAAGCCCGCTGCCGTTCGCGGCCCCGTCCTTCGGACGGGGCCGCTCGTCTTTGCGCCTTTCCCCCAACGGGCCTTGCCCTACCAGCGCTCCCAGTGCACCTTGTCCTCGCGGAAGCGGTCGATGGGTTCGGGCGTGGAGGCGGGCACGCCCACCGCGGCGATGCCCATGGGCGTCACGCCCTCGGGGATGTGGAACAGGCCGCGCAGGCCTTCCACCCGATCCCGCAGGGGATAGACGCCCAGCCACACCGCGCCAAGGCCCAGGCCCTGGGCGGCCAACAGCAGGTTTTCCATGCAGGCGGAGGCATCCTCCACCCAATAGTCGTTTTCCTCGCCGCCAAAGGGCTCGCCGCAGACGATCACCGCCGCCCCCGCGCTCTTGAGCATGGAGGCGTAGGGATGCACCTGCAAAATCTTGCACATCTCCTCCCGATTGGTGAGCACCAGGTAGCAATCCTTGCGCTTGTTGCGGCAGGAGGGCGCCTGCATCGCGGCGGCCAGCAGGGTGTGCAGCTGCTCCTGGCTGAGGGCTTCGCCCGTAAAATCGCGCACGCTGCGCCTTTCAAAGATGGGTTTTAGCTGTTCTTGCATGTTCGCGCAACCTCCCCGTTCGTAGATTTGGGTACCTGAAAAGTATACCACATCCAAGGCCGCACTTGCCAGCCGGCCTCCAATTGGGTATGATAGGGGTAAGGCCGCCCCCCGCTTTGGGCGGCCAAGGTCGAAGAAAGGCAGGTCAGTCCATGGAACCCATCTATGTCACGGGCCATCGCAACCCCGACACGGACTCCATCGTTTCGGCCATGGCCTACGCCGCCCTGCGCAACGCGCTGGGCGACCGGGAATACGTCGCCGCCCGCCTTGGCCAGCTCAGCGACGAAACCCAGGCCGTGCTGGACCGCTTCGGCATGAGCCCGCCCCAGCGCATCCACAACGTGCGCACCCAGGTGCGCGATCTGAAGTTCGACACCCCGCCCATCCTCAGCGGCGCGGTGACCGTCAGCCACGCCTGGTCCACCTTCCAAAGCGACGACCGGATCCTGGGCATGCCGGTGGCCGACGAGGAGGGCGGCCTGCTGGGCATGCTCACCCCTTCGGACATCGCGGCCTTTGACATGCGCTCCATCGAACGGCCCGTGGCCGAGGAGATCCCCGTGTTCAACCTGCTCAGCGCCCTGGAGGCCCGCATCCTCAACCAGGACGGCGGCTCCGTGGACCAGGTTTCCGGCGAGGTGATCCTCGCCCTGCCCCAGTCCAGGCCGGAGCTGGGGGCGCCCAAGCCCGGCTCCATCGTGCTCTGCGGCCACCAGCCGGAGCTGGCCGAGCGGGCCCTGGAGGCGGGGGCCAGCTGCCTCATCCTCTGCCAGACGGAGCTGAGCGAACAGCTGCGCGACCGGCAGACCGACACCCTCATCCTGGCCACGCCCTTTGACGCCTACCGCGCCGCCCGCATGATCTACCAATCCGTGCCCATCGAGCGGGTCTGCCGCAAGACGGGGCTGGTTCGCTTCCACCTGGACGATTACCTGGACGACGTGCGCGAGACCATCCTGCAGAGCCGCTACCGCTCCTATCCCATCCTGGACGAAAACGAGAAGGTGGTGGGCACCCTGTCCCGCTTCCACCTGATCCGTCCCGGCAAAAAGCGGGTGGTGCTGGTGGACCACAACGAGACCTCCCAGTCCGTCCCCGGCCTGGAGCAGGCCGAGATTCTGGAGATTCTGGACCACCACCGCCTGGCGGACGTGCAGACCCTTTCGCCCATCTTCTTCCGCAACGAGCCCGTGGGCTCCACCGCCACCATCATCGCCTCCATGTACCAGGAGAAGGGCCTGATGCCAAGCCCCAAGCTGGCCGGCCTGCTCTGTGCCGCCATCCTCTCGGATACCATTCTCTTCAAGTCCCCCACCTGCGTGGAGAAGGACCAGCGCATGGCCGAGCGCATGGCCCGCATCGCCGGCCTGGACCTGGAGGAGCTGGGCTATTCCATCTTCTCCGCCTCCGCCGTGGACGAAAAGCCCGCCGCGGAGCTGCTGGGCCTGGACTTTAAGGAGTTCCACATCGCCGGTCACAACATCGGCATCGGCCAAGTCACCTGCCTGGATTCCCAAAGGGTGCTCCGCCGCCTGCCGGATTTCCTGAAGGCCATGGAAAAAAGCCAGGCCCAGCACCGCTACAACATGCTGCTGCTCATGCTCACCGACGTGCTTCGCGAGGGCACGGAGTTGCTCATCCTGGGCGACGAGGACGTGGTTCGCCAGGCCTTCAACGTGGAGGTCAACGACCACCACGCCTTTTTGCCCGGCGTCGTCTCCCGCAAGAAGCAGGTGGTGCCCATGCTCTCCCTGCTCTGGGGCTGAGCGCCCGCCGCCCGCACGCAAAAGACCGATACGAAAGCGAGGATATACACCATGAAAAAAGCCGTCGTGTTCTCACCCGACGCCCCCAAGGCCATCGGCCCCTACTCCCAGGCCCTCTCCTTTGGCGATCTGGTGTTCTGCTCCGGCCAGCTGGGCGTGGATACCGCCACGGGCAAGCTGGCCCAGGGCGTGGACGCCCAGACCCACGCCGCCATGAAAAACCTGGGCGCCGTGCTGGCCGCCGCGGGCCTTGGCTACCAGGACATCCTCAAGACCACCATCTTCGTCACCGACCTGAAGGACTTCGCCGCCGTCAACCAGGCCTATGGCTCCTACTTTGCCAGCGAACCCCCCGCCAGGGCCTGCGTGCAGGTGGCCGCGCTGCCCCTGGGCGGCCTGGTGGAGGTGGAGTGCGTGGCCGCGCGCCAGGCAGATTAAGCGCCCGGCCGAAGGCCCCGGAACCCCCTGCAGAACGAGACAAACCGCCTGCCTTTGATGTTTTGGCCCTGCCGTTCTGGGAATTTGACAAGCTATCGAGCGGGCCATGGCGAGGCCAAGCCGCATCGACGCGGGCAAGATGCCAAAAAACGAGAAGATCCCCGTGCGCGCCTCCATCCTGAGGAGGCAAGGGGTGGGCGTCGTCTTACTATTATGTTTATATAATAAATACTTTTCCCGATCTTTCCACTGGTTTTTCCAGTTATTTCACGTTTTTCCAGCAGAAAGATCGGGACTTATTATTCCTATTTTTCCACTGAACCCGATATTTCATTGTTTCTATGGACATGTAACGCGATTCAATGGAAGTTTTCGTTTCGCATGGTGAAAAACACGTTGTTTTTTGGATGCTCCTGTGCTACCCTTTGCTTGGATCCACATAAACAAATTCCGGGAGGTTCTAACCATGTACAAGCAGACCGTTTTACCCCGTTGGATGGGCTTCAACCTCATGGGCGTCTACATGAAGGGCCACAGCCCCGGCCACTACAACGAAGAGGATTTCCAGATGATGTCGGATTTGGGGTTCAACTTCGTGCGCCTGCCCCTGTCCTACCGTTTCTGGATCAAGGACGAGGACCCCTTCCGCATCGACGAGGACCTGCTGGCCCCCATCGACCAAGCCGTGCTCTGGGGCGAGAAGTATGGCATCCATGTCAACATCGGCTTCCATCGCGGCCCCGGCTATTGCATCCACGACCTGCCCGGCAACAAGGAACCCTTCTCCCTGTGGACGGACGACGAGGCCCTCAACTGCTACATCCTCCATTGGGTCACCTTCGCCAAGCGTTATAAGGGCAGCTCCGCGGACAAGGTGAGTTTCAACATGCTCAACGAGAGCGCCCGCGTCAGCCCCGAGGCCCATGCCCGGGTGATGCGCGCGGCCACCAAGGCCATCCACGAGATCTCCCCCGAGCGCATCTGCCTGGTGGACGGCCTGGGCGGCGGCAACTATCCCATGGCCGAGCTGGGCGACCTGGCCAAGGAAAACGTGGCCCAGTCCTGCCGCGGCTACATCCCCTCCGGCATCTCCCACTATCGGGCGCCCTGGGTGGACAAGGAGGGCAAGTTCCCCTATCCGGTTTGGCCCAACGGCCTGCAGGGGGACGAGGTTTGGTCCCTGGAGCGCCTGGACAACCACTACAAGGCCTGGGCCGCCATGGCGGAGGCCTTCCACATGGGCGTGCACTGCGGCGAGGGCGGCTCCAACCACAACTGCCCCCACGAGGTGGGCCTGCGCTGGCTGGACGACCTGCTCTGCATCCTCAAGTCCTACAACATTGGCTACGCCCAGTGGGAGTTCACCGGCAACTTTGGCGTCATCGACTCCGACCGCAAGGACGTGGACTACGTGGACTACCGCGGCCACAAGCTGGACAAGAAGATGCTGGACGTGCTGAAGAAGTACCTGTAAGGCGAAGGGGAGGCGGAATTCCATGTTTCAGCAGACCAAGCTGCCGCGCTGGCGCGGCTTCAACCTGATGGGCATGTTCATGAAGTCCAGCTGCCCGGGGCATTTCGACGAGGAGGACTTTCAGCTGATCTCGGACTGGGGCTTCAACTTCGTGCGCCTGCCCCTGTCCTACCTGTTCTGGATTCAGGACGGCGACGAGTGGAAGATCGACGAAAGCAAGCTGGAAGAGGTGGACAAGGCCGTCCGCTGGGGCGAAACCTACGGCATCCACGTCAACATCTCCTTCCATCGCGGGCCGGGCTACTGCGTCAACGACGAGCACATCGAGCGCTTCAACCTCTGGGAGGACCAGGAGGCGCTGGATTGCTTTCTCCATCACTGGACTCTGTTCGCCAAGCGCTACCGGAGCCAGCCCCTGGACAAGGTGAGCTACAACCTGCTCAACGAGCCCTTTAACGTCAGCCCCGAGGCCCACGGCCGGGTGATGCGCAAGGCCGTGCAGGCCATCCACGCCGTGGACCCCGGCCGCACCATCCTGCTGGACGGCCTGGGCGGCGGCAACTATCCCATGGTGGACCTGGGCGACCTGGCCAAGGACAACGTGGGCCAGTCCTGCCGCGGCTACATCCCCTCCGGCATCTCCCACTACAGGGCCTCCTGGGTGGATACAGCCAGCTCCTTCCCCTACCCCACCTGGCCCGGCGGCAAGGACGGCGCGCAGGTCTGGACCCGGGAGCGCCTGGACGCCCATTACCGGGCCTGGGCGGCCATGGCGCAGGCCCAGGGCGTGGGCGTGCACTGCGGCGAGGGCGGTTCCAACCGCAACTGCCCCCACGAGATCGCCCTGCGCTGGCTGGACGACCTGCTCTGCATCCTCAAGTCCTACAACATCGGTTACGCCCAGTGGAACTTCACCGGCGATTTCGGCGTGCTGGATTCCGGCCGCCGCGACGTGGCCTACGAGGAGTACAAGGGCCACCTGCTCGACCGGCAGATGCTGGACATCCTCCGCAAGTACTGAGCGCCCCTCCGTTGCCAAGGGGGCCGCGGGCTTTTGCCCGCGGCCCCCTTTTTTCCTTCGTTCGCTAGGGTTTTTACCCCGGCCTTGTCCAATCCCCTACGCCTCCCGCACCAGGCGGATGGCCATGTATTCCCTCCCCGGCAGGGGGATGCGGAAGCGCCCGGCGTGCACCCCCGCGTCCTCCACGGTCATGTTCCAGGTATCGATGACCTCCGCCCGGTAGCGGGCGCCCGCCTCCTTCTGAAAGGTCCGGAAGGAGGGCCGGCCGAAGCCATAGTAGTGGATCTCATACCCGTCGCGGTACAGGGGCGCGTCCGGCACGCCCACCACCTCGTCGAAGGAACCCTCGCCGCGCCGCAGCCCCAGGCCCGGGGTTTGGCAAAGGATCCGGTGGAGGAAGCGCAGGCGCGCGGGGCTTTCCCCGCGCAGCTCCCCGCCATGGCTCCACCAGAGCAGGTCGTTTTCCGGGTCCAAATAGGTCTCGCCGTGGCCTGCGTATCCACCCCGCAGGGAGGCCTCCCAAAAGCGCCGGGTCAGCTCCTGGCCGGAGATGTTGCCCCAGCCCATGTCCAGGTTCCCCTCATAGGCGATTTCGTCCCAGACCACGGGCTTGCCATAGCGGACGCGGTAGGCGTCCGTGTATTCCACGTGGCGGTATAGGTCCTGCCGCTGCATGGAGCAATGGGTCACCCAGGGGCGGCTGTAGTCGTAGAATTCCACGCAGTTGTGCACCGAGCGCAGGTGGCGGACGGGGTCCTTTTCGCAGAGCAGGGCGGCGTAATGCTCCCAGTCCTCCAATGTCTTGGCCTGCATCAGGTCGTATTCGTTGGCCAGGCTCCACCAAAGGTTGCGGTAGGCGGAAAAGCGGGCGATGAGATAGTTCCAATACAGGTCGTCCGCCGCCCGGTCCATGGCGGAAAAGCCCCAGCGGTCATAGGGATGCATCGCGATCAGGTCCGCCTCGATCCCAAGGTCCCGAAGCTGCAGGATGGCCCGGTCCAGCCGCCGGAAGTGTTCGGGCTGAAAGCGGGTGAAGTCCCAGCGGTTGCCCGGGAACTCCAGCGAATAGGCAACATCCTCCTCCGTGAGGCCCGAGGCGTCCACCGGCGTTCCCTCATAGGGGAAGCTGACCGGGTCCTTGAGGTTATGGATGTAGTGCTTGGGAAACACGCAAAAGCGCAGCTTGTTGAAGTATCCCTTGGAAAGCGTCTCCAGCGTACGCTGGCGCAGCGCGTCCGCCTGGTGCACCCAGGCGTAGCAGGTGCTGCCCACCGGGTAGTAGGGCGTTCCGTCCTCATAGGCGAAGTGGTGGCCGTTGGCCACCCGCACGGGGCCGTGGTTGCCCGCGCCGGCGGGGGTCACGAGGAAGCTGCCCGCGCTTTCGGCCTGGGGAAAGCTTCCGCTGGTCTGGTAGGTATAGCTCCCCTCGAAGGAGGGCATGAAGCGCAGCCGGTACACGCCCTCCCCGTCGTAAAAGCCCTGCACCTGTACCGTCTCGTTTCTGTTGTGGAACTGGCCGCACAGCCATTGCTCCACAAAGGGATTGCCCTCTCGGGGGCCTTGAAAGCTCAGCTCGAACACGTCCCAGCGCTCCACGCGCATGTCCTTCGCCTCCTCCTGCTTAAGGTTTGCATCCGGGCCCGCCTACAGGGCCGTCAGCCTGGCCAGGCCGCAGGCCGGCACGGCCAGCAGCGTGCACGCCTCCACCAGCAGCTCCCGACGATCCACGGCCCTGCCCCGGCAGTCGAACGTCTCCGCCAGGAAGCGCCGGGGCGTTGAGCTGCACAGGACCACCCGCTCCTCCGCCGTTGCGTTGAGCAGCTGGATGTGGCGGCTTTGGGCGTGGAGATCCGCCAGGCGGCCGCCCTCGTACAGCGCGATGACCGCCCGCTCGTCCTTCTCCGCCCGCACCAGGGAGTAGAGGTTTTGCGGGGCCTCCACCTCCAGGGGCGTCTCCAGCAGCAGCTCCCGCTGCTCCCGCAGGAAGCCCAGCCAGAAGGCCAGCAGCTCCCGGTGCGACGGCCTAAGCCCCTCCAGGCGCACGGAGATCTGCGGCACGGCGAAGGCCACGCTGAGCAGCTGCAGGGCCACCGCCTCGTCCCGGTCGTCCCGGTGCCACATGAGCATGTCCGAATGCACGGCCGTGTCGCCGCTGGTCATGCGCAGATCCAGCGTGCCCACCCGGTTGGAGAGCGCGTCCGCCGGGCAGTCGCCCACCCGGAACATGTTGCCAAACCCCCGCATGGCCGGGCCGATGTAGCTTTGGCGAAATTCCACCAGGATGTCGGGCTTGCGTGCCCGAAGCGCGCCCAGCACGTCGGCCATGAGCCTATCCACGGCCTGCTCCACCAGGGCGATATCCATGCCCGGCTTCCAGGGCGGGGTTGCCCCCTCGCCGGCGCTGAAGGAGTCGATGAAGTCCAGCTTAAAGCCATCCAGGTCGTACGCCTCCAGGGAGCGCAGGTAGGTGTCGATCAGGTACCGCCGCACCTGCGGGTAGCGGGGGTCCAGCACGCCGGCCTGCATCCGGTCCAGCTTGCAGAGCAGCTTGTCCTCAAAGGCGGGAAACCCCTTCGAGCGGTAGCCCATGAAGGGCACCGAATACCAGAGCAGGTATTTCATGCCCAAGGCGTGCACCCGGGCCACATGGGCGGCCATGTCCGGAATCTTTCCCTCCGCCACCTGCCAATCCCCGCAATAGGCGTACCCCCGGCTGCCGTCCTCGGTTTGCCAGCCGTCGTCCACAATGACGCTCCCCATTCCCAGGGCCGCCGCCTCGGCGCACTCCGCCTCGATCTCCCCGGCGACGGTGGCCTGGTGGAAGCTGTACCAGCTGGAGTACATGGCCTGCTTGGCCTCTGGAGGCACGGGGCTCGGCGTCAGCCCGCACGCCTCCTCCCACCAGCGGCTCACCGCGCGCAGCGCCTGGGCGAAGCTGACGTCCTCCTGGTTGCGGTACAGGGTCAGGCGGTACTCGTGCGCGCCGGCGGAGGCGTCCAGGGGCACCTCCACCCGGCAGTTCAGCCTTCCGTCCTCCTCCCGCACGCCCAGGCTGCTGTAGAGCAGCGTCTTGGCGTCGCTGAGCGCCACGGTCAGCCGGTTGCGCCCCTTGGCGTTGTAGAAGCAGAACACCGGCGCGGAGGAGGACACCTTCGTGGCCAGGGGCGCGGCCCAGTCCACCCGCAGCGACCGGTCAAAGCCGCAGCGGGGGTGCCACGCAAACTGCATGTCCACCAGCGGCTGGGACCAGGCCAGCGTCAGCTGGGGCGGCCGCCCCTCCTCGCACCCCTCCCAGCGCAGGACGAGCTGCAGATGGCCGCCCTCGTCCTCCCGCGCGTTCAGCTCCCCGCGCACATTGGCCTCCAGGCGCACGTCCTTCCATGTACGCACCATACAATCCCCAACTCCCTTCCTCTTCGGCTCCGGCCCGCGGCCGGCGCCCTTCCCCCTCATTTTACCATGCCTTCACAAAAAAGGCCAAGCGGTGCGCCATACGGAACGCCGGCGCGTTTTTGTTTCATGCGAATTGTACTTTTGTCATGAATCTGTTATTATGAAGTTATGCAATAAAGACAAGCCCCACCCAGGGCGACAAAGACAGGAGGTATGCAAGAGATGGCAATTGCAAGGGTTGGCGAAATCTATAAGGACGGTTTGGAAAAGGGCTATGGCACGCCCATGATCAACGTGGCCAGCTACGAGATGATCAAGTGGGCCATTCAGGCGGCCGAGGAGGAAGGCATGCCCATCCTCATCGGCATGCACCTGGCCTTTACCCGCAACCTGGACATGGAGGCCGCCTATCTGCTCACCAAGATGTACGCCGAACGGGTGAAGGTGCCCGTGGCCTTCCATCTGGACCACACCCCCTCCATCAAGGAGATCGGGCCCCTGCTCAAGTTCTTCGATTCCGTCATGGTGGACGGCAGCTCCTTGCCCTATGAGGACAACGTGCGCGTGACCAAGGAAGTGGTGGACGTGTGCAAGTGGATGGGCAAGGAGGTCGAGGCGGAGCTGGGCCATGTGGGCTCCGGGTCCTCCCTGGACGACATCCAGAATGCCGATCACTACACCAATCCCCAACAGGCCGCCGAATTCGTGGAGCGCACGGGGTGCAACTCCCTGGCCATCGCCATCGGCAACGCCCACGGCGCCTACGTGGCCGCCCCCAACCTGGACTTCGAGCGCCTGAAGGAGATCCGCAAGGCCGTGGACATCCCCCTGGTGCTGCACGGCGGCAGCGGCATCCCCGACGAGCAGTTCACCAAGTGCGCGGAGCTTGGCATGAGCAAGTTCAACATCTTCACCGACTACAACGTGGGCTTCGCCAAGGCCGCCAAGGCCTATCTGTCCCAGGACGGCGTTGAAAAGCGCGGCGCCCTGTCCATGCTGCTGGCTTGCGAGGAGCCCTGCCGCGAGATCATCCGCCACAAGATCCGCATGGTCAACCCCAAGGGCCTGCGCGTGGTGTAAACCCCCTGCTCCAAAGGGGCAAACAAGCAAGGATAGGAGAGCTTACCCATGAGAGACGTGGTGGCGCTTGGCACGCCGTTTATGGATTACCTGGTTCATATCGATCATCTGCCCACCAAGAAGGACGAGGGCGCCCGCATCCTGCAAACCAGCTGGCAGGGCGGGGGCAAGGTATCCTCCGCCCTCACCGCCCTGGGACAGCTGGGCCGCAACGGCTCCATGCTGGGCGTCATCGGCGCAGACAGCTATGGCGATTTCCTGCTCAAGGACTATGAGCGCTTCAACATCGACGTTTCCCACATGATTCGCGACGGGCAGAACGCCTTTTCCCTGGTGCTGTCCGACAAGATCACCAAGGGGCGCAACATCATCGGCCGCGGCGCGACGGGCCGCAAGTACACCGTGGAGGACATCGACGAGCCCTTCGTGCGCGACCACCGCATGCTCCATCTGGAGCGGGCCGACGAGCCCTCCCACCGCCTGGCCGACATCATGCACGAGGCCGGCGGCCTGGTGGCCTTCGACGGCGACGGCTATTCCGACGCCACCCAGGCCATGCTGCCCAAGATCGACGTGTTCATCGGCTCGGAGTTCTATTACAACAAGCTCTTTGGCTCCAGCGAAAACTACAGGGAAAACCTCCTGACGTTGCAGCGCCTCGGCGTGAAGATCGTGGTCTTCACCTTGGGCGAAAAGGGCTCCGTCGCCCTGTGGAAGGGCGGCTACCGCTTCTGCCCCGGCTATCAGGTGGAGGTGGTGGATACCCTGGGCGCCGGCGACGTGTACCATGGCGGCTATCTCTTCGCCCTGCTGGAGGGCATGGACCCCGGTGAATGCGCCCAGTTTGCCAATGCCGTGGCCGCCATCAAGTGCATGGGCATCGGCGGCCGCGCCAATACCCCCAACTACGAGATGACCCGCCAGTTCATGGAAACCGGCGACTTCGACCGCAGCCTCGTACAGCAAAAGACGGAGTTCTACTCCAATTTCAGCGTGAAGTAACCCCCCGCCCTCGTTTTTCCCCATCGACACTACAAGAGAGGAGATTTCCCCATGAAAGGTTTGGTTCTTGGCGTTGTCCCCATCAAGCGCGGCGGCACCAACATGCAGGTGGCCGTGGAGCAGAAGGAGCTCTTCCTCAAGAAGGTGAAGGAGCTTTGCCCCGACTGCGTCCGCCTGGTGGACATGGAAGGCACCCTGGAAAACGGCATCCTCTGGTCCTATGACCAGCTGGCCTCCGCAGAGGCGAAGCTGCGCCAGGAGGGCGTCAACGCCCTCTTCCTCCCCCATTGCGACTTCGGCTGCGAGGAGGTCGTGGGCCGCCTCGGCTCCATGATGGGCCTGCCCGTGCTGCTCTGGGGCAACCGCGATCCCCTCCCCGTGCCCGGCGCCCGCGACCGCGACACCCAGTGCGGCACCCTGGCCTCCACCAAGTGCTTGCAGCGCTACGGCGTTCCCTTCAGCTATATCATCAACTCCGACGTGGAATCCGCCAAGTTCGCCAAGGGCTTTGTGGACTTCTGCGCCGTGGCCAACGTCGTCAAGGCGGCCCGCCGCATGCGCATCCTCCAGGTCGGCTCCCGCCCCCAGCCCTTCCTCTCCGTGATCTACAACGAGGATGAGCTGCTCCGCCGCTTCGGCATCGAGGTCACCCCCTGGTCCTCCACCTCCCTGGTGGCCGACGTGCAGAAGGTCCTGGCCGAGCGCGGCGCCGAGGTGGACGAGGGCGTCCAGGCCTACGCCGCCAAGGTCAACTGCGACAAGATGTCCATCGAGGCCCAGCGCACCCAGCAGGCCATCCGCATCGCCATCCAGGATAAGGTCAAGGCCACCGATTCCGACGGCGTCGCCGTGGAGTGCTGGTCCATGATGCCCCGCGCCCTGGGCGTGGGCGCCTGCCAGGTCATCGGCATGCTCTCCGATCTGGGCATCCCCGCCGCCTGCGAGACCGATGTGCTGGGCGCCATCACCGCCGTCCTGCTCAAGGCCGCTACCCTCGACCGCGAAAGCCTCTTCTTCGCTGATATCACCGTCCGCCAGGCCAACGAGGACAACACCGAGCTGCTCTGGCACTGCGGCCCCTTCCCCTGTTCCCTCCAGCATCCCGGCTCCAAGCCGTGGATCGCGCCGGGCGGCCAGGGCAACTTCGAGCTGAAGAACGGCCCCATTACCATCGCCCGCTTCGACATGCTCGAGGGCAAGTATTACCTCTTCTCCGGCGAAGGCCAGGCCGTGGACGGCCCCGCCAAGGGCGGCACCTACGTCTGGTTGAAGGTCGATAACTGGGAGGATTGGGAGGAGAAGATCGTCTTCGGCCCCTATATCCACCATGTGGCCGGCGCCTATGGCAACTACAGCCAGATCCTCACCGAGGCCTGCAAGTACATCCAGGGCCTGATCCCCGATCCCATGCGCCCCGTCAAGAAGGTGCTCGGCTAACCGCCTTCCCCCGCCACCCCCCGCGGACGGACGCGCCCTTCCACGCGCCTAGCTCCCCCCTCTCGTCAGCCGGGGTTTGTCAAGGGAACCTCCCTTGACCGCGGGGGTGCAGGGGGCCGCGCAGGCCCCCGCCCTCCCCCGCCGCAGCGGCAAAAAAAGCCCTGGACCGAGGAACTTATCCTTCCTCGATCCAGGGCTTTTTCCATTCCATATGCGCTGTGCTTAGATGAACTCCAAGATCACCATTTCGGCGCCGTCGCCCTTGCGGGGGCCCATCTTCAGGATGCGGGTGTAGCCGCCGCCCTGACCGAGCTCTTCCTTGCGCTTCTTGTACTTGGGCGCATACTCGCGGAACAGCTTCTCCACCACGGGATGCTTGTTGTCCTTGGTGCGCTCCTTGTACTCGGACTTGGACTCGTCGGCCTTCTTGGCCTCCTTGATGTCGTACAGATAGGCCATCATGAGGCGGCGCGCGTGCAGCTTGGAGGGCGCGTCGTTCACAAAGGTCTCGGTCACGGTCTGACCCTTGTCGTTGTTGAAGGTCTTCTGCACTTCTACGGTATTATCGCACTCGCGCATGGCCAGGGTCACGAACTTTTCCGCGATGGAGCGCACTTCCTTGGCGCGCGCCTCCGTGGTCACGATCTTGCCGTTCCAGATCAGTTGCGTCACCTGGTTGCGCAGAAGCGCTTTACGCTGATCGGCAGGCTTGCCGAGCTTGCGCTGCATAGGCATAGGTGTTTCCCTCCGTTTTCGTTACTCCTCGTTGCGCCGCAGGCCAAGGCCCAGGGCTGCGAGCTTTTGCTCCACTTCCTCAAGCGATTTCTTGCCAAGGTTGCGGACCTTCATCATGTCCTCTTCGTTGCGCTGAATCAACTCCGCAACGGTGTTGATGTTCGCGCGCTTGAGGCAGTTGTATGCGCGCACGGAGAGATCCAAGTCCTCGATGGTCATCTCCTGCACTTTTTCCATCTTGTTGTCCTCGGGCTCGTTGAAGTCCACGGGCACAACGTTTTCCGTGAGGTTGATAAAGAGCATCAGATGCTCAGAGAGTATCTTCGCCGCCATGGATGTGGCTTCGTCCGGCTTGATGCTTCCGTTGGTCCATACCTCGAGGGTGAGCTTGTCGTAATCCGTCACCTGACCCACGCGGGTGTTCTCCACGGTGTAGTTCACCTTGCGGATGGGCGTGAAGATGGAGTCCACCGGCAACACGCCGATGGGCATGTTGGAGGTCTTGTTCCTTTCCGCGGAGGAATAGCCGCGGCCCTTGTTCAGGGTGATCTCCATGTTCAGGTGCGCGTCCTCGTTGAGGGTGGCGATCACCATCTCGGGATTGATGATCTCCAGCTCCTCATCGCAGACGATGTCGCCCGCCCTAACCACCTTGGGGCCCTGTTGGGATATGGTGACCACCTTGGGCATGTCGGTGTAGAGCTTGGCGCAAAGACCCTTCAGGTTCAGGATGATCTCGGTCACATCCTCCTTAACCCCGGGTATGGTGGAAAACTCATGCAGAACGCCATCGATGCGGATGGAAGAAACCGCGACGCCGGGCAGAGACGAAAGCAGAATCCTGCGCAGGGAATTTCCCAAGGTCGTGCCAAAGCCGCGCTCCAGCGGCTCGATCACGAACTTGCCGTAATCATTCCCTCCACTGATCTCGACACACTCAATCTTGGGCTTTTCGATCTCGATCATTGATGTCCCTCCCTCATCAATACGTTCCGAATGCAAAGAAACTGGCGTACATCATCAAGGGAGTGCCCCTTACTTGGAGTAGTACTCGACGACCAGATGCTCTTCGAAGGTCATCTCCACGTCCTCGCGCTGCGGTAGCGCCAGCACGCTGCCGGTCAGGTTCTCCGCGTCGAAGGACAGCCACTTGGGAAGCACATGGGTGCTGCCCTCGCGCAGGGCCTTGAAATGCTCCACATCCCGGCTGTTCTCGCGCACGGCGATGGTCTGTCCCACGTCCACGGTGTAGGAGGGGATGTTCACCTTCTTGCCGTCCACGCTGATGTGGCCGTGGCGGACGAACTGCCTTGCCTGCGCACGGGAGGAAGCCAGGCCCAGGCGATACACCACGTTGTCCAAACGGCGCTCCAGCAGGGCGAGCATGTTGTCGCCCGTGACGCCCTTCTGGCGGTTGGCCTTTTCAAAGGTGCGGCGGAACTGGGTCTCCAGCATGCCGTAGGTGCGGCGGATCTTCTGCTTCTCGCGCAGCTGCATGCCGTACTCGCTCATCTTCCTAGCCCGGGCCTGGCCGTGCTGGCCGGGAGGGGTGGGGCGCTTGGTGATGGCGCACTTGGCGGAATAGCAGCGCTCGCCCTTCAAAAACAACTTGGTGCCTTCACGCCTGCACAGGCGGCAAACAGAACCAGTATATCGTGCCATGTTGTACCTTTACCTCCTGTCTACACTCTTCTGCGCTTGGGCGGACGGCAGCCATTGTGGGGAATGGGCGTCACGTCCTTGATGAGGGAAACCTCCAGGCCGGCGGCCTGCAAGGAGCGAATGGCGGCTTCACGTCCGGAGCCGGGGCCCTTGACGTATACCTCGACGGTCTTGAGGCCATGCTCCATGGCGGCCTTGGCGGCGGTTTCGGCAGCGGTCTGGGCGGCAAAGGGAGTGGACTTCTTGGAGCCGCGGAAGCCGAGCCCGCCGGCGGACGCCCAGGAAATGGCGTTGCCCGCGGTGTCGGTGATGGTGACGATGGTATTGTTGAAGGAAGAGGCGATGTGGGCCGCGCCGCGCTCGATGTTCTTGCGCTCCTTGCGCTTGCGCACAACCCTCTTTACCTTAGTGGTCTTAGCCATGATTTTCCCTCCTTACGCCTTTACTTGGCGGCCTTCTTCTTGCCGGCAACCTGCTTCTTGGGACCCTTGCGGGTGCGCGCGTTCTGCTTGGTGGACTGTCCGCGAACGGGCAGGCCACGGCGATGGCGAACGCCACGGTAGCAGCCGATTTCAACAAGGCGCTTGATGTTCAGGGAAACCTCGCGGCGCAAGTCGCCTTCCACCTTCAGGTTGTGCTCGATGTAATCGCGCAGCTTGGCAATTTCGGTCTCGGTCAGGTCCGTGACGCGGGTATCGGGATTGATGCCGGTGTCGGCCAGGATCTTGGAGGCGGTGGTGCGGCCGATTCCGAAGATGTAGGTGATGCCAATCTCAACGCGCTTTTCTCTGGGCAGGTCAACGCCCGCTATACGTGCCATATTGCTGTAAACACCTCCGTGTTCAAATGCGTTACTGGAAACCGGTTTTGACTCTACGGGTTTTTATGTATAAAAGGCAGCTTGATACGCACAAATCACGGGGCGAACCCGTGCAGCCGCTTATGCGCAGGCTGGAAAGGCATCCTTCCCCAAACCTTAGCGCCCCTCATACCAAAGGGATGGGCTCGCGGCCCAAGGTCTTAGCCCTGGCGCTGCTTATGCTTGGGGTTTTCGCAAATGACCATGACGCGGCCCTTGCGCTTGATGATCTTGCACTTTTCGCAGATGGGCTTAACGGAAGGTCTCACTTTCATCGCTGGTTTACCTCCTAAGAAAGTTGGGTGTTTGGCCGGAAGAGCCCCTTTACGCCTTGCCGCGCCAGGTGATCCTTCCCCTGGTCAGGTCATAGGGCGAAAGCTCGATGGTGACCTTGTCGCCGGGCAAGATCCTGATGAAGTTCATGCGGAGCTTGCCGGAGATGTGGGCCAGGATCTTGTGCCCGTTGGGCAGCTCCACCTGGAACATGGCGTTGGGATAGGCCTCCAATACCTTGCCTTCCACCTCGATAACATCCTGCTTAGACATGACTCTTGATCCCTCCTCGCTAAAGCGACGCGGCGTCCTTGACAGCCTCCATGGCGCTTAAGCATTTGCGAAGCTCCGAGTCGAAGACGCGGACGCCCGTCTCTAGCTTTTCCGCCAGGTTGGAAATATATTCCTCCGTGGGCTCCAAGTGCTTTTCCTTCTTCTTCTTTGGTTTGTCCATGCGCCGGGTCGCCCCGTCCGCGATGAGCACGTAGCTGTCATCCACGCGGGCCACCACCAGAAAGAGGCGGCCCCTGTCTCTGCCCGCCTTGGCCTTGACGACCTGGCCGGGCCTGATGGGCGTTTGGCTCATACGTCCTCCTTCGCGTCGGAGGGGATGGTTAAGATCTCGGGCTCCCCGTCGGGGGTGACGCAAATGGTGTTTTCGTAATGGGCTGCGAGGCTATGGTCCCGCGTCACGTAGGTCCAGCGGTCGCGCTTTCGATACACGTCGTAATTGCCGGACATCGTGGTCATGGGTTCCACGGCGATCACCAGGCCGGGCCGCAGCCGCAGGCCGTGGCCCGCCAGGCCAAAGTTGGGCACTTCCGGGTCCTCATGCATCTCCTGGCCAATGCCATGTCCGCACAAAACCCGCACCACGCCGTAGCCAAAGCTCTCGACGTAAGATTGGATGGCGGAGGAAATGTCCCCGATTCGGTAGCCGACCTTGGCAAAGCGTATGCCCTGGTAGAAGGCCTCCCTGGTTCTGTCCACGAACAGTTGGGCCGACGGGTCGATCTTCCCCACGGCAAAGGTCCTGGCCATATCCGCCTGGTAGCCGTCCAGCTCCACGGTGCAGTCGATGCTGACGATCTGGCCTTCCCGAAGGAGGGTGCTCCGCAGGGGGATGCCATGCACCACCTCCGCGTCCACGGAGGCGCAGATGGATCCCGGGTATCCGTTGTACCCCTTTTCCGAGGGCCGGCCGCCGCGCCGCACGATGGCGGCCTCGGCGATCTGGTCCAGCTCGTAGGTGGAAACCCCAGGCCGGACCGCGGCCTTCACCTCCTGCATGACCTCAAAGAGCACCCTGCCGGCGGCGCGGATCTTCGCAATCTCGGCCTCGTTTTTGTAGGTGATCATCGGCCAAGCTCCTGCAGCCGGGCCAGGATCTCCTCGGTCACGGCGTTCATCTCCTGGCAGCCGTCCACGCTCAGCAGCAGGCCCTTCTTCTCGTAGTACTCGATGAGGGGCTGGGTTTGCTTGGCATAGACCACCAGGCGGTTGGCCACCGCGGAGGCGTCGTCGTCCTTGCGCTGGGTCAAGGGCTTGCCGCACTTGGGGCACACGCCGTCGGGCGCCAGGTCCACGTGGGTGGTGTGGCCGCAGGCGGCGCACACGCGGCGGCCGGACAGGCGCTTGACGATGACCTCGTCGGGCACCTGGATGTTGACCACGGCGTCCATCTGGGCCACGCGCTCCAGGGCCTCGGCCTGGTTCAGCGTTCTGGGAAAGCCGTCCAGCAGGTAGCCGTTCTGGCAATCGGGCTGGGCCAAGCGCTCAGCCACCAGGTCCAGCACGATCTCGTCGGGCACGAGGGCGCCGCTCTCGATGTAGCCGCGCGCCTTGACGCCCGTTTCGGTGCCTTCCTTCATGGCCCTGCGCAGTAGCTCGCCCGTGGAAATCTGGGGAACGCCCAAGCGCTCGATCACGCGCTCGGCCTGGGTGCCCTTGCCCGCGCCCGGCGGGCCCAAGAAGATCAATTTCATAGCTTCTCTAGCTCCTGCAACTTACTTCATGAAACCCTTGTAGTGGCGCATCATCATCTGGGCCTCCAACTGCTTGGTGGTTTCCAAGGCCACGGACACCACGATGAGGATACCGGTGGCGGTGAAGGGGGCGCTGGAGCCGGTCAAGGCGATGATGGCGGACGGAATGGTCGCGATCAGGGCCAGGAACAGGGCGCCGAAGAGGGTGATGCGGTTGGAGATCTTGGCAAGATAGTCGCCGGTGGGCTTGCCGGGGCGGATGCCCGGGATGAAGCCGCCGTTTTGCTGCAGGTTCTTGGAGATCTCCTGGGGATTGAAGGTGATGGAGGAATAGAAGTAGGTAAACGCCACGATCAACACCGCGAAGACCAGCATGTAGAGCCAGCTGGAGGCGCTAAACCACCGGTTGTACCAAAGGCTAAACCCGCTGGAGGGCCAGAAGGCCGCGAAGATGGAGGGCGTTTGGATGATGGAGATGGCGAAGATCAGGGGCATGACGCCGGAGGAGTTCACCTTGATGGGGATGTGGGTGGACTGGCCGCCGTACATCCTGCGGCCGACCATGCGCTTGGCATACTGCACGGGGATCCTGCGCTGGCCCTCGTCCACAAACACGATGCCCACCACCAGCAGCAGGATGCCGATGACCACCAGGGGGATGTACCACGCGCTGATGGGGTTGATGGCGACCGCCGTGATGGCCTCGTAGATCTGGCCGGGGAAGGAGGCGATGATGCCCACGAAGATCATCAGGGAGATGCCGTTGCCGATGCCGTTTTCGGTGATCCGTTCGCCGATCCACATCGCGAACGCGGTGCCGCCGGCCAAGGAGAGGAAGACCACCATGTACTCAAACCAGGTGGGGTTTCCGTCCAGGAAGGCCTGGGAACCAAGGCTCAGGATGATGCCGACCGCCATCACGAAGCCCAGGGCCACGGTGACGTAGCGGGTGATCTGGGCGATCTTCTTGCGGCCCTCCTCGCCTTCCTTCTGGAGCTTTTCCAGGGAGGGGATGGCGATGGTGAGCAGCTGCATGATGATGGAGGAGGTGATGTAGGGCTGGATGCCCATGGCGAAGATGGTGAAGTTGGAGAAGTTTTGACCGTTGATAAAGTCGATCATACCCAGCACGCTCATGGAAGAGATGGCCGAGGCAATCACTTCGGTATCGATAAAGGGGGAGGGGATAATGCCGCCCAGGCGGTAGACCAGAAGCATCATTAACGTGTAGAGAATCTTCTTGCGAAGTTCTTCCACTCTCCATGCATTGCGGAAAGTTTCAAGCACGTTAGATCACCTCTGCTTTCCCACCGTTCGCCTCGATTTTTGCCTGTGCGCTCTTAGAGAACTTGGCGGCCTTAACGGTCAGGTTCTTGGTGAAGTCGCCCTCGCCCAAAATCTTCACGCCGCAAAGGCTCTTCTTGATGATGCCGGCCCGCTTGAGGGCTTCGGCGTCCACCACGGAACCGTTGTCGAAGATCTCCAGGGCGGAGACGTTCACGGCGGCGTATTCCTTGGCGAAGATGTTGGTAAAGCCGCGCTTGGGCAGGCGCCTGGCAAGGGGCATCTGGCCGCCCTCAAAGCCCGGCTGCTTGCCGCCGCCGGAGCGGGCCTTCGCGCCCTTGTGGCCCTTGCCGGAGGTCTTTCCCAGGCCGGAGCCGGTGCCGCGGCCCAACCGCTTTGGCGCGGTGGTGGAACCCGCTGCAGGAGAAATTTCATGGAGTTTCATGTCGTGCCTCCTTGCTTACTCAGCGATTTCTTCAACAGAAACCATGTGTTGAACCGTGAAGATCATGCCCCTGATGGCGGGGTTGTCGGGCTGAATGACGGAGGAGCCGATCTTCTTCAGGCCCAGGGCCGCGACGGTGCGCTGCTGCTTTTCCAGCCGGCCGCTGGTGCTCTTCTTAAGGGTGATCTTAAGCTTCATGGTGACCTTCCTCCTTAGCCCAGCAACTCTTCAACGGTCTTGCCGCGAAGCTTTGCCACGTCTTCGATGGTCTTGAGCTGCTTGAGCCCCTCGATGGTGGCCTTAACCACGTTGGTGGGGTTGTTGGTGCCGTAAGACTTGGTGACGATGTCGCGC
Source organism: uncultured Clostridia bacterium (assembly GCA_944383925.1). Classification (GTDB taxonomy): domain Bacteria; phylum Bacillota; class Clostridia; order Christensenellales; family UBA1750; genus CALWRM01. Next base: position 20,846 of record CALWRM010000099.1, read on the forward strand.
ACGCCGGCGCTCTCGATGACCGCACGCACCGGGCCGCCCGCGATAACGCCGGAGCCGGCGGGCGCGGGCATGAGCACGACCTTGCCGGTGCCGAACTTGCCGATGGCCTCGTGGGGAATGGTGGTGCCGACGATGGGCACGTTGATCAGGTGCTTCTTGGCATCCTCAACGCCCTTGCGGATGGCCTCGGGGATTTCCGCGGCCTTGCCCATGCCAACGCCCACGCGGCCCTTCTCGTCGCCCACCACGATCAGGGCGCTGAAGCGGAAGTTGCGGCCGCCCTTAACAACCTTGGTCACGCGGTTTACGGCAACCAGCTTTTCCTTAAATTCGCTCTCTACGCGATCATTGCGCTGCATGTAATACCCTCCTGTCGTTTTAGAAGCTGAGGCCAGCTTCCCTGGCGCCCTCAGCAACGGCGGCCACGCGGCCGGTGTAGACATAGCCGCCACGGTCGAAGACGACCTGCTTGATGCCGGCTTCCAAGGCGCGCTCGGCGGCCAGCTTGCCGACCAGCTTTGCAGCGCCCTTCTTATCCACGGACTCAAGCTGGGGCTTTAAGGCCTTGTCGAGGGTCGAGGCGGACACGAGGGTGGCGCCCTTGGTGTCGTCGATTACCTGTACATAAATATTGCTCAAGCTCCGGTACACGCAAAAGCGGGGACGCTCGGTGCTCCCGGAGATCTTCTTGCGGACGCGCTCGTGGCGGATCCGGCGAATGGCGTTTTTGTCCTTCTTCTGGATCACGTACGTTCACCCCTTTACTTCTTACCGGTCTTGCCTTCCTTGCGGCGGATGACTTCGGTTTCATACTTGATGCCCTTGCCGTGATAGGGCTCGGGTTCGCGGATAGAGCGAACGTTGGCGGCCACGGCGCCCACCAGCTGCTTGTCGATGCCCTTGACCAGCACCTTGTTGGGGGTGGGGCACTCAAAGCTGATGCCCTCGGCGGGCTCCATCTCCACGGGATGGGAATAGCCGATGTTCACAACCAGCTTCTTGCCCTGCACCTGGGCGCGGTAGCCCACGCCGACGATATCCAAGCCCTTCTGATAGCCCTTGGTCACGCCCTCCACCATGTTGTGGAGCAGGGTGCGGCTCAGGCCATGCAGGGCCTTGTGCTGCTTGGTTTCGGAAGGACGCTGCACGTGCAGCAGGTTGCCCTCCTGGGTCAAAATCATATCCGGATGAATCGCCTGGGTCAGCTGGCCCTTGGGGCCCTTGACGGTGACCAAGTTGTCCTGCGCGATGGTGACCGTGACGCCCGCGGGGATTTCAACCGGAAGTCTGCCGATACGAGACAAATCAAAGCACCTCCTAATTCATCACCAAACGTAGCAGAGCACTTCGCCGCCCACTGCGTTCTTGCGGGCCTGACGGTCGGTCATAACGCCCTTGGACGTGGAAATGATGGCGATACCCAGGCCGCCGAGCACCTTGGGGATATCCTCGGACTTGGCGTAAACGCGCAGGCCGGGCTTGGAAATGCGCTTCAGGCCCGAGATGACGCCCTTGCGGTTGCCGTCGTATTTCAGGGTGAGCTTGATGGTGCCCTGCACGCCGTCGTCGATCACCTCGAAGCCCTTGATGTAACCCTCGTCCACGAGAATCTGCGCGATGGCCTTTTTCATGTTGGAGGCGGGGAGCGTGGTGGTTTCGTGCTTGGCGACCAGAGCATTGCGGATACGTGTTAGCATATCAGCGACGGGATCATTGATGAGCATAATGCTTTTTCCTCCTCAAAGACGTGTACTCCGGTTACCAACTAGCCTTGCGGACACCGGGAATCTGTCCTTTATAAGCCAACTCACGGAAGCAAATGCGGCAAATGCCGTACTTGCGAAGCACCGAGTGAGGCCGGCCGCAGATGCGGCAACGGGTATAGGCTCTGGTGGAGAACTTAGCAGGCTTTTGCTGACGGTTGACGATACTCTTCTTAGCCAATTTCTTTCCGCTCTCCTTTCTTAGCCTTGGGCGAAGGGCATGCCAAGAAGCCTGAGCAGCTCCTTTGCCTCTTCGTCGGTGTTGGCGGTGGTCACGAAGATCATCTCCATGCCGCGGATCTTGTCGATCTTGTCGTACTCGATCTCGGGGAAGATGAGCTGCTCGCGCACGCCCAGGGCGTAGTTGCCGCGGCCGTCGAAGGCCTTGGTGGACACGCCGCGGAAGTCGCGCACGCGGGGCAGGGCGATGTTCATGAGCTTGTCGGCAAACTCATACATGCGGTCCCCGCGCAGGGTGACCTTGGCGCCGATCTTCATGCCGGTGCGCACCTTAAAGTTTGCAACGGACTTCTTGGCGGTGGTGACCAGGGGCTTCTGGCCGGCGATGACGGTCAGGTCCGCCACGGCGGCGTCCAGGGCCTTGGGGTTGTCCTTGGCCTCGCCAAGTCCCATATTGATGACGATCTTATCCAGCTTGGGGATCTGGTTTACGTTTTTATAGCCGAACTTCTGCTGCAAAGCCTGCGCAACCTCGGCCTTATACTTATCCTTTAACCTGGGCACGGTAATTTGTCCCTCCGTTTCGTAAGGTCAGCCTACTTGTCAAAGGTTTCGCCGCACTTCTTGCACAGGCGCACCTTGTTGCCATCCTCCAGCAGCTTGTGGGCCAAGCGGGTGGCCTTGCCGCAGCGGGGGCATACCAGCATCACCTTGGAGGCGTAGATGGCGGCCTCCTGCTTGATGATGCCGCCGGGCTGGCCCATGGCGCGGGGCTTCTTGTGCTTGGTGGCGATGTTAACGCCTTCCACGATCACCTTGCCCTGCTTGGGCATGGCGGAGAGCACCTTGCCCTTCTTGCCCTTATCCTTGCCGGAAATGACGATCACCAGATCGTCCTTTTTAACGTGAATCTTTTCCACTTTCTTTGGTGCCTGCACGTTAGCCACCTCCCATTAAAGTACCTCGGGCGCAAGCGAGACGATCTTCATGAAATCCTTCTCGCGCAGCTCTCTCGCCACAGGCCCAAAGATGCGTGTTCCGCGGGGCTGCTTCTGATCGTTGATGATCACGGCTGCGTTGTCGTCAAAGCGGATGTAGCTGCCGTCCTTGCGGCGGCGGGACTTCACCGTGCGCACCACGACGGCCTTCACGACGTCGCCCTTCTTTACAACACCGCCGGGTGTTGCGCTCTTGACCGAAGCCACGATCACGTCGCCGATGCTTCCATAGGAGCGGAAGGAACCGCCGAGCACACGAATGCACATGATTTCCTTGGCGCCGGTGTTATCGGCCACCTTCAATCTGGTTTGCGGTTGTACCATAAGTGTTTACCCTCCTAAATATGCCCGGCTTACTTCGCCTTTTCGATGATCTCCACCAGGCGCCAGCGCTTTTCCTTGCTCAGGGGCCTGGTCTCCATCACGCGAACCTTATCGCCAACGCCGCAGCTGTTGTTCTCGTCGTGGGCCTTGAGCTTGGTGGTGCGGTTCATAATTTTTCCATATAGGCTGTGCTTAACGCGGGTGGGGATGGCCACGACGATCGTCTTGTCCATCTTATCGCTGACCACGGTGCCCACACGGGTTTTCCGGTTGCCTCTTACTTCAGACATGGTTGAAGTTTCTCCTTTCCCAAGTGGGGTTTTAGGCCTGCGCCTTGATCTCGCGCTGCCGCAGGATGGTCTTGACACGGGCGATGTTACGCCTGGTTTCCCGAATGCTTACCGGATTCTGAAGTTGGCCGGTGGCCATCTGAAAGCGAAGGTTGAAAAGCTCCGATTTCAGCTCCTTGAGCTGTTCGTTCAGCTCCTGGTCGTTCATTTCGAAATACTTGCTCGCTTTCATTTACTCTTCACCACCCTTGGCAGTCTCTTTGGCGAGGATCTTCGTCTTAATGGGAAGCTTGTGGGCGGCAAGGCGCAGGGCCTCGCGGGCGGTTTCCTCGGGCACGCCGGCAATCTCAAAGAGCACGCGGCCGGGTTTGACAACCGCAACCCAGTATTCGGGAGAGCCCTTGCCCGAACCCATGCGGGTCTCGGCGGGCTTTTCGGTGACGGGCTTGTCGGGGAAGATCTTGATCCACACCTGGCCGCCGCGCTTGATGAAGCGGGTCATGGCCACACGGGCGGACTCGATCTGGTTGGAGGTCACCCAGGCGGGCTGGGTGGCGACGAGGCCGTAATCGCCGTAGGCAACGAAGTTGCCGCGGGTGGCCTTGCCCTTCATGCGGCCGCGGAACACGCGACGGCGCTTAACCCTCTTAGGCATCAACATAGGTTATTTTCCTCCCTCCGCGTTCTTGACGGGGCGCTTGGCGCGGGGAAGCACCTGCCCTTTGTAAATCCAAACCTTGACGCCGATGCGGCCGTAGGTGGTAGCGGCCTCGGCAAAGCCGTAATCGATGTTGGCGCGCAGGGTCTGCAGGGGGATGGATCCCTCGTGGTAGCCCTCGGTCCTGGCGATTTCGGCGCCGCCCAGGCGGCCGCCGGCCTTGATCTTGACGCCCTTGGCGCCGGCGCGCATCGCGCGGCCCATGGCCTGCTTCATGGCGCGGCGGAAGGAGACGCGCTTTTCCAGGGAAGCGGCCACGGACTCAGCGATCAGCTGAGCGTCCGCATCCGCGCCCTTGATCTCCACGATGTTCAGGGAAACGGTCTTGCCGGTGAAGGCCTCGATTTCCTTCTTCAGGGCCTCGGCGCCTGCGCCGCCGCGGCCGATGACGATGCCGGGCTTGGCGGTGAAAATATTGACGGTTACCTTATTGGCCGCACGCTCGATGTCGATGTGGGAGATACCGGCGGCGTAGAGCTTTTCCTTAAGCATCTTGCGCAGCTTGTAATCCTCAATAAGGTAATTGGAAAAATCCTTTTTCTCGGCGTACCAGCGGGTGGACCAGTCCTTGATCACGCCAACGCGCGCGCCGTGGGGATTGACCTTCTGACCCATGAATTTCCCTCCTTGTTACTTTACCTGATCCAGGATCACGGTGATGTGGCTCGTGCGCTTCTTGATGGGGAAGGCCTGGCCCCGGCTGCGGGGATGGTAGCGCTTGAGCGTGGGGCCCTGGTTGGCAAAGCACTCGGCGACGTACAGAGAGCCTTTGTCGAGCTCCAGGTTGTTCTCGGCGTTGGCCATGGCGGAAAGGAGCACCTTTTCCACGATGGGGGACGCAGCCTTGGGGGTGTTCATCAGGATCGCCAGGGCCTGCTCGGCCTTCTTGCCGCGGATCAGGTCCAGCACGATGTGCACCTTGCGGGAAGGGATGCGAATGTATTTGGCGACGGCGCGGGGGCGCTTGTCGGCGTTGGCCTTGCGCGCGGCGCTCTTTTCACGGCTTCTTGTGGCCATACTAATCCTCCTTCAATTATCGGCCGCCGGAAGACTTCTCGCCGGCATGGCCACGGAAGGTTCTGGTGGGGGCGAACTCGCCCAGCTTGTGGCCCACCATGTCCTCGGTGATGTAGACGGGAACGTGCTTGCGGCCATCGTGCACGGCGATGGTGTGGCCCACAAAGTCGGGGAAGATGGTCGAAGCCCTGGACCAGGTCTTGAGGACCTTCTTCTCGCCCTTGTTGTTCATCTCTTCAACCCTCTTGAGCAGTTTTTCAGCTACGAAAGGGCCTTTCTTAACGGATCTTGACACGGAAACAGCCTCCTTTCAAAGCGCTTACTTGCTGCCCCTGCGCTTGACGATGAATTTGTCGGTGGGGTTGCGGTGCTTGCGGGTCTTGCGGCCCAGGGTGGGCTTGCCCCAGGGGGTCACAGGTCCGGGCATGCCGACGGGGGACTTGCCCTCGCCGCCGCCATGGGGGTGATCGTTGGGGTTCATGACGACGCCGCGGTTGTGGGGGCGCTTGCCCATGTGGCGAACGCGGCCGGCCTTGCCGAGGTTCACGTTCTCATGGTCGATGTTGCCGACCTGGCCGATGGTGGCGCGAGCGCCCATGGGGATGAGGCGAACCTCGCCGGAGGGCAGGCGGACCTGGGCGTGGGAGCCTTCCTTGGCCATGAGCTGGGCGGCGTTGCCGGCGGAGCGCACGAGCTTGCCGCCCTTGCCGGGGAGCAGCTCGATGTTATGGATCAAGGTACCCACGGGGATGGCGCTGATGGGCAGGGCGTTGCCGGGCTTGATGTCGGCGTTCTCGCCGCTGAGGATGGTGTCGCCCACCTTCAGGCCGTAAGGGGCCAGGATGTAGCGCTTCTCGCCGTCGGCGTAGTGGAGCAGGGCGATGTTGGCGCTGCGGTTGGGGTCGTACTCGATGGTGGCAACCTTGGCGGGCACGCCGTCCTTGTTGCGCTTAAAGTCGATGATGCGGTACTTTCTGCGGGCCTGGCCGCCGCGGAAGCGGACGGTGATGTGGCCGTGCACGTTGCGGCCAGCCTGACCGCGCTTATCCTCAAGCAGCGACTTTTCCGGGGTCTTGGTGGTGATTTCCTCAAAGGTGGAAACCGACATGAAGCGACGTCCCGGAGAGGTCGGCTTATAAAACTTGATAGGCATTTGGGACTTACCTCCTTAAAGGAACGTGAATCTTAGGCCATGCCCTCGAAGAACTCGATGGGCTTGGAGTCCTTGGCAAGCTTAACGAAGGCCTTTTTCACCTCGGGCCGGCGGCCGGAGTGCATGCCCATGCGCTTGATCTTGCCAATCTGGCGAACGGTATTGACGCGCTCCACCTTCACGCCGAAGATGGCTTCGATGGCCTGCTTGATCTCGGTCTTATTGGCCTTGATGGCGACCTCGAAGGTATAGTCCTTATCCGCGATGGTCTGGTAGCTCTTTTCGGTGAGCACCGGGCGGATGATCACGTCGTGGAAATCCTTCATGCGTACACCTCCTCAACCTTGGGCAGCGCAGCCTGGAGAATGACCAGCTTGTCGTACTTGAGTATGTCGTACACGTTGATGGTGTTCACATACGCGAGCTTCAAAGCCTGGATGTTGCCGCTGGCGCGCAGCACGCTCTCGTCCTTTTCGTTGAGGACCACCAGGGCCTTTTCGGCGCCCAGGGCCTTCATGACGGCGGCCATCTCGCGGGTCTTGGGCTGAGAGAGCTTCAGCTCGTCCAGCACGACCAGCTCGCCGGCGCTGACCTTGGCGCTCAGGGCGCACTTGAGGGCCAGGCGCTTCATCTTACGAGGGATGGACTGGGTGTAGTCCCTGGGCTTGGGCGCGAAGACCACGCCGCCATGGGTCCACTGGGGGGAGCGGGTGCTGCCCTGGCGGGCGCGGCCGGTTTCCTTTTGCCTCCAGGGCTTCCTGCCGCCGCCGGAAACCTCCGAGCGGGTCAGGGCGCTCTGGGTGCCCTGGCGCTTGTTGGCCAGCTGGGCCTTGACCACCTGGTGCACCAGAGCCTCGTTCATTTCAACCGCGAAGATCCCTTCGCTCAGCTCTGCTTCGCCTACCTTGGCGCCTTGCATATTCAACACGTCAACCTTTGGCATGATTCTTTGTCCTCCTTATGCTGCCTGCGCCCTTAACCCTTAACGGAGTTGCGGACGATGAGCAGGCCGCCGTTGGGGCCGGGAACGGCGCCCTTGATGAAGAGCAGGTTCCTCTGGGCATCCACGCGAACCAGCTTCAGGTGCTGGATGGTGACGCGCTCGTGACCCCACTGACCCGCCATCTGCTTGTTCTTGAACACGCGGGAGGGATCGGAGTTGGCGCTCAGAGAGCCTACGCCGCGGTGGTACTTGGAGCCGTGGGCCATGGGGCCGGTGTGCGCGTTCCAGCGCTGGATGACGCCGGAATAGCCGTGGCCCTTGCTGGTGCCCACAACGTCCACAAACTCGTCCTCGCTGAACACATCCACCTGGATCTGCTGACCGACTTCATACTTTTCGGCATCCTCGAGGCGAAGCTCTCTCAGGTACCTGGTGGGGGCGACCCCAGCCTTTTTGAAGTGGCCTTGCTCGGGCTTGTTCTTAAGCTTCTTGACGCGGGACTCGGGCAGAGTCTTGAAGCCTACCTGGATGGCCTTGTAGCCATCCTTCTCCACGGACTTGACCTGCACCACGGTGCAGGGGCCCGCTTCGACGACGGTCACGGGAACGACGGTGCCGTCCTTCTGGAACAGCTGCGTCATCCCGACCTTCGTGCCGAGAATTGCCTTTTTCATGGGTTGATCCTCGCTTTCATCACAGCTTGATTTCGATATCCACGCCCGCGGGCAGATCCAGGCGCATCAGCGCGTCCACCGTGCGGGGGGTAGGAGAGAGAATGTCGATGAGGCGCTTGTGGGTGCGCATTTCGAACTGTTCCCTCGAATCCTTGTACTTATGGGGCGAGCGCAGGATGGTCACGATCTCCTTCTCGGTGGGGAGGGGGATGGGGCCGGAGACGCGGGCGCCGGTGCGCTTGGCGGTCTCGACGATGCGCTGCGCGGACTGGTCGATGAGGCTGTGCTCATAGGCCTTGAGCTTGATGCGGATTTTCTGGTTGGCCATGCAGGTAAAACCTCCTTATTATTCGATGTTCACAGCGTTCCTCAAGAACACTTGGCCGTGTGTGCCGCACCTTAATTTTTCACGGCGAGCTGTGAACTCGTCGTCCATCTCGAGAACGGACTGGTCCACGGGAATTACCCGGCGGCCGACCGGCAACCTCCCGCTTCATCCCATGCGGCAACTCATTTATCATACAACGCCCATGTAAAATCCGCAAGGCGCTGGCAATAATTAACCAACATTTAACTCGCCATTCGGCCGTTGTGCCTGGGACTCCCCCTTTTTGCGCGCGCCTTGCCGCCTTCCCGAAGGCGAAGGAAGGCCCCGGTTCCATGGAACCGGGGCCTTCTTGGCGCATGGCCCTTGGGTCTTTCCCTGACTCGATCTTACTCGATGATGGAGGACACAACGCCCGATCCCACCGTGCGGCCGCCCTCGCGAATGGCGAAGCGCAGGCCTTCCTCGATGGCGATGGGGTTGATCAGCTTGATCGTCATCTGCACGT
>CALWRM010000100.1 GCA_944383925.1 uncultured Clostridia bacterium
TGTCTCCCGGTCGCAGACGGCTTCCAGCCGGCCGGCAAAACGCTCCCCATAGAGGATGGGCAGCGTGTAGGCGCCGTACCGCCGCTTCTCCTGCGGCGTGTAGATCTCCCAGGTCTCGGCAAAGCCAAAGAGGGCACGGGTGAGTGGTTTATCCCAGAGAAAGGGGTCCAGGGGCGCGATCAGCTCGCAGCGCCTGCGATGGCTTTGCCCGGAACAGGCCAGCTCCAGCAGGGGCGCGTCCTGCACCCGGTAATAGAAATCCGGCTTAAGGCCTTGGATGCGCAAGCTGGCGATGGTCCCCTCCTGCAGCAGGGTTTGGAAGACCTTGTGGCGAAGGTCCGTGGTCAGGCCCCAAACGTTGTTCCAATACCCCGAAGCCCGGTCCCACACCAGTCCCGCCGCGCCGATCCTATTTTGTACCCGCCACTTCTGGTGGTCAAAGTCGTCGGGCAGCGGCTCGGGCGCCTGCAGGATCCGGGCGGGAATGTGCCGCTGCGCCAGATCGTAGTACTTGCGCGTTCCCCTTTTGTGGTGGATCACCAGCTCGCCCGTGGAGTACAGCTGCTCGAGCACCGCGCGGGAGGCCTTGGATTCCCCATGCCAATCGCCGCTCCAATGGATATGGGAGTGCCAAAACAGCTTGCCGGACAGCGGCAGCTCCTCGGAGCAAACGGGCCCCTTTTCCCGAATATAGGCCAGCGCCTGTTCCTCCAAGAGGCCCATGCCCTCGAACTTCTCCCCGCCGCGCCTGGCCTGCTCCCGATAGCGGCCGTAATACGGCCAGTTTTCCGTCGGAAGGATGGAAAGCTGCTTGTCCGGGTAATCGAACAGGCGCCTGTCCTCGTACAACAGCTCGTTCAGCTGCTGTTTTGAAAAGCCCTTCACCCGCGATTGCAGGGTGAGCTCCGCCATCTTGCCGCAAACGTCCACCGGGTCGAACTGGATGCAGCCGGCATGGCGGACGAAGTCCAGGGCTCCCTGTTTGCCGGCATAGCGATACCCGCCCAGCAAACCCTGTTGCAGGAGAACAAAACGCCGGGCCTGCTCCAGGCTGATCTCCATGCGCATGCGCCTCCCTTCCTTCTCCTGATCTTTGCGGCCCGCACGGCCGCCCTTACGGGCACAGCCCTTCCTGCGCCCGCCCAAGGGGGCATCCTCCCCCGCTCGCCTAGGCGCTAGGCCGTTGGCAACGCGCCGCCCCGGGCGGCCCCAGGGACTCCAGGCCAGGAGCCAGCTCGCCGCCCCCTTCAAACGGCAACTGCCGCCCGGGCGTTGGGCGGCAGTTTTTTTCATCGCTTCTTCTAGCCGATCGGCGCGATCTGGCTGGCCTCCTGTTGGGCCTCCTGCTCCCGCTGGCTCGTCTCGTCCAACCAGTCAGGCCGCTCCGCGGCCATGCCGTGCTGGGTTAGGAAGAGGAGCATCTTGTCGGCATACTCGGGGTTTCTGGTGTAGCTGGCGCGCACGAGATAATAGTCGCGCGGGTCCACGCCATACTCGTAATAGGAATAGAAGCGCTCCGCAGGCAAGCCGTAGCAGTGCAGCCCAAGGTCCTCCACCTCCAAGGTTCCCTCCTCGATTTCCTCCTGTGTGTACCATCCCTCCAGCAAGCCGCCCTCCTCCAGCAGCTCGTCGAGGGGCTGGAACGCCCCAATCTGTGCAAAGCTCTGGAAAACGGATCGGTCGATCAAGAACACGTCGCCCTCACCGGCGGCGATCATCACCGTCAGCTTCTGGTTGGCGGCATAGCCGTTTTCGCTGTCGCTGACATCCAGGTATAGCCCGTAGAACTCGATCAGCTCCATCTCGGGGAAGGCTTCGTAGGCCTCGGCGGTCAGGTCCTCGATCAGCTCGTCGGACACGTACGCGCCCGCAAAGTTGACGTAGATGCTCTTCTCCGCCGGGGGCACATATTCCGTCGCGCTGTAGGCGAAGCTCCAAAACATGACCAGCGCCGCGGCAAAGAGCAGATAGCTCCACCAGCTGTAGCCGAAGTGGTGGCGCAGGCTTTCCGCGTTGATCTTGGGTTGTTTCATCGGCCAATCCCCCCTGTTGCAGCGGGCGTAAAATGCCTCTTGAATCGATCCGCTTCCTCGCGGGCCCGTCAGGGATCCCTTGCGCAGCGGCAAAAACTTACCAAGAGAATACCATGAAACCCCGCTTTTTTCAAGCCATCTTTCCCCTTCTGGAAGCCAAAGTGTCAGGCCGGACGTGTTTTGCATAGCATGTCAAGGGGGGACAACTTCCCCCGGAAGGAGGTAACACGCATGGGTGTTACAAGCTCGAACAAGCAGATCAATACCGATCGCATCGGCTGTGACGGAAGCCTTCGGGTAACCTTGGCCTTGACAGCCGCTCCAGATATCATCTCCAACCCTACCGATATCGTGCTTGCCCTGGACCGCTCCGGCAGCATGGCGGGATCGCCTCTGGCCAACATGAAGGCTGGCGCCAAGACCTTTATCGACATCATCGACGAGGCCACCGACGGCGGCAAGGACGGTCAGATCGGCTTTGGCAGCCGCATCGGCATCGTCAGCTTCGCGGATACGGCCACGGCCAACACGCAACTGATCACCTCCGTGGATGCGCTTAAACTTGCCGTGGACGACCTGGACGCCGGCGGCAGCACCAACCATGCCGCCGCTTTCACAAAAGCCATGGACCTCTTCGATCCCAGCTCCAGCAACGCCAAGGTGATCGTTCTGTTCACCGACGGAAAAACCACCACGGGCACGCCGCCCGCTCCCGTCGCCGCGCAGGCTAAGGCCAAGGGCATCATCATCTACTGCATCGGCCTCATCGGCTCCGACGGCTTGGATGTCAACGCCCTGAACGAATGGGCCTCGGACCCAGATGTCACCCACGTGGCCATCACGCCGGACGCGGCGGATTTGGAAGCCCTGTTTGCCGAGCTGGCGGCCAACATCTCCAAGCCCGGCGCCACGGATGTGCGCATCGACGAGATTGTCAACGCGGATTTTGTCATCACCTCCCTCCCCTCGCCCAGCGTGGGAACGGCCGTGCAGCTGGACGATCAGAGAATCCTATGGACCATCTCGGAGCTTGGTGTGACCAATAGCCAAAGCGCCGTGCTGGAGTTCTATGTGCGGCACGCCGCCGACAGCGGGGGCAAAAAGCGGGTCAACCAATCCATCCAGTATTCCGACGCCGAGGGCAACCTGGTCGCCTTTCCCGATCCGGAGGTGACGGTGGACTGCGACGTGGTGGTGCATCCCGAGCCCTGTCCCACCCCGGTGGAGCTTGTCGCGAAGGGCTGCCAGGACTCCGTGCTCGTGGATCTTGGGGATGTCCCCCTTTCCTCCCAGGGGCGCATTCTCCAGCTGGATGTAACCATCAAAAATGTCTGTCCAAACCGGCGTGTCGCCCTTGCCGTCATTCTCACCGAACTGGACGAGAACGATATGGAACACCAACGCGGCATGAAGGCCATGACCATCCCCGCCCACAGCTATCCTAGCTGCCGGGATGTGCTGGTCAAATGCATCCAATTCGTCGTTCCCGAGGACCTGGACGTTTCCGGCGGCGCGACGGACGC
>CALWRM010000101.1 GCA_944383925.1 uncultured Clostridia bacterium
GCAGGGAGGAGAGCAGGGCCCAGGTATAGGGATGTTTGGGGGAGTAGAAGATCTCGTTCACCAAGCCGTACTCGACGATGTCGCCGGCGTACATGACGGCCACGCGGTCGGCGATGTTGGCCACCACACCAAGGTCGTGGGTGATGAAGAGGATGGTCAGGTTGTACTTGGCCTTCAGTTCCTTGAGCAGGTTCAGAATCTGCGCTTGGATGGTCACGTCCAGGGCGGTGGTGGGCTCGTCGCAGATGAGGATCTTGGGCTTGCAGGCGATGGCGATGGCGATGACCACCCTTTGGCGCATGCCGCCGGAAAACTCATGGGGATACTGGCGGCTGCGTCGTTCGGCGTCGTCGATGCGCACGTCCTTCATGATCTGCACCACGGCCTGGTGCAGGGCCTGCCCCTTGAGCCCCTGGTGCAGGCGGATGGCCTCGCCGATCTGCGCGCCGATGGTCTTGAGGGGATTGAGGGAGGTCATGGGGTCCTGCATCACCATGCAGATCTCCTTGCCGCGGATCTTGAGCCAATCCTTTTCCCGCTGGAAGGCGGCCAGGTCCGCGTACATGCGGCCTTCCTCGTCGGCCTTGTACAGCGCGCCGTCCGGGGCGGAGGGCATTCCATTCATGGCGTAGTAGCGGATCTGGCCCTGATCGATGTAGCCGTTGTTGTCCAACAGGCCGATGAAGTTCTTGTTGAGCACGGACTTGCCGCAACCGCTTTCGCCCACCAGCGCCAGGCTTTCGCCGGGATACACGTCCAAGGAGACGCCGCGGATGGCGTGGAGGGACTGACCGCGCAGGCGAAAGCGCACGGAAAGATCGCGGACGCTCAAAATGGGCTTTGCAGAGCTTGCTTCCTGCATGTGTCTACCTCCTTTTCTTTAGCGGTGGTTCTTGGGGTCGGCCGCGTCGGAAAAGGCGTTGCCGATGGTGTAGAAGGAAATGGTGATGATGGAAAGCACGATGGTGGGATAGATCAACTGGTAGCGCAGCGCGGGGGAGAGCATGAGCGAGCGGCCCACGTTGATCAGGTTACCGAGGCTCGCGGTGGTGGCGGGCAGCCCAAGGCCGATGTAGGTGATGAAGACCTCGTAGCCGATGTTGGCGGGGATGGACAGGGCCATGCGCAGCATGATGACGGAGATCAGATAGGGCAAGAGGTTCTTGAAGATCACCCGGTAGGTGGGGGTGCCAAGGCAGCGCGAGGCCAGGTTATAATCCCGGTCGCGGATGATGATGATCTGGTTGCGGATGAAGCGGGCCATGCCGATCCAACCGGTTAAGGACATGGCGAAAATCAACGTGCCGATGCTGGGCTGCAAGATATAGGCCACCAGGATCAGCACGATGGTGGTGGGAATGTTGTCCAGGATGTTATACAGCTCGGTAAAAATGAAGTCCAGCTTGCGCACATAGCCCCATAAAACGCCCACCAGGATGCCCAGCGTGGCCTCCACCAAGGCCACGGCCACGCCGATGAACAGGGACGTGCGCGTGCCGGCCCAGATGTTGGCCCAAAGGTCCTGGCCGATGTTGTTGGAGCCAAGGATGAAGCGGAACTGGGTGCCATCGGTTAATTCCACCACATCTCCCGGGGGTACGTTGCGCAGCGGCATGCCGGTGGTGCTGTCGTTGTTGACCTGGAAATAGTCGATCTGACCAGGCAGATAGGGCTGGATGAAGGTGAAGACTACCAGCGCCCCCATGAGCACCAGCAGGAACATGGCGATGCGGTTTTTGCTAAACATCTTCAGCGTCGAGCGCCAATAGGAATAGTTGGAGTAGCCGCTGCGCTCCACCTCCGCCTCGTCAAACTCGGCGAATTGGAACTGCTCCTCCTCGCTCAAGGCGGTGGAGAGGGATTCGTTCAAACTTTTCTCTAGCGCTTCAATCTTGGCGTGGTGTTTAAAAATGGCCATTTATCGATTCCCCGCTTTCGTGCCAAAGCTAATGCGCGGATCCAGGATGACCATCATCAGGTCGCCCAGGATCAAACCAATGATGCCAACGGTCGCAAACAGCAACACGATGGCCTGCACCATGGCGTTGTCTTGCCGCTTGATGACGTCCACCAGCAAGCCGCCCATGCCGGGGATGGAATACAGGGATTCGATGTAAATGGAGCCGATCACCGTGTTGAGAAAGGAGGTGGGCAGGTATTGGGCCATGGGAACGAAGGCGTTGCGAAAAACGTGGCGGAACATGATCTTGGAGGACTTGAGGCCCTTGATGCGGGCCAGCTGCACGTAGTCCTTGTTCAGCTCGTCCACCATATAGCGCCGCACCCACATGGCGTAATAGGCGATGTTGCCAAGGCTCATGGAAAAGACCGGCAAGATCCAACTTTTCCAATCGCTGGCGTCAAAGAGCATCTTGATGTGCATCCATTCGGTGCCGTAGAGCTGTATAAAAAGGTAATACACCGCCGCGGGAACGGCCTGAATGAACACGATAAAGACCGTTCCAAGATGGTCGAAAAACCTTCCCTTATGCCTTGCCATGAGCACGCCCATGGGCAAGCCCGCCAGCAGCGAAACCAACAGGGCCAAGGAGCCCAGCTGCAGCGACAGGGGGATCTTGGGGGCGAGTATTTCCGTAACGGCCACGTTATTGCGGTAGACCCTGGAGATGCCAAGGTCGCCGGAAAGCAGGTCCCGAAAAAAACGGAACAGCTGCACGTACATGGGTTGGTCCAAGCCCAGTTGCCGGATGCCGTTTTCGATCTGGGCCTTGCTCATCTTGTCGTAGTTGGGGAAGTATCCCTCCACAGGCATCTGCCTGACCAGGATGAAAACCACGGAAAGGATGATGAACAGCGTGATGAAGGCGCGCAGAAAGCGCTTGGAGATGTAGCGTATCATAGGCGGTTGGCCCCCTTGCAAGAATGACGCGGGGTAGGT
Organism: uncultured Clostridia bacterium; assembly: GCA_944383925.1. GTDB lineage: Bacteria > Bacillota > Clostridia > Christensenellales > UBA1750 > CALWRM01. Next base: position 2,900 of record CALWRM010000101.1, read on the forward strand.
GAAAAGGCAAAGCAGCCCTACCGGGCCGCCTGTGGGCCGAGGCGATAAGGCGAAGGGGCGTCCGCCTTAGCGGCGGACAGCCCCTTTTTGCCTTGAATCGCAAGCGTTGCGGGCTTTCCTGTAAAGCATTAGGAAGGCTTAGTTGGTTCCCATATCCACCAGCCACTGGTCATAAGCGGCTTCATATTCGTCCATGGTGATGTAGGAATCGTGCACCTTCTGGCCCTTATAGCGCAGGTTGGATACGCCGCAGGGGGCGTACTGACCTTCGAAGATGTTCAGCTTCGTGGCTACATAGGAGGAGGGGAAGATGAAGTAGGGCACCACGATGGCGTTTTCGATCAGCATGGCCTCGGCCTGGGCAAAGGCGGAGTAGCGCTGGGCGGTGTCGGAGATGGCCTTGGCCTCGTCCACCTTGGCGTAGTAGGCCTCCAGGATGGGGGTCAGATCGCTTTCCACGGTCAGGGCGATGTCCATGTCGTTGTAGGAGTTGCACTCCACGGCGCCGTCGGAATCGCGAACGGAGTCGTCCACGGCGAAGGGCTGGGCCCAGGTGGAGGGATCCTCATAGTCCGCGCCCCAGTTGCAGCGCATGAAGCCGTACATGCCGTTGTGGCGCACCTCGACCCGGAACCCGTCGGCGGGGCCGCCGTACAGCTCGCAAACGATGAAGTCGGTGCCAAGCACGCTCTCCAGCTGCTGCTTGAGCAGGATGCTCTCCTGCTCCCAGTCGGAATCGTCGGAGCGGTAGGAGATCACCATCTTCACGGGCAGGGTAACGCCCATGGCGGTCAGCTCTTCCACGGCGGCAGCCTTGTACTCGGCGGCCTTCGCCTCGTCGTAGAAGTACTGGTCTACGTTGTCAAACTCGGGCAGAGCGGAGTAGTCCACGCCGTCCACGGAGGTAAAGGTGCTGGGGGTGATGGTGTGCTGGGTCACGTCGGCCCTGGCGTCGGCGTCGGGCTCCAAGGCATACATGGAGTAGTCGCGGTCAAAGGCGCTCATGATGGCGTGGCGGAAGTTGGCGTTGCTCACGGCCAAATCCCAGTTGGCGGGCTCCCAGCCGTTGGCTTCCCAGGTGGAGATGCGGTCGGGGCTGCCGGAACCGGCGCGGAAGTTGAAGCAATAGAAGTAGGAGTAATCGGGCACGGCGCGATCCTTGCTCAGATATTCGGGATAGCTCTGCAGCCACTCATCCACCATGGAGGTGGGGATGTCCGCATAGTCGATTTCGCCACGCAGCACCATGGCGGGCGCCAAGGTGGAGGATTCGGCGTTATAGGTCTGGGCCAGCTTGGTGATGTACACGTTGTCGGCATCCCAGTTCTGGTAGTTCTTTTCGTAGGTGCGCTTCACCTGGGGCTCGTACTCGGTGAGGATGTACGCGCCGCAGTAATACATCTTATCGTTGGAGGTACCAAAGTCCTGACCGAGCTCGTCGAGCAGCGGGCCGTAGGCGGGCATGTAGCACACATAGGTCAGGCAGGAGGGGAAGAAGGGATAGACGTCCACCGTGGTGTATTGCAGGGTGTAGTCGTCCACGGCCTTGATGCCCACGGTGCCAAAGTCTGCGCCGGAAGCGTCGTCGTCCATTTCCGCGCCCTCTTCCAGGGTCTCATAATAGGCGGAAACCTGGTCATAATAATCGGAAGCGCCGGCAATCAAATCCAGGATCATGTAATCGGTGGCGGACTCGTTGGCCGGGTCGCAAACGTACTTGGCGGCGGAGACAAAGTCGTTGGCGGTGAGCTCCGCAACGGGATTGCCCTGGTAATCGTACCACATAACGCCCTGACGCAGGTGGAAGGTCCAGGTCAAGCCGTCCTCGGAGCACTTCCAGGTCTCGGCCAGGCCGGGCACCAGTTCGGCGGTGGAGTTGTACTCCACGAGGGTGTCGATGACGTTGGCGCCCACGGTCTGCTCGTTGGTGGCGCCCTCAATCAGGTAGTTGAGAGAGGAGACCTCGCTGGCATACAGGGAGCTGTAGACCATGGCGTCGGAATCGCCAAGCGCGTTGGCGCCCGTGGTCTCAACGGCCTCCGGGCTTTCGCTGCCGCCGGTGGGCTGGGCACCGGGTTCGGTCGAAGCCGAAGGCGAAGTGGTGGTCTGGCAAGCGGTCATGGCAAAGACCATGCACAGACATAGCGCAAGCGCTATCAGTTTTTTCATGTGCGTTTCCTCCTTCTGGTATGCGCGGCCGGCTCTTTTTGCGAGAAAACAAGCCGCTATTACAACGGATCGAAAAACCCGTCATAAGCAAGCACAACCCTTGCATGCGGCGAATAAGGATAAAGCGCGACCCCTTTACCATGAGCAGGGAAGGGAGCGGGCGCCAGCCCATATTTGCCTAGGCTTCAAGATACCATAGGGGGGCATAAAATGCAACAATGAATTTGCAAATTATGCAGTTTATACCGGGCTTTCAGCCCGCAACTGCGCGCAAGAAACGTCCGCGCCGAACTTACGCGGCTGGATGTAAGCGGAGATAAAGGCAATTTATAAATAACGAGGCGCCTCACAAAAAGGTTTCAACTCAAATTTGTTTTTCAAACTGCCGGGGAAGCGTTGATCTTTGCGCCGCTTCCTGCTATACTGAATGATGAAAATACACACGGAGGTGTTAGATATGAGCGAAAATCTTCCTGTGAACGTGACCATAGACGAGGGGATTGGCAGCGTTACCTTTGCTGCGGACGTTATCGCCACCATCGCCGGCTTGGCGGCCACGGAGGTGGAGGGAGTCGCCGGTATGACTGGCTCCGTGATGAGCGGAATTGGAGAGATCCTCGGCCGCAAAAACCTGACCAAGGGCGTAAAGGTGGAGGTCGGCAAGGAGGAGGCCGCCATCGACCTTTACATGCTCTTCTTCTACGGCGTCAGCGTGATCGACATCTGCAAGAAAGTGCAGGAGAACGTGAAGAAGGCCATCGAGACCATGACCGGCCTTCGCGTGGTGGAGGTCAACGTGCACGTGCAGGGCGTTCAGTTCGAGAAGGATGTCGCCCAGTCCGCCGCCAAGGAAGAGGCCCCCGCACTTCCGCCGCGCGTCAAGTAAAGCGGCAACCCATAAGTTTAATGCAGCTGCAAACCATAGGGCCTGTGCCTTTTGCGAGCAAACGGTCACAGGCCCTATGGTTTGCCAGTGCAAGGTGGATCAAAGCCCAGACGCATTTTGCAAGAAAGAGTGATCGATGATGAAGCTGCGTCCCTTTGACCGTTTTTTGTTGGCCCTTTGCCTGTTGCTGGTGGTTTTCGCGGGCCTAATGGCCCTGCTCGTGGGCGCGGGCGCCTTGCAGACCGCCTTTGTGCAGATGTTCAACCTGTGCATGGCCCACTGGTATAACCGCCTGGTCCTATGCTTGGTGTCGCTGGCCTTCGCCCTGTGCGCTGTCCGCGTGCTCATCTCCCTGTCCGCGCCCGGGGAAGGCCGGGTGGAGACGGTGACGCTGAAGACCACGGAAAACGGCCAAATCAGCCTGAGCCTGGAGGCCTTGGACACCCTGGTGCAAAAGTCCGTCCGCGGCCATGCAGCCGTGCGGGAGGTGCGCAGCGCGGAGGCTGTCGGCGAGCACGGAGAGGTGCGCATTTCCCTACGGCTTGGCTTGGTTCACGACGCGGTGGTGCCCGAGGTTTGCCAGGCCGTGCCGGCCGCCGTGCGCGAGTATGTGCAGCAAAAGGCCGGCCTGAACGTCGCCGAGGTCGAGATCCTGGTGTACCAGGTGGGCGCCGGCACCCTCGCGCGGGTGGATTAAGGAAGGGTTTGGTTCAACATGCGATTCAAGGCATTCATCCGACAGTATTTTTACACCGTTCTTGGCGCGCTGATGGGGCTTTTGATCGCCATTTTGTTCATGACCATTGGCTTTTGGCGCAGTATGTTGGTGTTGCTGTTGATGGGCGGCTTTGGTTATTTGGGCCATTGGCTCGACGGCGGCCCGCGCTTTCAGCGCTTTGTGGAGAGCATCTTGCATGACAACGAGCGGGACGACGAGTAATGCCGCGCCCCGCCGGCCGGCGTGCCCGTCGGCCTGTACACGATAGAAAACACGCCCTTTTGCCCGCGTTTGGGCAAGGGGCGCTTGCATGAGGAGGAGTTTGAGCCATGGCGCGCGCAGAAGCACGCGATTGCACCATGCGCCTGCTGTACGGGCGGGAGCTGGGCGGCGAGGGCGTGGAGACCAGCATCGAGGAACTCATGGACCTTCGTCTCTCTCAAGAGGATTTGGCCTATGTCCGCGGCGTTCTGGATGGAACGGAACAAAAGCAGGAGGAATTGGACGCCCTCATCGAACAATATGCCATCGGCTGGTCCCTGGGCCGCATTGCCAAGGTGGACCTGAGCATCCTGCGCTTGGCGCTGTATGAGATGCTCTACCGGGAAGATGTGCCCACCTCCGTGGCCATCAACGAGGCGGTGGAGCTTTCCCACGTTTATTCCACACCGGAGGCTGCCTCCTTCATCAACGGCATCCTTGGCTCCGTGGCCAGAAGCCTGGAGGAGGCAAAGCCTTGACCGAGGGAATTCTGGGACTGGACACCAGCTGCTACACGTCTTCCGTAGCCGTCGTTTCGCCGCAAGGAGCCCTGCTCCACAGCGAAAGACGGCTGCTTGTCGTCCGGGGAGGCGGCCGGGGACTGCGCCAGAGCGAGGCCTTGTTTCAGCATGTGCAGAACCTGCCGGCCCTGTTGGAGGGGGTGCGCGATGCGCTGCCCTCTTTGCGGCTGTTGGCCGTGTGCGCCAGCTCCAAGCCCAGGGACAGGCAGGACAGCTACATGCCCGTGTTCACCGCCGGCGAGGGCCTTGCCCGCAGCCTGGCGGCGGGGCTGAACCTGCCCGCCTTTTACACCAGCCATCAGCAGGGCCACCTGGCCGCGGCCGCTCTGGGCGCCGGCGCCTTGGGCGAGCGCTTCCTGGCCATGCATATCAGCGGCGGCACCACGGAGCTGTTGTTGGTGGAGGGGGAGCGCATCGAGCGACTGGGCGGGGACGAGGACCTGCATGCCGGCCAATTCGTGGACCGGGTGGGCGTTCGCATGGGCTGCTCCTTTCCGGCGGGGCCGCAGCTGGAAGGGTTGGCGGAGGGGTTTTCGGCCAAGGGCCTGCTGGGCGCCAGCGCTCGAGGGCTCAACTGCTCCTTTTCCGGACCGGAGGCGGCCGCCCAACGCCTGCTGGACCAGGGCCAAGAGCCCGGACAGGTGGCCGCCGAGGTCTATGCCTGCCTGGAGCGCAGCGCCTTCAAGCTGTTGGAAGCCGGAGTCCGGGCGACCGGCGCAACCCGGGCGTTGCTCTTTGGCGGGGTGGCCTCTTCCGCCAGGTTTCGCAGGGAACTGCTCCTGCGGGCCCAAAGGCTTGGCCTGCCCCTGGCCCTGCATTTCGGCCGTCCGGAGCTCAGCGGCGACAACGCCGTCGGCGTAGCCCGGATCGGGGCGAGGCTCTATGCAATGAATCAGCGACAGGAGGAAGACAAATGAACGCATCCATCATCGACGGCAAGGCCATCGCCCTTGCCACCCGCAAGGCCCTTCGCTCCCGCGTGGAGGCGCTGAAGGAACGGGGCGTGACCCCCTGCCTCATGGTGATCCTGGTGGGCGAAGACCCCGCCTCGGCCATCTATGTTCGCAATAAGGAGAAGGCCAGCGAAAAGCTGGGCTTTGCGGGCGGCGTGACCCGCCTGCCCGAAAGCACCACGCAGGAGGAATTGATTTCCCTGGTGGAGGCGTACAACGCCGATCCCAAGGTGCACGGCATCCTGGTGCAGCTTCCGCTGCCCAAGCACATCGACGAAAGGGCCGTGCTGGCCCACATCAGCCCCGACAAGGACGTGGACGGCTTCCATACCATGAACGCTGGCCGCCTGCTGGTGGGCGAAAGGTGCTTCATCCCCTGCACGCCCAAGGGCGTCATGCGCCTGCTGGAGGAAACGGGCATGGAGCTGAGCGGCAAGCACGCCGTGGTGGTGGGCCGCAGCAACATCGTCGGCAAGCCCATGGCGCTGCTGCTCCTGCAAGCAAATTGCACCGTCACCATCGCCCATTCCAAAACGGCGAACCTGGCGGAAATCTGCTCCCAGGCGGACGTGTTGGTGGCGGCCGTCGGCAGGCCGGGACTCATCACCGCGAACATGGTCAAGCCCGGCGCCGTCGTGATCGACGTGGGCGTCAACCGGGTGGCGGAGAAGAAGGTTGTCGGAGACGTGGCCTTTGAGGAGGTTTGTGAAAAGGCCTCCTACATCACGCCCGTGCCGGGCGGCGTCGGCGCGATGACCATCGCCATGCTGATGCAAAACACCGTGGAGGCCGCGGAGCGCGCGCTGTCATGAGCCAAATGCCGGTGCTCTCCGTTTCGGAGCTCAACGCCTATGTCAAGGGCGTGCTGGACCGGGACGCGCTGCTGCAGGACCTGCGCCTGCGCGGGGAGATCTCCAACTTCAAGCGCCACAGTTCCGGCCATATGTATTTTTCCCTCAAGGATGCGGGGGCGCGCATCGGCTGCGTGCTGTTTCGTCAGAACAGCTTTGGGCTGAAGGTCGCCCTACGCGACGGCATGTCCGTGGTGGCCGAGGGGCGCGCCGCCCTGTACGAAAGGGACGGCCAATACCAGTTCTACGTCCAAAGCGTCCAGCCCGACGGCGTCGGCACGCTGTACGCCCTGCTGGAGCAGACCAAGGACCGCCTGCGCCGCCTGGGCTATTTCGATCTGGAAAGAAAAAGGCCGCTGCCGGAGGATCCCAGAACGGTCGGCGTGGTCACCTCGCCCACCGGCGCGGTGCTTCGGGATATCGTGCGCGTGGCAAGGCGCAGGAACCCCTCCGTAAACCTGCTGCTCTGCCCGGCCAAGGTGCAGGGCGAGGGGGCCGCCACGGAGATCGCCTCCGCCCTGGAGCGCCTGGCTTCGGCCGGGGTGGACGTGATCCTCTGCGGGCGCGGCGGCGGCTCCCTGGAGGACCTTTGGGCCTTCAACGAGGAGCTTGTGGCCCGGGCCATCTACCGTTGCCCCGTGCCCGTGGTCTCTTGCGTGGGGCATGAGACGGACTTTACCATCGCCGACATGGTGGCAGATGTGCGCGCGGCAACGCCTTCCCAGGCGGCAGAGCTCGCCGTGCCGGATACCAGCGCCCGCGCCCAACGCCTGGACGGGCTGCGCCAACGCCTGGAGAGCAGGACGCTGCGGGAGATGGAGCGCTGCGAGCGCGCCTTGGAGGAGTGGAGCGCCCGCATCGCGCCGGAAAAGGGCCTGCGCAGGCTTTTGCAGGCGGAGGAGCGCGGCGGCCAGCTGCTTCGCCGCCTGGAGCAGGCGGCCAAACAGGCGGCGCAAAGGGACGAGGCGGCCCTGGCGCAGCTGCAGGCCAGGCTGAACGCCCTCAATCCCCAGGAGGTGCTGCGGCGCGGCTATGCCCTCGTGCGGGCCGCGGACGGCTATGTGACGCGCGCGGCCCAGCTGTCCGGCGGCCAGCGCCTGCGGCTGCACTTCGCCGACGGGCAGGCTGGGGTCGTGGTGGAAAACGAGGAAAGCGGAAGGGGAGTCGAGGATGAGCGCGAAGAAACGCAGCTTTGAGGAAGGCATGGCCGAGTTGGAAGCCCTCGTGCGCTCCATCGAGGATGGGGAGCTGGGCTTGGAGGAGACCGTCGCCGCCTATGAGAAAGGCGTCAAGCTCGTCAAGGCCTTGGAAAAGCAGCTGGGGCAAAGCCGCGGCAAGCTGGAAAGCCTGCTGGAGAACGGGGAACGCCAGGAAATGGGGGAGACGGATGCGCAGCTTTAAGGAATACGCCCAGCTGGTGAATGAAAACCTGCCCAGCGCTCTGCCCAAGGCGGGCGCCTTCGATCGGGAATTGCTGGAAGCTTGCCGCTATTCCCTGCTGGCGCCGGGCAAGCGCCTGCGCGGCGCGCTGGCCTTGGCGGCGGGGGAATATGCAGGCGCGCCTTTGGAGAGGGCGCTGCCCTTCGCCCTGGCCGTGGAATGCGTGCACGCCTATTCCCTGATCCATGACGATCTGCCCGCCATGGACAACGACACCCTGCGCAGGGGCCGGCCCACCTGCCACGTGGCCTTTGGCGAGGCCATGGCCATTCTGGCGGGGGACGCGCTGCTCAGCCAAGGGCTGTTGCTCATGGCCGAGGCGGCGGCGCGCGACGGGGCGCCCGCCGTCAGGGCCATGGAGGCGCTGACCAAAGCCCTGGGCATCCAGGGCATGGTGGGCGGCCAAGCCCAGGATATGCTCAGCGAGCGCTCGGACAGGGCCGACGAGGCCGCGCTGGACTACATTCAGGCGAACAAGACCGCCGCCCTGATCCGCGCGCCCCTTTTGGCCGGCCTGCTCGCGTCCGGCGCGCCGGCGCGGACCCTGCAGGCCTTCTCCGAATACGGCTTGCAGCTGGGCATCGCCTTTCAGGTGGCGGACGACATCCTGGACGTTAGCTCCACCCCGGAGGCCCTTGGCAAGAGCGTTGGGAAGGACGCGGAGGAGAACAAGCTCACGGCCGTGAAGCTTTTCGGCCTGCAAGGCGCAAGACAGCGCCTGCTGCAGGCCACCCGCCGGGCCGTTCAGGCCCTGGAAGGCCTGCCGGAGACGGCGTTTTTCACGGACCTGGCAGAGGAGCTTTGCGGACGAAGCTTTTAGCGGAGGGAGAAGGAATGGAAAACAACCTGCTCTATCTGTTTAAAAACCCCATCCTCATGCCCGCGCTCACGGGCTGGGCCGCCGCCCAGCTGCTCAAGGTGCTGCTGATCTTTCTCATCCAGCGCAAGCTGGATATGACCCGCTTTGTGGGCGCGGGCGGCATGCCCTCGGCCCATTCCGCCTTTGTGGTGGCCATGGCCACCTCCCTGGGGCTGCGCTACGGCTGGGACAGCGCCGTTTTCGCCGTGGGCGCGGCGCTGGCCATGGTGGTGATGTACGACGCGGCCGGCGTCCGGCGGGCAGCCGGCAAACAAGCCGCCCGCATCAACGAGATCATCGAAACCCTCATCGCCAGCGATAAGGGCCTCGAGCTCAAGCAGGAGCAGCTCAGGGAGCTGCTGGGGCATACGCCCATGGAGGTGCTGGCGGGCGCTCTGCTGGGCATCGCCATCGCCGTGGCCTTCTGCCTATAGGCGAAGCGCCGGACGCGGGATAGGTTTTAACGGCGCATCCATTGCTTTTTATCCCCATTGGGGGTATACTTAATCAATGCAAATGGCGCGCCAATTTGGCGCGCAGGCGGAAAGGGCAAGCCCTTTTCGCGAAGTGGTGCAGTATCCTAGTCGGCAAAACCGCGCCTGAAGGCGGGGCTAAAAATCCGTCAAAGGGCACATCGATGAAGCTTCTGGTGCTGGCTGCCGACGCCCAGTCGGGGGTTGGTGCTGGAAGTAAAGGGAGAAGGGCGATCCGCAACGGCATGCGGGCGTGGACCCAGCTCCCGTGGAGACCCAAGCCGCGGTGGAGGGACCAAAAAAACCTCTACTCCTTGGGATTAAACCTGTATTGCGGTGATCAAAAGCTGTGTGCAGCGTAGCCTGCCTTGAAGCGGCGTGGTGGGAACGGGCTTCAAGCGCGCCTGGTTTTCTGAGAGCTCTAAACCTATGCGCGATATCGACCCGGGAAAATCCCGCTGCAAAAGAGGCTAGGGCGCGGTGGCGTTGTCGAGGAAAGCTCCTAGGCTGTTTGTATATGCCGGAGATTACAGTGTGGTCTAAGTGGTAGTCCAGTCATGCCTTTGGCGACAGGGCATGCCGCGGTTTCAAGGGAAACCGCTCCTATCGGCGACGGGGAGTACCGCGACGGGAAATCCTACTGGACCTAAAGCCGCAAGGTCTATCCGGCATATCACCACTTTGTTTTGTTTATCTGCGCTTCGCCGGGCATCGCGGCGAGGCGTTTGCTTTGATCGGGCAAAATCGCCTCCGACCCGCGCTGTTGCTTATGCAAGGAAGGGAAAAGATGGCTTCACAAAAAAAGAACGGAAAGAAAAAGGCGTCCAGCTGGGTGCTGATCGTGTTTTTTCTGTCCTTTGGCCTGTCCATGCTCATGAGCTGGTCCTCCTCCGCGGCCCTGGCGGACGCGGGCATCGCCGTGGCCGCCCTTACGGTGCTGCTGCTGGTGGCTATCGGCATCATCACGGACATCATCGGCATGGCCGTGGCCAGCGCAGACCAGCCGCCCTTCGTGGCCATGGCGGCCAAAAAGCTGCCGGGCGCCAAGCAGGCCCTGTGGCTGATTAAAAATGCAGCCAAGGTATCCAGCGTTTGCAACGATGTGGCCGGCGACATCTGCGGCGTGGTTTCCGGCGCAGCCGGCACGACCTTGTCGCTGCGCATCGCCGAGATGCAGGGCGTGGGTTCCACCTTCTATATCGGTATCGTGGTGGCCGGCTTCATAGCCGCCCTCACCGTGGGCGGCAAGGCCCTGGGCAAGGGCTTCGCCATCCGAAGGTCCAGAGAAATCGTCTTCTTTGTTGGGCGCTGTTTGACCCTGTTCAAAAAATAAGCGAGGGGATAAAGAGGATCATGCCCATTTTGGATCGCATCCAAGGCCCGCAGGATCTCAAGGGCCTGTCCTTCGACCAGCTGGCGGCGCTGGCCGGCGAGCTTCGCGCGCGCATCCTGGAGGTCACCGGCGAAAACGGGGGACACCTGGCCTCCAATCTTGGCGTGGTGGAGCTGACCATCGCCCTGCATCTGGTGTATGATTGCCCCAAGGATAAGCTGATCTTCGACGTGGGCCACCAGTGTTATGCCCATAAGCTGCTGACCGGCCGCCGGGATCGGTTTCAAAACCTTCGCAAGAAGGACGGGCTTTCCGGCTTTCCGCGCATGGAGGAAAGCCCCTTTGACGCCTTTGGCGCCGGACATTCGGGCACGGCCATTTCCGCCGCGCTGGGCTATGCCCGCGCCCGCAGCGCCCTGGGCCAGGATTACCGGGTGGTGGCCTTGGTGGGCGACGGTTCCTTTATGAACGGCCCCAGCATGGAGGCCTTCAACGACGCGGGGCATTCCGGCGAACCCCTGGTGGTGGTGCTCAACGACAACGAGATGAGCATCGACAGAAACGAGGGCGCCCTGGCCAGGTATCTGACGCGCCTGCGCGCAAGGCCCGGCTACCAGCGGGCCAAGCGCCGCACCAAGAGCGCCCTGGATTCCCTGCCGCTGCTCGGCCGGCCCATCAAGGCGGCCATCCAGTGGAGCAAGCGCAAGCTCCGCCGCCTGCTGGTGGAGGGGGAGTTTTTCGAGGATCTGGGCTTTTCCTATCTGGGTCCCGTGGACGGACACGACCTGCCGACGCTGGTGGGCGCGCTGCGGGCGGCCAAGGAGATGGAGCGGCCCGTGCTTTTGCATGTGCTCACCACGAAGGGAAAGGGCTTTGAGCCGGCCCAGGTGCGGCCGGAACGCTACCACGGCGTGTCCCCCAACGGCGCGCCCAAGGCCTTCTCCTATGCCGGCGTCGTGGGCGAAACCCTTTGCCAGCTGGGCGCGAGGGACAAGCGGCTTTGCGTCATCACCGCCGCCATGCGCGAGGGCACCGGGACGGAGCGCTTCGCCCGGCGCTTTCCGGAACGCTTCTACGATGTGGGCATCGCCGAATCCCACGCCGTCACCATGGCCGCGGCCATGGCGGCGGGCGGCCTGCATCCCCATTTCGTGGTGTATTCCACCTTTTTGCAGCGCGGGTATGACCAGATCTTGCAGGATGTGGCCCTGCAGGGCTTGCCCGCGCGGCTTTTGGTCAGCCATATGGGGTTGGTGGGGGAGGATGGCGCCACCCACAACGGCGGCTTTACCCTGTCCTATTTGCTGCAAGTCCCCGGCATGACCGTGCTTTGTCCCAGCGATGGCAGGGAGCTTTCCTATCTGCTGACCTGGGCCCAGGCGCATGTGCCGGGCCCTCTGGCCCTGTGCTATGGCAAGCAGGGAAGCCCGGGGGATCGGGCGCCGGTGGCCATGGAGTTGGCCGCCTGGCCCTGTCTGCGCGAGGGGCAGGACGCTGCCCTCTGCTGCGTGGGCGAAACCCTTGGCCTGGGCTTGTCCGCCGCCGAATTGCTGGAGAGGCAGGGAGTGCGCCTTGGGGTGTACAACGCCCGCCAGCTCAAGCCCCTGCCGGAGGAGGCCTTGGAGGCCTTACAGGGCTTGCCGACGATAACCCTGGAGGAAAACGCTCCCCAGGGCGGGCTGGGCGGCCAGCTGGCCTTGGCCCTCGGCCGGGCTGGAAGGCAGCCCCGCCTGCTGCCCCTGGGCTTGCCGGACCGCTTCGTCGCCCAGGGCACGAGGCTGGAGCAGCTGGAAAGCTGCGGCCTGCTGCCGGAACAGATTGCAGACCGCATCGCGCGTTTCTTGCGGGAGGAAGCATGAAGAAGAGAATCGAGGAATGGCTGGTGGAGCGCGGGCTCGCCAAGGATTTGGAGCTGGCCCGAAGCCTGGTGATGGAAGGCCGGGTGTTTCTGGGCCAGGAGCGGGTGCGGCTGGCCAGCCAACTGGCGGAGGAGAACGCGGAGCTGAGCCTGCGCGAAAAGCCTCGCTATGCAAGCCGCGGCGGCTATAAGCTGGAACGGGCCATGGAGGCCTTCTCCCTGCGCCTAGAAGGCCTTCGCTGCCTGGATGTCGGCTCCTCCACGGGCGGCTTTACGGACTGCATGCTCCAAAACGGAGCCGCCCGGGTGTATGCCATCGACGTGGGCTACGGCTTGCTGGATTACCGGCTGCGCCAGGACGCGCGCGTGCGCGTGTTGGAAAGGACCAACGCCCGCCGCCTGTCCCTGGAGCAGATCGACGGCGTTTTGGCGGACTTTGCGTCCATGGACGTATCCTTCATTTCCGTCAAGACGGTCCTGCCAGCCGTCTGCTCCTGCCTGCGGGAGGAGGCCAGGCTCGTGCTGTTGATTAAGCCGCAGTTTGAGGCGGAGAAGGCCCTGGTCGGCAAGGGCGGCATCGTGCGGGACCCGCAGGTGCACCGCGCCGTGCTGGAGGACGTGTTGGGCTTTTTGCCGACGATCGGGCTGACCCCCTTGGGCCTAACGGTTTCCCCCATCAAGGGCATGGACGGAAACACGGAGTTTTTGCTGCTGGCGGGCTGGAGGACAAAGGAGCCGGCCCTCGCGCCGGACCTTGCGGGCGTGCTGGAAATTGCATGGAAATGACGCTTGTGCCTTGTATAATTATGTAGATTTGTGTATAGTATAGAGGTGGCGGCTTTGCCGCGCCTCGCAAAGGGGAGGCTTTGCCTGTGACGAATGCGCGCGGAAGCGTGGCCCTGGTGCAGGGCGGAAACCAGCGCTCGAGGCAGGAGGAGATTGTCCGTTTCGCCAAGAGACTGCAGGAGCTGGGCATGGAGCTGAAGACCGATAGCCCGGCTCTGGCCGAGGCGCTCGGCCTTCCAGCTTTGCCCGAGGGTAAACTCTTGGCCGGCTGTCAGGCGGCGGTGGGCTTTGGCGGGGATGGGACCATCCTACAGCTGGCCCGTAGGGCTGCGGAGCTTGGAATTCCCGTGCTGGGCGTCAATTTCGGCCAGCTGGGCTTTCTGGCGGAGAGCGGCGCGGAGGGCTTGCAGGCGGCGGCTGCCGCCCTGGCCAGGCAGGAGTACCGCATCGAGGAAAAGCGCATGCTCTGCGCAAGCTGCGCGGGAAACAGCGTATACGCCCTCAACGACATCGTGATTCGGCGGCGCTCGGCGCTGGCGGTGATCCGCGCCAAGGTGTTTGTGGATGGGGAACCCTTGGACGACTATGTGGCCGACGGCCTGCTGGTGTCCACAACCACCGGCTCCACCGCCTACGCGCTGTCCTGCGGCGGCCCCATCGTGGATCCCTCGCTGGATGTGATGAGCTTTACCCCCATCTGTCCCCACTCGCTGCGCGCCCGCTCCATCCTGATGCACCCAAGCCAAAGGGTGGAGGCCCATGTTCTGGCCAGGTCCCTGCCGGCCATCGTCTGCGCCGACGGACGGGACCTATTCGCCGTGGAGAGCGACGCGCCCGTCCTCATCGGACAGGCTCCCTACAAGGCCAGGTTTATCCGCCTGCACGAAGGAAAACGAGGATTCTACGCCAAGGTTTTGTCCAAGTTGGTGGATAGAACCCAATAGTCCAAAGGCTATAACCATGAAGGAGGAAGGGCCATGAAGGCTGCCCGGCACGCCATGATTCAGGAAATTGTGGAAAACAACGAGATCAAAACCCAGGAGGAACTGGCGCAAGCCCTACGCGCCAGGGGGGTTTCCGTGACGCAGGCCACGGTTTCCAGGGATATCAAGGCGCTCCGGCTGCTCAAGGTTCTCTCCAAGGACGGAGGATACAAATACGCCACGGCGGACAAGGCGCAAAGCGGCATGGCCGAGCGCTTCATCCGCATCTTCCACGATTCCGTGCTCTCCGTGGCCCAGGCCAACAACCTGCTGGTGCTCAAGACCATCTCCGGCAGCGCCCATGTGGCGGGCGAGGCCATCGACACCCTGCATTGGCCGGAAATCGTCGGCACCATCTCCGGCGACAACACCATCCTGGTGATTTTGCCGGACGAGACGGTGGCCAAGAGCATCCACGAGCGCTTCCTTGGCATGATGCACTAAGGGGCGGCTGCGCCCTAAGGAGGTAAAGGCATGCTTTGCCAGCTGAGCATCCGCAACATCGCCCTCATCGAGGACTTAACCATCGAGTTTACCCAGGGACTCAACGTGCTCACGGGCGAGACGGGCGCGGGAAAATCCATCGTCATCGACGCGATGAACCTCGCCCTTGGGGAGAGGGCGGACCGGGATCTGATCCGCGCCGGGCAGGAAAAGGCCCGGGTGGAGGCCCTCTTCGACGTGAGCGGCTGCGAGGCGGCGGTCCAGGAACTGGAAGGGATGGGCGTGGATGTTTCCGACGGCCAGCTGGTGGTGACGCGCGAGCTCTCCCTGTCGGGACGCAATGTGGTTCGGCTCAACGGAAACCTGACGCCCCTGGCCGGCTTGAAGGCCGTCAGCTCCCTTTTGGTGGACGTACACGGCCAACACGAGCACCAATCCCTGATGAACGAGGAAAAACACCTGGGCTTCTTGGACAGCTTTGCCCAGGCCGCCATCGCCCCCCTGCGCCAGGAGGTGGCCGAGCGCTATGTCGCCTGGCGCAAGCTGGCGGAGCGCTATCGCCGCGTGGTGGGCGGCGCGCGCCAAAGGGCCCAACGGCTGGACATGCTGCGCTTTCAGGTGGGCGAGATCGAAAACGCCCGCCTGCGTCCCGGCGAGGAGGAGGAGCTGCGCCAAAGCCAGAGCATGTACCGCAACTTTGAGCGCATCGCCGGCGCCCTTGGCGGCGCCCTGGAACACCTGGAGGGCGGCCAGAGGGGAGAGGGCGCCTTGGACGGCCTGCGCGAGGCGGCGGCGGCGCTGTCGGGAGCTTCCCGCTATCTGCCGGAGCTGTCCGAGCTGGAGGACGCCCTCAACGAGGCGCTGTACACGGCCGAGGACGCGGCCAGCCAGGTGGCAGACCAGCTGAGCTCCATGGATTATGACGAGCGAGAGGCGGAACGGGTGGAAAACCGCCTGGACGAAATCCGCAGGCTCGAGAAAAAATACGGCGCTAGCGTGGAGGCAGTCCTGCAATATTATGAGGAAATCACCAAGGAGCTGGAGAGCCTACAGGGGGACGAAGAGGACGCCTCCTCCCTCGAAAAGGAGGCGAGCAGGGCCGAGACCCGGCTGCTGCAGGCCGAGGAGGCGCTCAGCCAGGCGCGCAAGGAGGCGGCGCACGCCTTTGAGAAGGCCATGCTGGTTCAGCTGGCGGACCTTGGAATGTCCAAGGCGAGCTTCCAGGTGGAGTTTGCCCCCCTGCCCGAAGGACGGCAGGCGCTGTCCGCCCTGCACGGGCCCCGCGGGTATGACCGGCTGCGCTTCCTGCTCAGCGCCAACCGGGGGGAGCCGCTCAAGCCCTTGTCCCGAACGGCCTCCGGCGGCGAGCTTTCGCGCATCATGCTGGCCTTTAAGACCATCTGCGCCGGCGAAGTCGGTTCCATGGTGTTCGACGAGATCGACACGGGCATCTCCGGCCGCATGGCCCAGGTGGTGGGCGAAAAGATGGCCGCCATCGGCAGGGAAAGACAGGTGATTTGCGTCACCCATCTACCCCAGATCGCCGCGTTGGGGAACAGCTATCACCTCGTGGAGAAGTTTTCAGACGAAGACCGCACCTATACGCGGGTGCAAACGCTGGACGAGGAGGGCCGCGACCGGGAGCTGGCCCGCATGATGGGCGGACGGGAGTTAACCTCGGCTGCACTGCAAAATGCAAGGGAAATGCTGGCAGCGGCCAAGGCAGGGGACCGCTAAACCCCGGCATGTGAAACGCAACACGAAAAATCTCGCCTTCGAGTTGGGTTTGTGTGTTCGCCGTATTATGATAGTTTCATCGCCTGTTCAATGGGCAAGGGGG
>CALWRM010000102.1 GCA_944383925.1 uncultured Clostridia bacterium
GGGCGACCTGTTCCACGCCCTGCCGGCGGGGGAGCGCTTCGACCTAATCCTGTGCAATCCGCCCTATTTGAGCCGGGAGGACATGGAACGGCTGCAAAGGGAGGTGCGGCGCGAGCCCGCACTGGCCCTCTACGGCGGGGAAGACGGGTTGGACTTTTACCGCAGGCTGCGCCAGGGATTTTCACAGCGCCTGGAAGAGGGAGGCTGCCTGTTGCTGGAGGTGGGCCAGGGCCAGGCGCAGGAGGTCTGCGACCTGTTTGCGCCCTACGCCACGAGGGTGCACGCGGATCTAAACGGCATCGGCCGGGTGGTGGAGGTACGCGCCCTGGGGAGACCGGCCTCCCGCGATGAGAGAGGGCCGGACAAGCCGGAGAAGTAGAGAGAAGAGAGAAAGGAAAGATACGGATATGTATTTGGAAAAGCTGGAAGATTTGGCCGCGCGCTATGCGGAGCTGGAGATGCGGCTCTCCCAGCCGGAAACGGTGGCGGATATGGACCTGTTTCGGCGCCTGATGCGCGAGCATGCGGGCATGGCCGATATCATGGCCGCCTACCAGGAGTATAAGCAGACCCTGGAGAACATCGCCCAGGCTAAGGAAATGCTGGAAGATGCGGAAATGCGCGACATCGCCAAGGAGGAGCTGGCCCAGCTGGAGCCCAAGCAGGCGGAGCTGGAAAAGAAGATCCAGATCCTGCTACTGCCCAAGGACCCCAACGACGAGCGGGATGTGATCCTGGAGATCCGCGCAGGGGCTGGCGGCGACGAGGCGGCGCTCTTTGGGGCAGAGCTGCTCAAGATGTACACCCACTATGCAGAGAACCGAGGCTGGCAGGTGCAGGAGCTGGATTCCAACATCACCGAGCTTGGCGGGGTCAAGGAGCTCTCCCTGCAGGTGAAGGGCCAGGGCGCCTATTCCAGGCTCAAATACGAGTCGGGCGTGCATAGGGTGCAGCGCGTGCCGGAAACCGAGGCGGGCGGGCGCATCCATACCTCCACCACCACCGTGGCGGTCATGCCCGAGGTGGACGAGGTGGAGGTGGAGATCAACCCCAACGATCTGCGCATCGACACCTACCGGGCCGGCGGCGCGGGCGGCCAGCACGTCAACCGCACCGATTCGGCCGTGCGCATCACCCACCTGCCCACGGGCATCGTGGTGCAGTGCCAAAACGAGCGCAGCCAGATTCAAAACCGAGAGCAGGCCATGCGCATGCTTCGCTCCAAGCTGTGGGACGCCGCCGTGCAGGCCCAAAACGCCCAGACCAGCCAGAACCGGCGCAGCCAGGTGGGCACGGGCGACCGCTCGGAACGCATCCGCACCTACAACTATCCCCAGGGCCGTGTGACCGACCACCGCATTGGGCTTACGCTCTACAAGCTGCCCCAGTTCCTGCAAGGCGATATGGACGAGATGCTCGACGCCCTTACCCTGGCGGACCAGACCAGCCGCCTGGAGCAGGAGATGCGCTGATCCCTCCCGGCCCGGCCGGGGCATGAAGCCCTCCACGGGCGCATACCTATCATCCGAACGGCAAAGGTTGCCGGAGCGATGAAAGGTGTGTGGGGAGCATGGAGCTGTATGGCGTGGCGCTGGGCCTTGGCATGCTGTCCGGCGTGGCCGGCACGGGCCTTGGCGTATTGTTTTCCATCTTCGTCCGGCGGGTTTCCCGGGCCTTCATGGGCGGTTGCATCCTGGTGTCCGGGGGCGTCATGATCGCGGTGGTCTGTTTCGACCTGCTGCCGGAGGCCCTGGGGCCCGGGGATACGGGAAGCTGCTTTGCGGGCATTTTTCTGGGCATGGGATTGGTGGCCGGGCTGGATGCGCTGCTCAAGGCCCGCCGTAGGGGCGGCGACGCCCACTTGGGCACGCTGATGGCCGCCGGCATCGTGGCCCATAACCTGCCCGAGGGCCTAGCCATCGGCGCGGGTTTGAGCCGTTCGCTGGCCTTTGGCGCAGGGCTATGCCTGCTCATCGCCCTGCACGACCTGCCCGAAGGCCTGGCGCTGGGGCTGCCGCTGCGTCGGGCCGGCATGCGCCCCCTGCGGCTGTTGGGCTTGGTGTTGCTGCTGGGCCTGCCTTCCGGGCTGGGCGCCTTGGCCGGCGCCGCCCTGAGCGTACAGCCCGCGCTGATGAGCCTGTCCTTCGGCATGGCTTCTGGCGCCATCCTGTACATCGCCTGCGGAGAGCTGATCCCCAGCTCCTTCTCCGCGACCAAGGAACGCCCAAGCGGCCTTTGGCTGGTGACGGGCTTCCTCGCCGGCCTGTTGGCCTGCCTCTTTTTGTGAAGGGGCGTTAAGAGCGCTAAGAGCGCTAAGGAGGAAGTGTTGCCCTTGAAGCGGTATGAAACCAAGCTGCTGCCGGTCAACGAGCAGAGCCTGCGCCTGGCGGAGGCGCTGCTGCGCGGCGGCGAACTGGTCGGCCTACCAACGGAGACCGTCTACGGCCTGGGCGCGGACGCCCTCAACGAGCAGGCCGTGCCCAAGATCTACGCGGCCAAGGGCAGACCCCAGGACAACCCGCTGATCGTCCATATCTATGAAAGCGGGCAGCTCCAGGATCTGGCCGCCCGCGTGCCGGACCGGGCCCAGCGGCTGATCGAGCGCTTCTGGCCCGGCCCCTTGACCCTCATCCTGCCAAAGCACGACAGGGTGCCGGACTGCGTGACGGCGGGCTTGCCCACGGTGGCCGTGCGCTGTCCCTCCCACGAGGGCGCGCGGGCCCTGCTGCGCAGCGGCGTGGTCATCGCCGCGCCCAGCGCCAACCTGTCCGGTAGGCCAAGCCCCACCACGGCCCAGCACGTTTGGCACGACCTGGCGGGCCGGATTCCCTTGATACTGGACGGCGGCCCCTGCCAGGTCGGCCTAGAATCCACGGTGGTGGACGTTTCCCGCGACCGCGCGGTGCTGCTCCGGCCGGGTGGCGTGACCAGGGAGATGCTCCAGGAGGCCTTGGGGGAGGAGGTGGCGCTGGGCAAGGGCGTGATGGAGCCCCTGGCCGAGACGGACAAGCCCCTTTCCCCGGGCCTAAAGCACACCCATTACAAGCCAAAGGCCCGCGTGCTGCTCTTCCTTGGCGAGGGACAGGCCCTGCGCGCCGGCCTTTCGGCTGCCTTCGACCGGGCCGCGGCCGAGGGGCAGTCGCCGGTGCTGCTGTGTCAGGATGGCCTGGCCAAGGACCTGGCGCCCAGGGCCAGCCTTTCCCTGGGCACGGACGAGCAACAGATGGCCGCGCGGCTGTTCGCAGCCCTGCGGGAGGCGGACGAGTTGGGACATGATTTGGTGCTGCTGCAAGGGGTTTCCCAACAGGGCGTCGGCCTGGCGGTGATGAACCGGGCCCTGCGCGCGGCAGGCTTTGAGGTGCGCCGCTGTTAGCGGCCGCCTATGCAAAAGGCAGACGAGAGGAGGCGCCCAACGGGGATGGAGATACTGTTTGTTTGTTCCGGAAACACCTGCCGCTCCGCCATGGCGGAGGCGCTGTTGCGCGAGCTGACGGCTGCGGCGGGGATGGAGGATGTGACCGCGTCCTCGGCGGGGACCTATGCGTCCCCGGGCGAGCCGGCCTCCATCGGCGCCGTGGCCGCCATGGACCAGATGGGCGCCGACCTGCACCTGCACAGGGCCACGCGCCTTGGCAAGGGCCAAATCGAGGCGGCGGATCTGGTGCTTTGCATGGGAGCTTCCCACCGGAAGGCCGTCCTGACCCTATGCCCGGAGGCAGCCGGTAAGACGCGCCTGCTGCTTTCCTTTGCCTGCGGCCTGGAGGAGGACGTGCAGGACCCCTTCGGCGGGGACAGCGCGGTGTATGAGGCCTGCGCGTCCCAGCTTTGCCTGGCCGTGGCCGCCTGCCTGATGAAGCTCCGGCCCGAAAGGGCGCAGCGCATCCGGCAGTTGCTGGACACCCAAGGGTTGGAGTAAAGAAATTCACCTCGTGGAAGATAAAAGTACGAGCGGGACGCTGGAATCAAGCCGGCGCCTCGCCTTTTGCGCCAAAGAGGCCGCTGCCGGCAAAAGAACAAAGCCACGCCCAGGCCGCCGCCCTAAAGCCGCGTGGAAAGGAGAAGCTCCCGCCTTGCGCAACCACGGGCCTTGGGATATAATAACAAGGATGAATGTTAGAAGGGGGGACCTGGTCTTGATAGCAATCGGTTGCGACCAAGCAGGTTTCGAGCTTAAAAAGGCCGTGATGGAACACCTGACGGAAATCGGCTGCG
>CALWRM010000103.1 GCA_944383925.1 uncultured Clostridia bacterium
GGTGGGCGGGGCCGAGGCGGCCTGGGTTTCCTGGCCGCGGGGTTCGGCGGGGATCGCGTCATGGCGCAGGGCCTGGGCCGCGGCGGCGATGAAGGCGGGGGTGGTGCCGCAGCAGCCGCCCAGGACCCTGGCATACGGGGCCAGCTGCGCCAGCTGCGAGGCGAAGTAGGCGGGGCTCGCGGGGAAGTAGGTGCGGCCGCTCAGCTCCTTGGGCGAGCCGGCGTTGGGCATGACGCTCAAGGGCTTGTGTAGCGTCGGCAGGCTCCGCACCAGCTGCAAGAGATGGAAGGGGCCGGAAACGCAGTTAAGACCCAGCAGGTCCACGGCGGGCTCCTGGTCCAGCGGGCGGAGCAGGGACAGCAGGGAACGGCCGCTCTGGCTAAAGCCGTCCGGCGACACGGCAAAGGAGACGATCACCAGGGCGTCGGGGCGGGCGGCCTTGATGCGCCGGGCCATGCGCAGGGGCGCATCCTCCTCGGCAAAGGTCTCCAGCAGAAAGCGGTCCGCCCCCAGCTGAAGGAAGGCGTCCACGATGGCGTCGTACTCAGCGGGATCGCCGCCGGGGATGGGCCCGATGTCCGCAAACACCTGGGCCTGGCGCCCGGCGCAGGCCTGCTTGGCCAGGGCGTAGGCGGCGCGGACCACCTGCAGGGCCTGGGACAGGCCGCCTGGCAACACGGCGGTGTTGGCGGCGAAGCTGTTGGTCTTGAGCGCCTGGGCCCCCGCGTCGAGGTACTGGGCGTGGATGGCGCTGACGCGCTGGGGATGGTCCAGGCAGGCCAGCTCGCAGGGCTGCTCGTCCGCGGGGTAGAGGGATTTGTAATAGGTGCCCATGGCGCCGTCGAAGAGCAAGGGCCGAAGGCCGTGTTCGCTCATGGACGCTCGCCTCCTTCCTCTTTGGCAAAGTGCCTGCGGGCGATATCGGCGGAGGCCTTGGCGTCCGCGGCGTAGAAGTCCGCGCCGATGGAGCGGGCGTATTCGGGGGTGAGCACCGCGCCGCCCACCATGATCTTGCAGGAATGGCCGCTCTGGCGCAGGGCCTGAATGCTCCGCTCCATGGCCGGCAGGGTGGTGGTCATCAGGGCCGAGAGGCCAACCAGGCCGATGTTTTGCGCCTTGGCAACCTCCACGATGCGTTCCGGGGGCACATCCCGGCCAAGGTCCACCACCTCAAAGCCGTAGTTTTCCAGCACCACCCGCACGATGTTCTTGCCGATGTCGTGGATGTCGCCCTGCACGGTGGCCAACAGGATCTTGCCGGCCTTGCGCCCGGCGTCGCTGGGCAGGCTCTCGTCGATGGCGGCAAAGGCCTGCTTGGCCGCCTCGGCGGAGGCCAGCAGCTGGGGCAAAAAGGTCTTGCCCCGCTCATAGCTCTGGCCGACGGCGTCCAGGGCGGGCATGAGCACCTGCTCCACGATGGTGAGAGGCTCCATGCTTTGGAGCAGCCGCCGCACGCAGTCCCGGCTCTCCTGGCGCAGGCCCTTTTCCACGGCGTGGAAGAGCCGTTCCCGCTCGTCCGTGCCCCCCGCCTTGGCGGGCGCGGCGGGCGCGTCCTGCGCGGCGGCCGCCATGCGGGCGATGTAGCCCTGGGCGCCCGGGTCCTGGTTGAGCAGGAGCCGGGCCGCGTACAGCGTGGCCGTCATGTCCTGGTCCAGGGGGTTGAGGATGGCAAGGTCCAACCCGGCCTCCAGGGCCATGGACAAAAAGGCCCGGTTGACCGCGCCTCGGGCGGGCAGGCCGAAGGAGATGTTGGAAACGCCCAGCGTGGTGCGCACCCCCAGCTGCTCCTTGGCCGCCCGCAGCGCCCGCAGGGTTTCGCCGGCCTGGGCGGGGTCCGTGGAGGCGGTGAGGGTGAGGCAGTCCAGCAGCAGCTTTTCCCGAGGGATGCCCACGGCCAGGGCCGCCTGCACAATGCTGCGGCCATGGCGCAGGCGCTGCTCGCAGTCGGCGGGCAGGCCGGATTCGTCCAAGGTCAGCCCCACCACGAAGGCGCCATATTTCTTGGCCACGGGCAGGATGCTGGCCAGCCGATCCGGATCGGCGCTGACGGAGTTGACGATGCCGATGCCGTGGAAGGCGCGAAGGCCGGCCTCCAACACGGCCGGATCGGAGGAATCGATCTGCAGCGGCACGGGGCAAAGGGGCTGCAGCTGGGTCACCAGTTCGAACATGGCCGCCCTCTCGTCGATGCCGGGCAAGCCGAGGTTCACGTCCAACAGCTCCGCGCCCGCCTCCACCTGGGCCACGCCCTGGGCGCAGAGGTAGGACCAGTCGCCCTCGCGCAGGGCGCGCTGGAAGCGCTTTTTGCCCGTGGGGTTCAGCCGCTCGCCCACGATCCTGGGCGTATCCAGGGCAAGATGGCTGCCGGCGGTGCAGAGCAGGGCGCGGGGCTTATAGGGGCTCTTGGCGGGGGAGAGGCCGGAAAAGGCGGAGGCCAGGGCGCGGATGTAGTCGGGACCGGTGCCGCAGCAGCCGCCGATCAAGCGAACGCCCAGGGCGGCCAGGGCGGACATCTGGCGGGCGAAGGTCGCGGCGTCCATGTCGTAACCGCTGCCGTCGGGACGGGGCAAGCCGGCGTTGGCCTTGACGATCACGGGCAGGGGCGTGTTTTCGCAGATCGCCCGCACCACCGGGAACAGGTCCGCCGGCCCGACGCCGCAGTTGACCCCGATGGCGTCCGCGCCCAGGGCCGTCAGGCAAAGGGCCATGGAGACCGGGTCCGTGCCGGTGAAGCTCTTGCCGCTCTTTTCAAAGCTCATCGTGGCGAACACGGGCAGGGAGCAGCCCTCGCGAACGCCCAAGAGGGCGGCGCGCATCTCCCCGAGGTCCGTGAAGGTCTCCAGGGCGATCAGGTCCGCGCCGCCTTCCTGGGCCAGGCGGGCCTGTTGGGCGAATTGGGCGCAGGCATCCTCAAAGTCGAGGCCGCCCTGGGGCCGCAGCAGCTCGCCCAAGGGCCCGATATCCATGGCCACCAGGGCGCCGAACGGGGCCGCCGCGCACCTGGCGATGGAGAGCCCCTGAAGGATGACCTGCCGCTGGTCCAGGCCGTGGGCGGCCAGCTTGGCCTTGCTCGCGCCGAAGGTGTTGGCATAGACGATGCGGCTGCCCGCCTCCAGATAGGCCCGGTGCACCTCCTCCAGCAGCTGCGGCTTGGTCAAGTTCCAGGCCTCGGGATTCATCCCGGGCTTTAGCCCCCGCAGCTGAAGCTGCGTGCCCATGGCCCCATCCAGGAGCACAAAGCCCTCCCCTTGCAGGAGGGAACGAACGTCCGTCATATCGACCGCCTCCCCGTCGCACTTGCTTAGAACCATAGTATACCATGCCTTAGGCCGCATTTTGAAGGAGTGTGGGCGCGCAACGCCGAAATTTACAGCCGATTCTTGTCGCATAGAGGTGAAGACGGCGTGGAAGCGGTGCAGGAGCGGAAGGCGGAGCTGCGCATGCGGGCGACGGTGCCCCCTTGTCTGGGCTTTGCCATGGCTAAAAACGGCCTTCCCCTGGTGGAGGAATTGCTGGTGGAGAACCTGGGGGAGGCGCCCTTGGAAGGAGCCCGGCTCAGGATGGAGTTTTCGGAGGCCTTCGCCTCCTTCGACGGCCTTGGCATCGACCGCCTGGAGCCGGGACAGAGCCTGTCCCTGCGCTCCCTGCCGCTGCGCCTGGACGCCGGCCATCTAGCCCAGCGCACCGAAGGGCAGGAGGCTTGGGTGGACTTTGTGTTGGAGAAGCAGGGCTGCGTCCTGGCCAAGGAGACGGCCTCCTTCCGCCTGCTCGCCTTTGACGAGTGCTTCGGCTTCGCCCAGCTGCCCCAGCTGCTGGCCGCCTTTGTTACGCCCAACCATCCGGCCGTGCAGGGCGTGCTCCGCGCCGCGGCGGATGTGCTCGGCGGCTGGACGGGAGATCCCTCCCTGGATGCCTACGCCTCCCAGGACGAGCAGCGCGTGCGCCTGCAGGCCGCGGCCGTGTACACCGCCCTGCAGCGCCTGCACATCGCCTACGCCGTGGCCCCGGCCAGCTTCGAGCCCGCCGGCCAGCGGGTGCGCCTGCTCGACGCCCTGGAACAGGAGCGGCTGGGGAACTGCCTGGACCTGACCTTGTTCTACGCAGCTTGCTTGGAGGCGGCGGGGCTTCATCCTCTGCTGGTGCTGTTGGAAGGCCATGCCTTCGCGGGGCTGTGGTTGCAGGAAGGCGTCTTTGCCGAGACCGTGCAGGACGACGCCTCCGCCCTGGTCAAGCGCGCGGCCGAGGGCGTGCTTGCCTTGAGTTTGGTGGAGACCACAGGCGTTTGCCAGGGAAGAAATCTGGCTTTCGAGCAGGCGGAGGCCTTGGCCCTGCGACAGATGAAGGCGGGGAGCTTCCTCTGCGCGGTGGACGTCGCCCGGGCGCGGACCAGCGGCATTCGCCCCCTGCCCCAGCGGGTGCGCGGCCCCCAGGGCTGGAGCGTGGCCCAGGGGGAAACGCCCGCACCCGAACAGGGCCGCAAGCCCGGCCAAAGGGCCGGCGCGGTTTCCCCGCCCCAGAGCGAGGGGGCGCGCAGCCGTTTGGATCTGTGGCAGCGCAGGCTCCTGGACTTGAGCCTGCGCAACAGCCTGCTCAACCTCCGTCCCGGCAAGAGCGCCATTCCCCTGCTGTGCCCTGCTCTGACCGAGCTGGAGGACGCGCTGTCCGGCGGAGAGGATTTTGACCTGCTTCCCAGGCTGCAGGAGGCCGAGAGCCGGCAGGCGGCGGAGCTGGGCCCCCTGCTCCTGGTCGAATTCGAGGCCAAGCGCCTGCGCTGCGGCCTGAGCGAGGAGGAGTTGGCCAAGCGCTGCACCCGGATGTATCGCAGCGCCAGGGTCTCCCTGGAGGAAAGCGGCGCCAACTCCCTGTACCTGGCCATGGGCCTGCTGCGCTGGTTCGAGACGGCGGCCTCGGTGAAGGAGCGCCTTGCGCCCATCGTGCTGCTGCCGGTGGAGCTGGTGCGCCGCGCCGGGGGCAAGGGGTATGTGTTGCGGCTTCGGGACGAGGAACCCCAGATGAACGTCACCCTGTTGGAAAGCCTGCGCCAGGGATTCGGCGTGGAGGTGGCGGGACTGGATCCGCTGCCCCAGGACGAAAAGGGCGTGGACCTGCAGGCGGTGTTCTCCATCCTGCGCCAGGCGGTGTTGCACCTGCCCCGCTGGGAGGTGGAGGAGCGGGCGGTGCTTGGCATCTTCTCCTTTGCCCAGTTCGTGATGTGGAACGACCTTCGCAACCGCGCCGGGGAACTTGGGCGCAGCAAGATCGTCCGCTCGCTGCTGGAGAACAAGCTGTCCTGGCTGCCGGAACCCCTGGAGGCGCCGGAGGATTTGGAGACGGAGCTGGCGCTGCCCATTCCGGCGGATTCTTCCCAGCTGGCGGCGGCCTATTCGGCGGCCAAGGGCCGCAGCTTCGTGCTCCACGGTCCGCCGGGAACGGGCAAATCCCAGACCATCACCAACATGATCGCCGGTGCCCTTGGGCAGGGAAAGACCGTGCTGTTCGTGGCCGAGAAGCAGGCCGCCCTGCAGGTGGTGCAAAGGCGGCTGGAGGCCATCGGCCTGGCGCCCTTCTGCCTGGAGCTGCATTCCAACAAATCGCGCAAGCGCGACGTGCTGGAGGAGCTGCAGCGGGCCATCGAGGTGGGCCGGGACGCCCCGCCGGAGGGCTACGCGGCGCTTGCCGAGCGCCTGGCCGGGCTGCGCGCCCAGCTCAACGCCAGCGTGGCCGCCTTGCATCAAAAAAGGCGCTGCGGCCTGAGCCTATACGAGACCATCGCCCGCTACGAGCAGCATCGCCATGCGCCGGACTGCCTGCAAATGCCCGCAGAGCTGGCCACCCGGCTGGATGGCGAGGGCGTCGCGGCCCAGCAGGCGTTGGTGGAGGAGCTGCTCTCCGCCGCGGAGGAGGCCGGCACGATCGCCGAACATCCGCTGCGGGGCATCGGCCAAACCGAATATAGCCAGACGCTGCGCATGGAGGCGCCCGAGGCCCTGGAGGCCTACCAGCGGGCGCTGGACTGCCTGTGCGCCGCCCTCGAAGCCCTGGCGAAGGAAGCAGGCCTGCCGGCGCAGGCCATGCCCGAAAACGCGCGGCGCATGGAGAAGATCGCCGCCCTGTTGCAGCGCGCCTGCGAGCTGCCCGAGGACTATCTGCGCCTGTCCGCGCCGGGCGAGCTGCTGGACCC
>CALWRM010000104.1 GCA_944383925.1 uncultured Clostridia bacterium
GAGATCGTCACAGTTGGAGAAATCTTGGCTTTTGAAAGAGGGCCGGTTTTGACAGGCAAGGCGAAGGACTTGCAAGAGCGGGGGCTTGGACAGGGCGAAGGCTTTGGGAAGGCGGCGGTCGCAGCGGGATGAGGCAGAAAGGCGGGCGTTGGGAGCAATAGCGGCGAAAGAGAGCCGGCCTTCGGCCGGCAGGGGTGGAAGGGTTGCTGTAGAAGAGCGGGGCCTTTCAGAGAGAACGGAGGTTTTGGAGAGGCGGCGGTCGCAGCGGGACGGAGCAGGAAGGCGCCGCTGGGAGCAATAGCGGCGAAAGAGGGCCGGCCTTTGGCCGGCGGGGGTGGAGGAGTTTGCTGCCGGAGAGCGGCGCTTTTGGAGGGATCGGGGTTTTTGAAAGAGGGCTGGTCTTGATGGGCGAGGAGGAAGGCTTGCTTGGTGAAGAGCGGGGTTTTTAGAGAGACGGAGGTTTTGGGAAGGCGGCGGTCGCAGCGGGACGAGGCAGGAAGGCGGGCGCAGGGAGCAATAGCGGCGAAAGAGGGCCGGCCCTTGGCCGGCGGGGGCGGAAAGGTTTCACTATAGGAGAACGGCGTTTTTGGAGAGATCGGGGTTTTCGAAGGAGGGCTGGCCCTAGGCCGACGGAAGCGGAGAGGTTTCGCTTGGGAGAACAGGGCTTTCGGGAAGGATCCGCTTGCAGCGAAAGGAAGGCGGCCGGCGAGAAAGGAGTCGATATGGGGAGCGAATGGTCCAGGTACGTGCAGAGCAGCGGGGAGCTGTATTATTCCAGGCTTCTGCGGTTTACGGAGGAGAACCAGGCCCTTTGGCTGCCGGCCCTTGGCGCGGGCGAGGAGGGGGATGTTTTGGAGGTCGGCTGCGGCGGCGGCAGCCTTTGCCTGCGGCTGAAGCAGCTGCGACCTGGCCTGCGGGTGACAGGCTTGGATAGGGACGAGGGACACATCCGCTTTGCGCGGGAAAAGGCCGCGGAAACGGGCCTGGATTGCGGCTTTGTGGTGGGCGACGCCATGGAGCTGCCCTTCCGGGACGAGAGCTTCGACCTCTGCTTTTCCCACACCGTGGCCGAGCACGTTCCCCACGCGCCCTTTTTCCGGGAACAGCGGCGGGTGCTGCGGCCCGGAGGCCGGATTGCCGTGTTGTCCGTGCGCTCGAGGCTGGGGCTTCAGGGCGGCATGGCGGGCCCGGACCCAGAAGAGCAGGCGCTGCTGGATCGCGCCTGGGCGGCCGTGGAGGATCCCTTTCCCCGGCTACAGGTGGGGACCTTTGAGATGGAGGAGCGCCAGTTTCCGGCCGAGCTGGAGCGCTACGGCTTCCGGCAGGTGCGCGTGGAGCTGTTTACGCTGCTGCCTTTCGCGCCGGACAACGGGGACGTGTCCGGGGAAAGGGCCCTGTGGCAGATCGAAACGCTGCGCCTGGCGGGCTTGGCCAACCTGGACAAGCTTCGGGGGCTTGCCGAGGAGGCGTTGGACGCGGCGGAATGGGCGCGGCTCTATGCCCTGCAAAACGCCCGCTTCGACCGAAGGCGGCGGCAGTATCTGGCGGGGGAGAGGCTCTGGGACTTTTCCAGCGTGACGGTGCTGGCCGCAAGCGGCGTCAAGCCGTAGCGCGCCGGGAACGAGGATAAGAAAGGGGGACGGCCGGATGCGGCTTGCGGCGGACCTGCCGCCGGAAAAAGAGGCGGCGGCGATGAACTGTCTGTTCGACTACCTGGCCCTGCGGCAAGTGCCTCAGCTGAGCCGGAGGGCGGTTTTCGAGTATTTCGGCGGAGAGCCCGCCCAATGGCTGGTGCTCTTTGGGGGCAGCATTCCCGAGGGCGCGGAGCTTGTGGCCAAGGCGATGCGGGAGGGCGTCGCGCGCAGGCTGATGCTGGTGGGCGGCGAGGGCCACACCACCCAGGCCCTGCGAGACCACATCCATGCCCGGCGTCCCGAGATCGAGACCGAGGGCAGGCCCGAGGCGGAGGTGTTGGCGGCGTATTTGCAGGCCGCCCACGGCCTGCGTCCCGACGCGATGGAGACGCGCTCCACCAACTGCGGCAACAACGTCTCCCTCTGCCTGGAGACCTTCCGCGCCCTGGGCGAGCGGCCCGCCTCGCTGATCCTGGTGCAGGACGCCACCATGCAGCGGAGGATGGAGAGGACCTTTCGGAAGGTTTGGGAGGCGGAGCCCGCCCGCTGCCTGCACTTTGCCGCGTACGAACAGCGGGTGCTGGCCGGCCCCGAGGGGCTGCGGTATGCGAACGAGGGGCTTTGGGGCATGTGGGAAATGGATCGCTTCCGCAGCCTGCTGCTGGGGGAGATTCCAAGGCTTCGGGACGATGAAAACGGCTACGGGCCCAAGGGCAAGGGCTTCCTGGCCCATGCGGACATTCCCCAGGCCGTGCTGGAGGCCTATGCCCTGTTGGAGAAGGCGGACCCCGCGGGCGTGCGCCGGGCGGAGGACAAATACGCGCGGGCTCTGGGCCCGGGCTGAGACGGCGGACGGTG
Source organism: uncultured Clostridia bacterium (assembly GCA_944383925.1). GTDB lineage: Bacteria > Bacillota > Clostridia > Christensenellales > UBA1750 > CALWRM01. Next base: position 2,493 of record CALWRM010000104.1, read on the forward strand.
GGACAAGGAGAAAGGGGGGAGTTAGAAGGTTGGACGCGCTTTTGCAAGGCCTCAAGACCTATTTCGGCTACGACAGCTTCCGGCCCGGCCAGGAAGCGCTGGTTCGGACCGTGTTCCAGGGCGGCGACGCCCTGGGCGTGATGCCCACGGGAGCGGGCAAGTCCGTCTGTTACCAGCTTCCGGCCCTCCTGCGGCCCGGCACCGCGCTGGTGGTCTCCCCCCTGATCTCCCTGATGCAGGACCAGGTGCGCGCCCTGTTGCAGATGGGCGTGCCGGCCGCCTACCTGAACAGCTCCCTGAGCGAGGGGCAGATGCAAAAGGCGCTGGCAAACGCCCGCGCCGGAAGGTACAAGATCATCTACGTGGCCCCGGAACGGCTGCTGACCAGGGGCTTCCTGGCCTTCGCCCAGGAAACGGCCCTCAGCCTGGTGGCCGTGGACGAGGCCCATTGCGTATCCCAATGGGGGCAGGACTTCCGGCCGAGCTATCTGTCCATCCCCCGCTTCCTGGAGCTGCTTGCGGCGCGGCCCCCCGTATGCGCATTCACGGCCACGGCCACGGAACGGGTGCGCGAGGACATCGAGCGCCTGCTGGAGCTGCGGTCCCCCCGCCGCCTGGTGACCGGCTTCGACCGGCCCAACCTCTTCTACGAGGTGCAGCGCCCCCGCAACAAGGACGCGGCGCTGCTGGCCCTGGTTCGGGAGTTCGGCCCGGCGAGCGGCATCGTCTACTGCGCCACGCGCAGGACCGTGGACGAGGTGCAGGCCTTGCTGGCGGGCAACGGCGTGGCCGCCGCCCGCTACCATGCGGGCATGGACCCCGCCCAGCGCCAACGCAGCCAGGAGGACTTCCTCTTCGACAGGACGCCCGTGATGGTGGCCACCAACGCCTTTGGTATGGGCATCGATAAGTCCAACGTGCGCTACGTGATCCACTACAACATGCCCAAGGACTTGGAGAGCTACTACCAGGAGGCGGGCAGGGGCGGCCGCGACGGGGAGAGCTGCCGCTGCGTGCTGCTCTTTGGGCCCAGGGACGTGCAGATCGGGCGCTTTTTGATCGAGCACGGCGCAGAGCCGGAGGAGCTGGACGAGGAACAGCGCCGCGCCCGCCGCCGGGCGGAGCTGGAGCGCCTGGCCCAGATGGAGGCCTACTGCAGGGAGACGGGTTGCCTAAGGGCCAAGCTGCTGCGCTACTTCGGCGAGCAGGGGCCCCGGGCGGGCTGCGGGGCCTGCGGCAACTGCCTGCACCCCGGCCCGGAGACGGACATCGGCCCGGAAGCCCTGCGCATGCTGGACTGCGTGTTGGCCTCCGGCCAGCGCTACGGCCAGGCCGCCATTGCCGAGGCCCTGCGGGGCGTGCGCGGCCGGCGGACGGCGGGGCGCCAGCTGCAGGCCCTGTCCAGCTTCGGCAGCCTGGGGCATCTGAGCCAGGAGGAGCTGACCGAGCGCTTCGAGCACCTGCTCTCGGCCGGGCTGCTGGAAAAGACCCAGGGGCAATACCCGGTGCTGCGGGTCACGCAGAAGGGCCTGGACTTTGCCAGGCACGGCGGCCCGCTGCCGGTGCGGCTGCGCGCCGCCCCCGCGCCCGGCCCCAGGCCCGCCGCCAAGGCCCCGGCCGCCGGCGGGGAGGACCCGGCCCTCTTCGAACGGCTGCGGGCCCTGCGCGCGGAGCTGGCCTCCCTGCAAGGGGTGCCCGCCTTCGTGGTGTTTAGCGACGCCACGTTGCACGATATGTGCCGCCGCCGCCCCCAAACCATGGACGAGCTGCTGCTGGTCAGCGGCGTGGGGTTGCGCAAACAGGCCCAGTACGGCCGCCGCTTCCTACAGGCCCTGCAGGAATACCGGGCCGCCGCCGGGACGCCGGACCCGGGCGGATAGCCGCCCGGAACGGACGGGGCGAGAACAACGCAGGAAAAGGAAAAAGCAAAAACAAAACGATCGGGAGGCAAGCACATGAAGACCATTTTTCGGGAGAGCGAGGCCGGACTGAACCGGCAGGAGGCGCTGGACATGGTGCGCCAGGCCATCGAACAGGCGCCGCGGCCGTTGCGGCGGGTGTTGCTGATTCCGCCGGACATCACCAGGCTCAATTCCATGGCGGGGCTGTTGACGGAGCTGTTCTTTCAGGAGCTGGAACCCCAGACCCGCTGCGACGTTTTGCCGGCCTTGGGCACCCACATGCCCATGACAAGGGAGGAATGCAGCGGCTTTTACGGCGCCTGCATCCCCGAAGACCGCTATCTGGTGCACGATTGGCGAAAGGGAACGGTCGTGCTGGGCGTGGTGGACGAAAAGACCTGCGCGCGCATCAGCCGGGGACTGATGGAGCGGGAGATCCCCGTGGAGCTGAGCCGCTATGTGGCCGAGGGCGGCTATGATTGGATCGTGTCCATCGGCCAGGTGGTGCCCCACGAGGTGGTGGGCATGGCCAACCACGCCAAAAACCTCTTCGTGGGCTGCGGCGGCAGCGACTTCATCAACGCCTCCCACCTGCTGAGCGTGCTCTACGGCTTTGAGAAGGGCATGGGACGGGACCACACCCCGGTGCGCGATCTGTTCGACTACGCGGCGGAACGCTTCCTGGGCGGCCTGCCGCTGCTCTATGCCCTGACCGTGACCACCACGGACGAGGCAGGCACCCATCTCAACGGCCTGTACCTGGGCCAAGGCCGGGAGGGCTTCAACCGGGCGGTGCGCCTTTCCCAGCGGCTGAACGTCACCTATGTGGAAAGGCCGATGCAAACCTGCGTGGTGCGCCTGGAGGAGAAGGAGTTTCGCACCTCCTGGGTGGGAAACAAGGCCGTCTACCGCACCCGCAAGGCTCTGGCCAACGGCGGCAGGCTGATCGTGTTGGCCCCGGGCTTCGAGCGCTTCGGGGAGGACATGGAGAACGACGCCCTGATCCGCAAGTTCGGCTTTTGCGGGGGCGAACGGGTGCTGCGCCTGATGGAGGAGCGGGAGGAGCTGCGCAAGAACCTGTCCGTCGTGGCCCATCTGGTCCAGGGCAGCGGGGATGGGCGCTTCACCGTCTGCTACTGCACCAAGCCCCAGCACGAGCAGGAGATCCGCGGCGTCGGCTTCGACTGGATGGACATCGACCGCGCGCGGCAGCTCTATGGCGCCCTGCAACCCGGTTGGAACCGGACGGCGGAGGGCGAAATCTACTACATCGACAACCCGGCCCTGGGCCTGTGGGACCTAAGGCCGGAGGGCGAGGCCTGAGCGTAAACCCGGCCAAAGGGGACGGCGGAAAAGACCGCCGCCCCCTTTTTTCGGCGGGCGCGCCCGCCCGGCCCAGTTTGCGGAAAGCGCGTGGCCGGGGCGAGCGGCCACAGGCGATTGCCCCAGCTTGCGGAAAGCGTGGTGTCGGCGCGCGCTTTCGACGGGCTAAATGAGAAAGGGGCCGTGGGAAACCGCCGCCCGTTCAGGCAAGCCCGCTCGGTTGCTCGGTTTGCGGAAGGCGAGGCCGTGACGAGCCGCCGCCCGGCCAAGAGGCCCCGGGCGGTTACCCCGGTTTGCGGAAGGCGAGGGCTGGGACGAGCGGCCCCGGATGTTTCCCCGGCTTGCGGAAGGCGGAGCGTCGGCGCGCTCTTCCGACGGCCCAAATGGTGAACGGGGCGAGTGGAACCGCCGCCCGGCCAGGAAACCCCGCTCGGTTGCTCGGTTTGCGAAAGGCGGGGCCGGGGCGAGCGGCCCCGGACGTTTCCCCGGCTTGCGGAAAGTGTGGCGTAGGCGTGCGCTTGTAGTGGCCCAAATGGAGAACGGGGCGAGTGGAACCGCAGCCGTTCCGGCAAGCAGCCGCAAGGGATGCTCGGTTTGCGGAAGGGGAGGGAGAAGGCGAGCGGCCCCGGGCGTTACCCCGGTTTGCGAAAGGCGGAGCGTCGGCGCGCGCTTCCGGCGGGCTAAATGAGAACGGGGCGAGGGAAACCGCCGCCCGTCCAGGAAACCCCGCTCGGGTGCTCGGTTTGCGAAAGGCGGGGCCGGGGCGAGCGGCTCCGGGCGGTTGCTCGGTTTGCGGAAAGCGGAGCGTCGGCACGCGCTTCCGGCGGCCCAAATGGTGAACGGGGCGTGGGAAACCGCCGCCCGTCCAGGAAACCCCGCTCGGTTGCCCGGCTTGCGAAAGGCGGGGCCGGGGCGAGCGGCCCCAGGCGCTACCCCGGTTTGCGGAAGGCGAGGGGGAGGGCAGCCGGCCCCGGGCGTTACCCCGGGTTGGGAACGG
>CALWRM010000105.1 GCA_944383925.1 uncultured Clostridia bacterium
GACTTTCCCCAACGGCAGCAAAAGCGCCTCTGGCAGATGCGCCTGGTGGGCGCGCTCCTCGCCCTGCCAGGAGCCAAGGAAAAGGCCAAGGGCCAGATGACCAAGGCCATGGTCGCCCCCTACCAACGGGTGGTCGAGCGCGCAAGGGAGGAGAAGGGATGACGTTTACGAGGGTGGAGATGCAGGATTGGCCCAGGAGGGAGGCGTTTGAGCACTACTTCCGGGAGGTTCCCTGTAGTTACAGCGCGGTGTTCCGTCTAGACATCACCCGCCTGCGGCGCAGCGGCAAGAAGCTGTATCCCTCCATGCTGTACAGGCTTGCCACGGTGGTCAACCGGCATCAGGAGCTGCGCATGGCCCTTGACGGGGAGGGGAAGGTCGGCTTTTACGATGTCGTCCATCCCTGCTATACGGTCTTTCATCCGCAGAGCGAGAGTTTTTCCAACCTTTGGACCCGGTATGACCCGGACGAGGCGGCCTTCTTCGAGGCCTACGAGCGGGACCTGGCCGCCTACGGCAAGCTGCCCGGCATGAACCCCAAGCCCGGCACGCCCCCCAACAGCTTTCCGGTGTCCATGGTGCCCTGGGCAAGCTTTCAGGGCTTTAACTTAAACCTTCAAAAGGGGTATGACTATTTGCCGCCCATCTTCACCATGGGGAAATTTGAGGAGGAGGGCGGGAAGATCCTGCTCCCCCTTGCGGTGCAGCTGCACCATGCCGTGTGCGACGGCTTTCACCTCTGCCGCCTGGTCAACGAGTTGCAGGACCTGCTCCAAAGCCTTTAGCCATAGAAACAGGCCGCCCGCGCAAGCATGCGCGGGCGGCCTGTTTGATGGGAGCTAGGATTTGTTCAGGGCGGCGCGGATCTGCGCCTCGGCCAGGCGGGCGTCCTCCAGGGTGTAGTGGACCCGTTGGTAGTATTGCAGCCGTTCGGGCAGGAAGGCCAGGTCCATTTCCCCGGTTTGCAGGAAGCGCTCCACCTCCCGGGCCGTGGGCTGGCCCGCGCGGCCGCCGATGGCCGTGCACTTGATGGCCGAGGAGGCGCTGGCCCAACGGGCGCAGTCCAAGGGGGATAGGCCCCGGTCCAAGGCCACGATATAGGCGCCGTGGAAGGTATCGCCGCAGCCGGTGGTGTCCACCACCCGTTCGACGGGGAAGGCGGGCAGGCGGATCTCGTCGCCCTGCTTGGACAGCCCGACGCAGCCCTGCGCCCCCAGGGTGAAGAGCACCGTGTGGGGGCCGCGCCGCAGCATTTCCCGGCAAGCCTCCAGGGCCGGCAGGCCCGGATAGCGGGTCTTGAGGTAAAACTCGGAGGCGATGTAGATGCTGGTGTGGGGCAGCATCTCCTCCTGGCTTTGGGAATAGCTGCTGGCGTCGAACATGACCTCCCCGCCCTGGGCCAGGAGGGTGTCGGCGGCCAGGCGGGTGGCCTCGGTGTTGGAGTCCAGCAGCAGGTACTTGGCCGTGCGCAGGTAGTCCAGGTCCAGCTCCTCGGGCTGGACGCGTTGGATGGGGCTGCCCGCGGACAGGAAGGAGCGGCCGCCCGTTTCCTGGTCGGACATGGCGATCACAAAGGGCGTGGCCGTGTCCTTGCGCTTGAACAGGTAGCGGGTGTCCACCCCGTGGCGGGCAAAGTCCACCTCCTGGGCCCTGCCCATGTCGTCGTCGCCCACCGGGGCGATGATGCCGCAATCCAGGCCCTGGCGGGCCGCGGTGACGATGGCCGTGGCCGCGTTGCCCCCGAACTGCCAGGATTGGGCGTTCAAGCGGGCGAAGCTGTTGGGCTGTGGGATGTGGTCCAGGTTGATCAGGTAATCCGTGACGGGCGTACAAATGGCGATGGCCTTAGGCATGGTGCGTCCCCCTTGCTGGATGTCTGTTTTGCGCCGCGGTTGCCGCTCGGGCGCCGGGGCCCGGGGCAACGGAGGCAGAAGGAAAGCGCAGGGCGCCCTGCGCCTAGGGCTTGGCCGTTTCCTCCAGAATTTGCAGGACGGCTTGCAGGCCGTTGCCCGAGGGTTCGGCCTGCATGGCGCGGATGTAGTCCGCCCGCTCGTCGTAGAGCTGGCGCAGCTGGGCTTGCAGGGTTTGGGGCGTCATGTTTTCCTGGAGCAGCACCTTGGCCAGCCCCCGCTGGGCGAAGGAGGCGGCGTTTTCGATCTGGTCGCCCCGGCTGGCGCCCTTGGGATAGGGCACCAGCAGGCTGGGCTTGCGCAGGGCCAGGATCTCGCACAGGGTGTTGGACCCTGCCCGAGAAATCAGCACGTCCGCGCAGGCGAAGGCGTCGGCCATGCCGTCGCTGAGATACTCCACCTGGCGATAGCCCTTGCGCTGCAAGCCTTCGTCCAGGTTGCCCCGGCCGCAGAGGTGCAGCACCTCGAAGTCCGGCAGCAAAAGGGGCAGGGCCTCCCGCAGCGTCTTGTTGATGGCCTGGGCGCCGGAGCTGCCGCCCGTGACCAGCAGAACGGGTTTTTTGCCCTCCAGGCCAAAGCGGGCGAGCCCCCGCTCCCTGGAGCCGGCAAACAGCTCGTCGCGCAAGGGCGTGCCGGTGTAGCGGCCCTTTTTCAGGCCATTGGCGGTCTCCGGAAAGCTGGTGCAGACCAGCCGAACGAAGGGCTGGCAGAGGCGGTTGGCCAGGCCGGGGCTCAAGTCCGACTCGTGGCTGACCACGGGCACGCGGTTGAGCCAGGCCCCGTACACCACCGGCACGGACACGAAGCCGCCCTTGGAAAAGACCACGTTGGGCTTGAGCTTGGCCAGCAGGGCCGTGGCCTGGGCAGCGCCCTGCAACACCCGGAAGGGATCGGAGAGGTTTTTCAGGTCCAGATAGCGCCGCAGCTTGCCGGAGGCCACGCCGTGGTAGTGGACGCCGGGCAGGTTTTCCACCAGATCCTTCTCCATGCCGTTGATCGAGCCGACGTAATGAATCTCCCAGCCCCGCTCCTGCAGGTGGGGGATCAGCGCCAGGTTGGGCGTCACGTGCCCGGCGGTGCCGCCGCCGGTGAGTACGATGCGTTTCAAGGTCTCTCGCTCCTTTAAGCCGTTGTGGTTGCGTGTGTCCCTTTTATTATGGGGCATTTCGGCGATTCGTCAAGAGGAAAGCCGCGCCGCGAAAAGAAGAACCGCCGCGCCAAGGGGACGCGGCGGTTGGCAAGGAGGGCAAGCCTAGGGCTTGGGCGGCCACTCGGCGTTTTTGTCCAGCACGCCCTTTTTCACAAAGCCGGTGATGTACTTGTGGGTGGGCGCCTTGGGCGCGGCCCAGCGCACCGCGTTGGTGATGACCTGCTGCACTTCCTTCTGGTAGTAGACGGGGAAGGTTTCGTGGCCGGGTTGGAAGTAGAAGATGCGCCCGCCGCGCACGAAGCAGCAGCCGGAGCGGAATACCTCTCCGCCCGGATGCCAGGAGATGAACACCAGGTTTTCCGGCTGGGGAATGTAGAACATCTCGCCGTAGGTCTCGTCCTGGGGCACCTCGAAGTAGTCGCCCAGGCCCTCGGCGATGGGATGGCCGGGGCTGATCACCCACAGGCGCTGCATGTCGCCGTCCTCGCGCCAGCGCAGCATGCCCGTCGGCGTGCCCATCAGCCTCTGGAAGGGCTTGGAGGCGTGGGCGGAGTGCAGGGCGATGAAGCCCATGTTCTCCAAATTCACGCGCTTGACGATCTTGTCCACCAGGGCGTCCTCCACCTGGCCGTGGCGGGCGTGGCCCCACCAGAGCAGCACGTCGGTGTCGTTGAGCAGCTCGTCCGGCAGGCCCTGGTCGGGGGAATCCAGCGTGGCGGTGCGCACCAGCATGTCCTCGTTGGGGGACAAAAAGTCCGCGATGGCCCCGTGGATGCCCTTGGGATAGAGCTTTGCCACCTCGGGCATTTCCTTTTCGTGGGCGTTCTCGTTCCAAACGGTGACCTTGATCATGTTTTGCTTCCCTCCTGACGGCGCCCGCCCTCCCCGCCGCGGCGGAAAGGGGGCGCTCTGTATGATGCCTTCAGTATAGCACAACGCAGCCCAGGTTTAAAGTACGTAAACAGCCAAGACGCAAAAGCGCAGGACGCTTGACGCGCCCCCCGTCATTTTAGTAGGATAGAGGCAAAGATACACGCTTTTTTGAAGGAGGGCATGCGCAATGGTGCAATGTAAGGCGGGCAGATTCCGCTACAACGGCAAGGGCTTCGAGCCGGTTGCCGATAGACGGGGCTATGAGAAAACCCTGGCCTATTCCATCCTCAAGGCCCACAACCTTTCCGGCGACATGCAGCGGCTGGGCCTGCGCTTTGACGCCCTGGCCTCCCACGACATCACCTACGTGGGCATCATCCTCACCGCCCGGGCCAGCGGCATGAAGCGCTTTCCCCTGCCCTACGTGCTGACCAACTGCCACAACTCCCTGTGCGCGGTGGGCGGCACCATCAACGAGGACGACCACCAGTTCGGCCTGTCCGCCGCCAAGAAATACGGCGGCATCTACGTGCCGCCGCACCAGGCCGTCATCCACCAATATGTGCGCGAAAAGCTGGCCGCCTGCGGCAGGATGCTGCTGGGCTCCGATTCCCACACCCGCTACGGGGCCCTTGGCACCATGGGCGTGGGCGAGGGCGGGCCGGAGCTGGTCAAGCAGCTGTGCGAGAAGACCTACGACATCGCCTACCCCGACGTGGTGGCCATCCACCTGAGCGGCAAGCCCCGCCCCGGCGTGGGCCCCCAGGACGTGGCCCTTGCCATCATCAAGGAGGTCTTTGCCAGCGGCTTTGTGAAGAACAAGGTGATGGAGTTCGTGGGCGAGGGCGTGGGCCGGCTGTCCGTGGAATACCGCAACGGCATCGACGTGATGACCACGGAAACCACCTGCCTGAGCTCCATCTGGGAGACGGACGACAAGGTCGCCGCCTGGTACAAGGCCTACGGCCGGGAGGGGGACTTTAAGCCCCTGCGCGTGCCGGAGGGCGCGGTGTACGACGGCCTGGTGGAGGTGGACCTCTCCGCGGTGGAGCCCATGATCGCCCTGCCCTTCCACCCCTCCAACGCCTACACCATCGCCTACTTCAAGGCCCATATGCTAGAGCTGCTCCAGGGCGTGGAAAAGGAGGCCGCCTCCATGATGAAGGTGGGCGCCAGCGCCCCAAGCCTTGCGGATAAGTGCAGGGACGGCCAGTTCTACGTCGATCAGGGCGTGATCGCCGGCTGTTCCGGCGGCACCTATGAAAACCTCATGTTCGCCGCCTCCCTGCTGGACGGCAAGACCATCGGCGACGGCAGCTTCTCGCTGAGCGTCTATCCCGCCAGCCAGCCCCAGTACGTCCGCCTGATGGAAAACGGCGCCGCCGCCAAGCTGGCCCTGGCCGGGGCCACGCTGCGCTCGGCCTTCTGCGGCCCCTGCTTCGGCGCGGGCGACGTGCCCCAAAACGGCGGCTTCTCCATCCGCCACACCACCCGCAACTTCCCCTCCCGCGAGGGTTCCAAGCCCGGCGACGGCCAGCTGGCCTACGTGGCGCTGATGGACGCCAGGTCCATCGCGGCCACGGCCCTCAACGGCGGCCGCCTCACCGCCGCCACGGAGCTGCCCCTGCAGGAGGAGCCGGAGTACGGCTACACCTTTGACAACCGCATCTATGAGACCCGCGTCTACAACGGTTGGGGACGGCCCCAGGAGGATGTGGAGCTGGTCTTTGGGCCCAACATCGCCGATTGGCCCGCCCAGCCCGCCCTGCCGGAGAACCTGCTCCTGTTGGTGGCCAGCGCCATCTACGACAAGGTGACCACCACCGACGAGCTCATCCCCTCGGGCGAGACCTCCTCCTACCGCTCCAATCCCATCAAGCTGTCCCGCTTCGCCCTCTCCAGGAAGGACCCCGCCTATGTGGGCAGGGCCCTGCAGGCCCAGGAGATGGAGGAATCCCGCCGCGCGGGCAAGCTGAGCCCCGAGGCCGAGGCGCTGTTCGCCCGCGCCGGCATGGATGCCGGCTCCACGGCCATCGGCTCGCTGGTGTTCGCCCTCAAGCCCGGCGACGGCTCCGCCCGCGAGCAGGCCGCCTCCTGCCAGAGGGTGCTGGGCGGCTGCGCCAACATCGCCGGCGAATATGCCACCAAGCGCTACCGCTCCAACGTGGTCAACTGGGGCATGCTGCCCTTCCAGCTGGCCGATGCGGCCCAGAGCGGCATCCAGCCGGGGGACGCCGTGCTGCTGCCCGGCATTCGCCAGGCCTTGGAGGAAGGAAGGACCCAGGTGGAGGCCACGCTGCTCAAGCCGGACGGCCGGCGCCAGGCCTTGGCGCTGACCCTGCCGGGCCTGACCGCCGAGGAGACGGAGATCCTGCTGGCCGGTTGCCTGATCAACCACTACGCAAGCAAATAGGTCCCGCGCGCCGGCGCCCCGCCTCATCCGCGGGGCGCCGTCCGTTTGGCAAGGGGGATGTGGATAGGAAAGAGGGGGAAGGAAGCATGGGAACGCTTTGCGGGACGCAGGCCTGCGACAGCTGCGAGCAAAGGCAGGCCTGCGGCGGCTGCGAGAGGACGGGGGGCCGCCCCTTTGGGGGGCGCTGCGTGGCCGCGGAGCTGGTCAAGCGGGAAGGGCCGCAGGCCCTGGCGCGGGAAAGGGCGGCGCTGCTGGAGGAGATCAACGCCCTGGGCCTGGAGGGGCTGCATGCGGAGGAGCTGTACCTGCTCAACGGCTTTCGGATCAACCTGGAATACGAGCTGGCCGACGGCCGGCGGGAGAAGCTGCTGGAGGACGATGCGGTGTACTGGGGAACCCAGATTTGCCAGCCGGGCGGGCAGCGCTATTACGGCGTGGCTTCGGACGGCGAGCATCTGCTGGTGAGCGAGTACGGGTCGGGCGGGGAGCGCCCCCGCCTCCTGCTGTGGCGGCCGAGGGCCCGGAAGGGCTAGGAGGCCCCGGAACGGGCCTTGCC
>CALWRM010000106.1 GCA_944383925.1 uncultured Clostridia bacterium
TGTCTCCCTTTCCTCACAGGGCCGCATTCTCCAGCTGGATGTGACCATCAAAAACGTTTGCCCCAACCGCCGCGTCGCCCTGGCCGTCATTCTCACCGAACTGGACGAGAACGATATGGAACACCAACGCGGCATGAAGGCCATGACCATCCCCGCCCACAGCTATCCTAGCTGCCGGGACGTGCTGGTCAAATGCATCAAGTTCGTCGTTCCCGAGGACCTGGACGTTTCCGGCGGCGCGACGGACGCCCTGTGCAACCGCCGCCGTTTTCGCGCGCGTTTTCTGGCCACCTCCATCGATACCGACTACCGCTGTTGCGAGTCTGTCGTAGCTCCCTAGTACTTTCGCCCGCCGCTTCGCCGCGGCGGGTGTCCTCGTTTTCCCTTTCTTCCTGCTTCCAAGCTTCTTCCATTCGCAAAGCCCTTGCCAGAGAGAACGCTTTTTGCTAATATAGATGGGACATAGACCGCCGCGCCGCTTTGCGCGGCGCCGGCGGCCGGGAACGGAGATTGTTGAAGAGATGCGCATCATCGCTGTAGACGCCATGGGCGGCGATAACGCCCCTTCCGCCGTTGTGAACGGCTGTTTGGAGGCCTTGACCACCCGCAAGGATCTGGCCATTCGCCTTTGCGGTCCGACGGAATCCCTGACCACCCTGCTCCAGGAGCAAACCTACGACACGGACCGGTTGTCGATCGTGGAGGCGCCGGACAGCATTTCCAACCACGAAAGCCCCACCATGGCCATCCGCCGCAAGACGGCCTCCTCCATGGTGGTCGCCATGATGCAGCTGAAGAACGGCGAAGCCCAGGCGGCCGTGTCCGCCGGCTCCACCGGCGCCTGGCTGGCCGGCGGCATCTTCAAGGTGGGCCGCATCAAGGGCATCGACCGTCCCGCCTTGGCCCCGGCCCTGCCCACCATGGCCGGCACGCCCTGCCTTCTGCTGGATTGCGGCGCCAACATGGACTGCAAGCCCGATTATCTGCGCCAGTTCGCGGTGATGGGCAGCGCCTACATGCGCGGCGTGTTGCGCGTAAGCAACCCCAAGGTGGGCCTGCTCAACGTGGGAGCCGAGGAGGAAAAGGGCAACGAACTGGTGAAGGCCGCCTCACCCTTGCTGCGGGAGCAGCCGGGCATCGACTTTTCCGGCAACGTGGAGGCGCGCGACGCCCTTTCCGGCCAGGTGCAGGTGCTCGTGGCCGACGGCTTTGCCGGCAACGTGCTGCTCAAATCCACGGAAGGAGCGGTGGGTTTCCTGTTTGCGCAGCTTAAGTCCGCCATGACCTCTTCCTTCCTAACCAAGCTCGGCGCTCTCCTGCTCAAGCCCAAGCTGCGGGAGATGAAGCACAAGCTGGATTATCAGGAATACGGCGGCGCGGTATTGCTGGGGATCGATGGCGTCATGATCAAGGCCCACGGCTCCTCTTCCGCCCATGCCTTTGCCAGGGCCATACTCCAGGCCGCCGACTGCGTGGACGCCGGCATCGTGGACAGCATCAAGGCCGCCCTCGCCCAAACCCCCGCCAAGGCCTAGTTTCCGGCCCCTCCCTTCCGTTTGCCCCGTTCATGCAAACCACCCACATTCAATTCATACGAACTATTTAGGAGGAATCGCCATGTTTGAGAAGGTACGCGCCATCATCGCCGAGCAGCTGGGCATCGACAAGGAAAAAATCCAACCCGAAAGCCATTTGATCAACGACCTCAAGGCCGACTCCCTGGACGTGGTCGCCCTGGTCATGGATTTGGAGCAGGAATACGGCATCGAGATTCCCGATGAGGATCTGGCCCAGCTGCAAACCGTGCAGAACATCCTGGACTTCATCGACAAGCAGGAAAATAACGCCTAAACACCCCCGTTGGCTGGGGAGCGCCGCAAAGGGAGAGAGGGCCTTTTGCGGCCTTCCCATGTTGGGCGTTTTTTCCTTTCCCTTTTGCGGCGGGCCCCAACATCCCTTACGGCCGCCGCGCTTGATCCCGCAAGGAGGGTTCTTCTATGCTTTGCCTCATGGAGCGCATCGGCTACCGTTTTTCGGACGAAGGGCTGCTGCGCTTGGCCTTGACCCATCCGTCCAGCGCGCAACCGGGCGGGGAGAGCAACCAGCGCCTGGAATTCCTGGGCGACGCGGTGTTGCAGCTCTGCGCCAGCCACTGCCTCTACCTTCGCCATCCCCAGATGCACGAGGGCGAGCTCAGCCGGCTGCGCGCGGCCTTGGTGCAGGAAAGCTCCCTGCACCGGGTGGCCTTGGCCTGGCAGTTGGGCGGCCTGCTACGCCTGGGGCCGGGCGAGGAGAGCAGCGGCGGCAGGGACAAGCCCTCCATCCTGGCGGACGCGGTGGAGGCCGTGCTGGGCGCGGTCTATCTGGACGGCGGTCTCGGGGAGGCCCAGCGAATCGTCAGCGCCCACATTCTCTCCCAACCCCCGCCCAGCCGGGCCCGGGATTACAAGACCGAACTGCAGGAGCGCACCCAGAAAAACGGAGGTCCGGCCCCGAGCTACGAGATCATCGGCGAGGAAGGCCCTCCCCACCAGCGCCTCTTCACCGCCAGGGTCAGCCTGTTGGGCCAAGCCGTCGGGCAGGGACAGGATCGCAGCAAAAAGGCCGCCGAGCAGGCCGCCGCCAAGGACGCCCTATCCAAACTAAGCGAAGCAGAGGAACAGTGAGTTGCGACTAAAGAGACTGGAGATCTACGGCTTTAAATCCTTCGCCGAGCGCACGCGCATGGAGTTTGTCGGCGGCATCACGGGCGTGGTGGGTCCCAACGGCAGCGGCAAGAGCAACATCTCCGACGCCGTCCGCTGGGTGCTGGGCGAGCAAAGCGCAAAGACCCTGCGCGGCGCGCGCATGGAGGACGTCATCTTCGGCGGCACCCAGACCCGCAAGCCCCTCAACTTCTGCGAGGTCACGCTGGTCTTCGACAACGAGGACAAGGCCCTGCCCGTGGACTTTGCCGAGGTGCAGGTCACCCGGCGGGTCTATCGCAGCGGCGAGAGCGAGTACCTGCTCAACAAGGCCGCCTGCCGGCTCAAGGATATCGTCGACCTGTTCCGGGGAACGGGCATCGGCAAGGACGGTTACTCCCTCATCGGTCAAGGCCACATCGACGACATCCTCTCCGTCAAGAGCGAGGACCGGCGAACCGTCTTCGAGGAGGCGGCCGGCATCGGCAAGTTCAAGGCCCGCCGCCAGGAAGCTGAGCGCCGCATGGAAAACACCACGCAGAACCTGGAACGGGTGCAGGACATCCTTCAGGAGATCGGCGCCAAGCTGCCCTCCCTGGAAACCCAGGCCCAGGCGGCCCGCAGCTATACCCGCCTCATGGCCGAGGCCAGGGTTTTGGAGGCCAACGCCTTCCTTCGCCGCTACGACGCCCTGAGCGCCTCCCTGCAGGAGCTGGATTCCCAGGCCGAGGACTGCCGGGCCCAAACCCAGGACCTGTTGTCCCGGCGCGCCCAGGAGCAGGCCCAAAGCGCCCAGGCCGAGGAAGAGGTCAACCGTCTGGACCGGCACATCGCCCAGCTCAACGAATCGGTGCTGGAGCTGACCCGCCAGAGCCAGATGCACAAGGGCGAGGGCGACCTGTTGGAGCAACGCCTTGCTTCCGCAGCCTCCGATCTGGAGCGGCTGAACCGGGAGGAGGCCGGCGCCCGCGACCAGGCGGGCAGCCTGGAGCGGCTGCGCGCCGAAAAGGATGCGGCCCTGCAGGCCCTCCGCGACGAGCTTGCCGGCCTGCAGGCCCAGCGCGAGGCCTTGGAAGCCCGCGCAGCGGAAGAGGAGCAGGCCCTGTTTTCCCTGGAAAACCAGGCGGAGGCCGCTAAGGGCGAGATGATCGCCTCCTTCAACCAGCTCACGGACGTCAAGGCCGTGCTGGCCCGTCTGACCGCCACCCGGGAATCCCTATTGACCCAGGGCGGCCGCCTGGAGGAAAGCCTGCAAAAGACCCGGCAAGGCCTGACAGCCGCCGAGACGGACAGGGAACGCGCCCAGGCCGAGCGGGAGGAGGCCCAGCGGCAGCTGGCCGCCTGCAAGGAGCAGGGCCTGCTGGCCGCCCACGAGGGCGCGCAGCTGGCCGCCTCCTTGGAAAAGGAGGCGGCGGCGGGCCAGCGGCTGGAGGGCGCGCTGCGCGAAGCCGCCTCCCGGCTGAAGATGCTCGAGCAGATGCGCCGGGATTACGACGGCTACCAGAACAGCGTGCGCGAGCTGTTGCGCCGCTTTGCCGGCGATCCCGGGCTTTGCGGCGTCGTGGCCTCCCTGCTCACCGTGCCCAAGGAGCTGGAGCGGGCTGTGGAGATGGCCCTGGGCGCCGCCACGCAGAACATCGTCTGCCGCCGCGAGGAGGACGCCAAGCGCATGATCGAGGCCCTGCGCCGCGAGCGCCTGGGCCGGGCCACCTTCCTGCCCTTGAGCGCCGTGCGCGGCCGCACCCTGAGCGCCAAGGAGCGCGAGGCCCTTTCCCTGCCCGGCTGCTTGGGCGTGGCCAGCGAACTGGTCTCCTATCCGGAGGAATTCCGGCCCGTGTTCGAAAACCTGCTCGGCCGCACCGTGCTGGCCCGGGATCTGACCTGCGGCATCGCCATCATGCGCCGCGGCGGCCATGCCTTTCGCCTGGTGACGCTGGAAGGCGACGTGATGCATTCCGGCGGATCCATGACGGGCGGAAGCCTCCAAGCCCGGACCACCTCCCTGCTCTCCCGCAGCCGGGAGATTGCCGAATACCGCCAGGCCGTCGCCCGCTTGGAGGAGCGGCAGGCCCAGGGGCGGGAAGCCTTGCAGGCCCTGCGGCAGCAGGCCAGCCAGAACCAGGCACGGCAGCAGGCTCTCGCCGCCCAGGCGCACGAGCAGGAGCTGGCCCTGCTGCGCGCCGAGGCCGGGCTACAGGCGGCCAGCGAAGCCCAACAGGCGGCGGAAAGCGCCCTTTCCTCCCTGCTCCAGGAGCAGGAGCGCCTCCGCGACAGCCTGGCGCAGATCGAGGAAGAGGCCCGGGGCCTCAACGAGCAGACCGGGCGGGCGGAGGCTGCCTCCAGCACCACCCAGGCGGACATCGTCGCCCTCAACGAGCGCCTTCGGCAAAAGCGCGAGGCCCTGGAGCAAACCCGCCAGGCCGTCTCGGAGGTGGCCGCGGCCATCGCCGCTTCCACCGCCAAGCAGGAGGCCCTGCGCCGCGAGGACGCGCGCCTGCTGGACGACGGCGAACAGCTTCGCCGGGCCAAGGCCGTGCGCGACCGGGCCCGCCAGGCCCTGACGCAGCGCCGCCAGGAGGACGAACGCGCGCTGGCCGCCTCGAAGCAGGCCCAGCTCGCCGCCACAAGCGCCCTCTCCCAGGAGAGCGACCGCCTGCGCCAGGCCAGCGGCCAGCGCCAGGAGGCCCAACAGGCCCTGCGCGCCCATGCCCAGGCCCTGGAGGACGTGGGCGCCGCCCTGGAAACCCAGCGGGACCTGCTGCACAGCCTGGAAACCCGGCAGCAGCGGGCCGGCGACGAGCGCAGGCAGATCGCCGACCGGCTCTGGGAGCGGCATGAGCTCACCTACGATTCCGCCCTGGAGCTGAAGACCGAGGCGTTTCAGGAGAAGACCGCCAACGCGCGCATCGCGGACATCCGCGCCGCCATCCGCCAGCTCGGCACGGTCAATCTGTCGGCCATGCAGGAATATGAGGAGAGCAAGGAGCGCTTCGATCAGCTCTCCTCCCAGAAGAACGACCTGGAAAAGGCGCAACGGGACCTGTCCTCCATCATCAAAGACCTGACAAGCCAGATGGAAGCGCGCTTCTTGGAGAGCTTTTCCCTCATCAACCAGCATTTTAGCGGCGTTTTTTCCACGCTCTTTGGCGGGGGCACGGCGCTGCTCAAGCTGCAGGACGAGCGCGATTGCCTATCCTGCGGCATCGACATCGTGGCCCAGCCGCCGGGCAAGAAGCTACAGCTTCTCTCCCTGCTCTCGGGCGGGGAGCGGGCGCTCACGGCCATCGCCCTGTTGTTTTCCATGCTGGCCATCCGGCCCTCGCCCTTCTGCATCCTCGATGAAATTGAGGCCGCCCTGGACGAGAGCAATGTGGACGGCTTCGCCGACTATCTGCGCAACTATTCCAAACACACCCAGTTCATCGTCATCACCCACCGCAAGGGCACCATGGAGCGCTGCGACCGCCTCTATGGCGTCGCCATGGAGGAAAAGGGCGTATCCCGCATGGTGAGCGTGCAGCTGGACGACATCACCAAGGATATGGAGGAGGCATAGAAGCTTTATGAGCGAGGAAAAGAAAAAGGGCCTGTTTTCCAGGCTGAAGGAAGGCATGCAGAAGACGAGGGATTCCCTAACCCGAGCCATCGACCAGCTGACCGGCTACTATAAGGAGCTGGACGACGAGTTCTACGACGACCTGGAGGCCGTGCTCATCGGCGCGGACATCGGCGTGAAGACCACCGCCTCCATCATCGAGGAGCTGAAGCAAAAGGCCGTGGAGCGCCGCCTGGGCGATCCGGCCAAGGTCAAGGACCTGCTGCGCGAGGTTCTGGCCGAGAGGATGCGCTGCGAGCCCTTCGACCCGGCCACGCCGGCCGTCGTCTTGGTGGTCGGGGTCAACGGGGTGGGCAAGACCACCCAGATCGGCAAGCTCGCCTGCCTGTATAAGTCCCAGGGACGGCGGGTGCTGTTGGCCGCCGCGGACACCTTCCGGGCCGCCGCCGCCGAGCAGCTGACCATCTGGGCCCAGCGGGCGGAGGTGCCCATCATCGCCCACAAGGAGGGCGCGGACCCCGCCGCCGTGGTGTTCGACGCCATGAGCGCGGCCCAGGCCCGGCATGCGGATCTGGTGCTGGTGGACACGGCGGGCCGCCTGCACAACAAGTCCCGGCTGATGGAGGAGCTCAAGAAGATGCGCCGGGTGATAGAGCGGGAAAAGGGCGATTTTTCGCTCTACGCCCTGCTGGTGCTGGATGGCACCACGGGTCAAAACGGCGTCAACCAGGCGCGGGTGTTCCAGGAAGCCACGGAGCTGGACGGGCTCATCCTCACCAAACTGGATGGCACCGCCAAGGGTGGCGTGGTGCTCAGCGTTCGCGAGGAGCTGGGGCTGCCTGTCTATTTTGTGGGCGTTGGGGAGCGCCTGGACGACCTGCAACCCTTCGACGCCGACGCCTATGCGGCGGCGCTGCTATAGGCCTGCACGGAAAGAGGGTGCGTACATGACCCGCGTTCGCTTGGCGTTCGTCCAGGACTATCCCTTCTGCGCCGGTCTGAGCGAGCAGGCCATGCGCCTGCATCTGGATGGCAGGCCGGACCTTTTTTCCGCCCCCTCTCCCCGGCCCTATCCCGGCCGGGTTTCGAGGGCATGCTGCAAAACCCGGATTTTCTGCTCCTGGTGGCGGAGGAGGCGGGCGTGGCGCGGGGCTTTTTGATCGCCCGGCGCCAGGGCAACAAGGCCTTCCGTCAGGAGGAGCTGTTCGTGGAAAGCCTGGTCGTGGACGCCGCCCATCGCGGGCGTGGCCTGGGCCGGGCGCTGATGGACTTCCTAGAGCTTGAAGCCCGGCGCCGGGGCTTCGCCAGCCTGGCGCTACAGGTTTGGGAGTTCAACCAAGCGGCCCAGGCCTTCTACGCCCGCGGCGGTTACCGCCCCCGCTCCCATATCCTGGAAAAGCAGCTGTAGACCAACGGCCCATTTTCCTCCTTGCGGGCTCTTCCACGCCCCTTTCTCCCGCCGTTCCGCGCCCGATGTGGCCCTTGGGCCGTCTTTCTCAACAGGAAAAGGTCCCCGGCGTTATCTCGCCGGGGGCCTTTTGTGCGCCTTGTCTGGCATCCGCCTACACGGGCAGATGGAAGTCCTTCTCGATCTGGCGCACCTCTTCGTCGCTAATCTTGACCGCCTCCCCAACGGCCGCGCAGTTGAGCAGGGAAGCGGCGCTAAACTCCGCCACCTCGATGCGGTCAAAGGCGTTGAGGGGGGTGGTGCCCATGGCGCAGAGGCAATCGTTCTCCACCAGGGCAACGGGCGTCTTGAGGCTCAAGCGCCTGGCCGTCCGCTCGGGCTCCGCACGCAGGCTGCCATAGGGCAGGCGCAGCGGGAAGCGCAGCATGATATAGCTCTCGGGGATCGTGCGGGCGTCGAAGGCCGCGTCGGACACCGCAAAGGCCATCGCGCTGGAAGGCCTGGCCAGGAATAGGGCCTGGGCGTCGGCATTGGCCTCATAGAGCGCTTGGTGGAAGCGCACATGGCAGTCGGGCGTCTTGCCGCTTTCGCACTTTCCATCCCGCACGAGCACCAGATCCTCCATTTCCAGCAGCTTCCTGTCCGCGCCAAAGGGCGTGATCAGGAAGCTGTTGCCGTCCACCCGGGCGGAAAACTCCCCAAAGTCCGCGCTGACCAGCTTCTGGCCATAGGCGCGCCGGAGCAGGGCGCAAAGATCCCGGCGCAAGGCCCTCTCCCTCACGCCGGCCGGGCCCCTGTTCACCGTCTCTAGGAAGGGGGGCCGCAGCGTCTGTTCCGTGCCGCAAGACGGTTTGATCAGCTTGCCCAGGCGGCTTGCGCCGATCTGGGTCCTGGCCAGGAACTCCATGGCCTCGAAGGTTCGGAAGGCCTGTTGCAGATCCTCTTTGCCGATGACCAGGCCATGGTTTTCCATCAGGATGGTGTCATACCCCTTGGCAAACTCCTTGGCGATGTTTTCGCCCAGCTGCTTGGAGCCGGGCACGTCGTAGGCCGCCATGGAGGCGCCGCCGCACAGACCCTTCAAGCCGGGCAACAGCTCCACGTCCGGCACCAGCCTGGCCAGGGAAAAGCCCACCAGGGCCGGCGGATGGGCATGGACGATGGCGCCGATGTCCGGACGGATGCGATAGATGTGGCTGTGGAAGGGCAGCTCCACCGATGGGGCATAGGGACCCTCCACACTCCCATCCGGGTGCACGCAGCAGATGTCTCCCCGGGTGAGGCCGCCCTTATCCACGCTGGTTGGCGTGATCCAGATGTTTCCCTCGCCGTCTCGCACGGAGAGGTTGCCGCCGGACACGGTGGTCATGCCGCCGTAATAGATGCGGTTCATCATCTCCACCAGCTGGTCCGCAGGATGCAGGGTTTCAAAGCGCATGTTTCTCACTCTCCCTCGGCCAAAAGCCCCAGCCGCCCGCAACGAAGCGCGTCCGGCCGGAGCGGCAAGAAGGGGCGCTCCCGCCGGGGCGCCCCTTTTGATTCCTTTTACTTTTGCGCTAGTTGAGCCGCCCTGTGCTTGGCCAACAGCTTTTGAATGCGCTGCAGGGGGTTGAGCAGGGGCGAGATGGAACGGTCGTGGTTCAGGGTGGCCACGATCAGGGCGATGTACTTGCTCATATCCACCTCGATGAACCAGGGCTCGCTCTTGAGCTCCGGCCGCAGGTAGGTGAGGTTGGTGGCCAGCACATAGTCGAACAGGCCCTCCTCATGGGCCTTGCGGAACACCTCGATGCCGTTGGTGAACAGGGCGAAGGTGGTGGCCATGAAGATGCGGCGGCACTTGCGGCGCTTCAGCTCATGGGCCAGGTCCAGCATGGAATCGCCGGTGGCCAGGATGTCGTCGGCGATGAGCACGTCCTTGCCCTCCACCGATTCGCCCATGTATTCGTGGGCGACGATGGGGTTTCTGCCGTTGACGATGACGGTGTAGTCGCGGCGCTTGTAGAACATGCCCATGTTCAGGCCCAGCACCGTGGCGTAGTAGATGTTGCGGTTGGCGGCGCCCTCGTCGGGGCTGATGCACATCATGTTCTGCGGATCGATCTTGAGGTCCGGCAGCTTGCGCAGCAGGGCCTTGAGCATCTGGTAACAGGGCTGCACATTTTCAAAGCTGGCGGTGGGGATGGCGTTTTGCACGCGGGGGTCGTGGGCGTCGAAGGTGATGATGTTCGCAACGCCCATATGGACCAGCTCCTGTAACATCAGAGCGCAGTCCAGGGACTCGCGGGTGGAGCGGCGGTGCTGGCGGCCTTCGTACAGATAGGGCATGATGACGTTGAGCCGCTTGGCGTTGTTGCCGGCCACCGCCAGGATACGCTTGATGTCCTGGAAGTAATTGTCGGGGGACATGGGCACCTGCATGCCGTACATCGAGTAGGTCTTGGAATAATTGGTCACGTCGCAGAGCACATATAGGTCATAGCCGCGCACCGATTCGCGGATCACGCCCTTGCCCTCGCCGGAGCTAAACCTGGGGCAATCCACGTTGACCAGGAAGCTGTTTCGCTCGTTGCCGGGGTAGGTAAGCAACACCTGATCCGCATTTTCGGGCTCGTATTCCCACTTCACCAGGTAATCGTTCACCTTGTTGCCCAGGGTTTCGCAGCCTTCCATGGCCACAAGCCCCAGCGGGCCCACCGGCCTCGGCTTAAACATCTCCGCCATTAGACCTTGTTGCATGTCGTTTCCCTCCGTGTTTTCCCTTATCTGTTCCCTCCGTGGGGAGTCTGTCACAGCATCCAGTATAACACAAAGAACCGGCTCCTGCGCGGCGCGAGGCCCGGATTAGTGCATTTTTTACAAAAACCGCCCCAAAACTTGTGGTTTTATCGCCTGGCATAGATGGCCAGGATGTCGCGCAGGATCTCCGCATGTTCAAAATCCTTGCGGTGGACGATGTTGATCTCCCTGGGCATGTTCATGTTTTCCACGGGCACCAGGCTGAGCTTGCCCGCCCGCTCCTCCTGGCGGCAGGCGCTGTGGGCCATAACGGTGACGCCAAGGCCCGCGCTGACCAGCTCCTTGATGGTGGTGATGTTGTCGGTCTCGATGACGATGTTGAAGTCGCGAATGTTCTCCCCCTGGCGCAGCAGCGCCTCCTCGAACAGGGTTCTGGTGCCGGCGCTCTGGGTGCGCAGGATGAAGCGCTCCCGCTTAAGCTCCTGCAGGGTGACGGCGGTTCTGGTGGCAAAGGGATGCTGCGGCGACACGGCCAGGCACAGAAAGTCCGTGTCCAGCAGCACGTTCACATAGGACTCGCTCTGGATGGCGCCCTCCACGATAATCAGGTCCAGTTGGTAGAGAGACAGCATGGTATGCAAATGATTTAGGCTATCCGAATAAATGTTTATGGATACCTCGGGATGTTCGTTGCAGTAATCCACAAAAATCTGCGAAACCAGGTATTCCCCTAAGGTGGTGGTGATGCCCACGCTCAACCGCCGCAAATGGCGTCTGGAATCCTCCAGTTCCTGGCGAACGCCCTGGTCCAAGGCCTGCACGCGCCTGGCATACTTGATGAGGATCTCCCCTTCCGGGGTTGGATTCAGGCCTTTTTTACCCTTTCGGAAGATCTGAATTCCATATTCCTGCTCCAGCTGCTTGATCTGGTGGCTGACGGCGGGCTGGGTCAGGTGCAGGGCGTCGGCCGTCTTGGTATAGCTGCCCACGCTCAAAAGGGTGAGCAGGGTGCGCAATTTGTTGTCCAGCATGGCGTTCCTTTCCAGGCGCATTCAGCGCCTTATTCGTGTAATTAATATGATGTGAAATTATTATAATTTGCTTTTATCGAATTTGCAACATAAAATCAAGAAAAACAAGGGAATTTATGTGCGGCGGCGCAAGATACCTGCTTGCAGCCCGCTGCGTTTCAGGAGGTTTTCGCCATGTTTGTAAGCACCCTTTCCCTCACGGAGCCCGCCTTGGTGCTGCTGAGCCTAGGGCTTTTGCTGCTGGTGGCCTACGTCTGCATGCGTCTGGCCTCCAGGCTGCACCTGCCCGCGGCCACGGCCTACATCCTGGCCGGCGTCGCCGTCGGCCCCTGCGCGTTGAACCTGGTTCCCCAGGCCTTGACGCTGCATATGGACTTTATCACGGATCTGGCCCTGGCCTGCATCGCCTTCGGGGCCGGCCGTTACCTTCGCCCCTCCAGCCTAAAGGAGACGGGCCGCAGCGTGATTTGGATCACGCTGCTGGAGGCCCTGCTGGCCGCGGCGGCAGTCAGCCTGTGCATGCTCTTCGTCTTCCACCTGCCGCTGTATTTTTCCCTGCTGTTGGGCGCCATCGGCTGCGCCACGGCTCCCGCCTCCACGCTGATGACCATTCGCCAGTACAAGGCCAAGGGCCGCTTTGTGGACCTGCTGGTGCAGGTAGTGGCCATGGACGACGCGGTTGCCCTGCTGGCCTTCAGCGCCTGCGCGGCCCTGGTGCAGGCGGGTCAAGGCTCCCTGCAGCCCAGCGAGCTGTTGCTGCCCCTCCTTTATAACCTGCTGGTCTTGGTGGGCGGCCTGCTGCTGGGGCTGGGGCTTGCCAAGCTTTGCAGCGTTCGCGGCGCCAAGGAACAGCAGCTGCTGGCCCTGCTGGCCTGCCTGCTGCTACTCTGCGGGCTTTGCGGCGCGCTGGAAATCTCTCCCCTGCTGGCCTGCATGGGCATGGGCGCCTCCTACTCCGCCTTTGGAGGCAAAAAGTCCCTGTACAAGCAGCTCAACGGCTTCACGCCCCCCATCCTCGCCCTGTTCTTCCTGCTTTCCGGCATGGGACTTGACCTAGAGTTGCTGCCCAGCGCCGGCCTTGTGGGCATCGCCTACTTCCTCGTGCGCATCCTCGGCAAGATGGCCGGGGCGGCCTTGGGCGCGGCCCTGTGCAAGGAGCCGGCGCCCGTGCGGCGCTGCCTGGGACTTGGGCTCGTTCCCCAGGCGGGGGTTTCCATCGGCCTTGCGGTGCTGGGGCAGAGGATGCTGCCCGGCGAATCCGGCGCCATGCTTTCGGCCATCATTCTCTCCTCCGCCGTGCTGTATGAGCTGCTGGGCCCCTTAAGCGCCAAGCTGTCCCTGCGCCTGTCCGGCTCCCTGCCCCAACCCAAGGCGGCCATCGCGCCTGCGGAGGCCGTCGCCCACCAGGCATAGCAAGCCCCGGTTGACAGGCGGAGGGAGCCCGGTTACAATCAAGGCATCTATCAAACCCCAGGAGGAAGCTCCCATGCACGAGGCTCTGCGCCCCTTTCACCAAGCCACGGCTGCCTGGTTCGAGCAGGCCCTGGGCGAACCGACGTTGGCCCAGGCCCAAGGCTGGCCCCATATCCGCGCCGGCGAACACACCCTGATCAGCGCGCCCACCGGCACGGGCAAAACCCTGGCCGCCTTCCTGGTGTTCATCGACCAGCTCAAGACCCAGGCCGCGCGCGGGGAACTGGCCGATGCGCTGCAACTGCTGTACATCTCTCCCCTCAAGGCCCTGGGCAACGACATCCGCGAAAACCTCAAGCGCCCCCTGGAGGGCGTCGGCGGGCCGGAGCTGCGCGTGGCCGTGCGCACGGGCGACACGCCCGCCGCCGAGAGGCAGCGCATGCTGCGCCATCCGCCCCATCTGCTGATCACCACGCCGGAATCGCTGTTCCTGCTGCTCAGCTCCAGGGGCGGCCGCCGCCTGCTCTCCACGGTCCGTTCCGTCATCATCGACGAGCTGCACGCCCTGTTGAGCACCAAGCGGGGCGCGCATCTTTTCTTTTCCCTGGCGCGGCTGGACGCCCTTTGCGGGCGCCGGGTGCAGCGGGTGGGGCTGTCGGCCACCATCACGCCGCTCTCCTTGGCGGCGGAAGCCCTCGCCTGGCCGGAGAAGGCCGCGGTGGTGGCGCCCAAACAGGAGAAAAAGGCCGCCATCCAGGTGACAAGCGCCGTGGAGGACCTTCGCGTGCTGCCAAGCAGGAGCATCTGGCCGGAGATTGCGGGCCAGGTGGTGGAGCGCTGCGCCTCCTGCCGGACGGTGCTGGTCTTTCTCGAGGGCCGCGCCCAGGCGGAAAAGCTGGCCAACGAGATCAACGCCATCGCCGGCGAGGGCTTTGCCCGCACCCATCACGGCTGCGTTTCCAAGGAGCAGCGCCTGGAGGCGGAGCGGCAGCTGCGGGAGGGCAAGCTGCGCGTCCTGTGCGCCACCTCCTCCATGGAGCTGGGCATCGACGTGGGCGATGTGGACCTGGTGGTGCAGGTGGGCTGCCCGCGCAGCGTGTCCGGCGCCCTGCAACGCCTGGGCCGGGCCGGCCATGCGCCCGGCCGCGAGAGCGTCATGCTGCTCTATCCCAAGACCGCCGGCGAGATCCTTCCCTGCGGCCTGACGGCGGAGCTGGCCATGGAGGGCCTGCTGGAAGACGCCCGTCCGCCCCTGCGCTGCCTGGACGTGCTCAGCCAACAGCTCTGTTCCCTGGCCGTGGACAACGCCTTCACCGTGCAGGAAGCCCTGGAGCTGTGCCACAGCGTCTACAACTTTCGGGACGTCACCCGGGAGGAGCTGTGCGGGGTGTTGCGCATGCTGGCCGGCGACTTCGAACACGCCCAGGACAAGCCCGTCCGCCCGCGGCTGAACTACGACCGCATCCACGACCGCGTTTGGGGCGACGGCTACACGCGGCTGCTGGCCGTCTCCTCCGGCGGCACCATCCCCGACCGCGGCTGGTATGCCGTAACCTTGGCCAACGGCACGAGGCTGGGCGAGCTGGACGAGGAGTTCGTGTTCGAGGCCCGCCTGGGCGACCGCTTTCTGCTGGGCGCCTCCGCCTGGCGGCTTTGCGAGGTGCGGCAGGATCGGGTGATCGTGGAGCCCTGCGCCGCCCCAGGGGCCCAGATCCCCTTCTGGAAGGGCGACAGCCAGGGGCGCAGCTTTGAAACCTCCCTGCGCTTTGGGCAGCGCATCCGCGCCCTGGCCGGCGCGCCGGATCTGGAGCGGGCCTTGCTGGGCCTGCGCATGGACGCCGACGCCGCCAAGAACGCCGCGCGCGTGCTGCGCCGGCAGATGGAGCTGTGCGGTTGCCTGCCGGACGATCGGACGATCGTGCTGGAGCACTTCGCGGACGAGGCGGGGGAGCACCAGCTCATGGTGCATTCCGTCTTCGGGGGCCGGGTCAACCGAGGCCTGGAGATGCTGCTCCGCCACCTGGCTTCCCAGCGCACGGGGTTGGAAGTCCGCTCCTATGGCGAGGACGACGGGCTGCTGCTGATGCTGCTGGGCGAGCGGGATCTGCCGGACGGCCTGCTCAACGGCCTGGACCCCGCAAGCGCGCCGGGCCTGCTGCGGGCGTTGCTGCCCCAATCCCCCCTGTTTTCCATGGTCTTCCGCTACAACGCGGCCAGGGCCCTGATGCTGGGCGTCCGGCCTGGTGGCAGGCAACCCCTCTGGGTGCAGCGCTTGCGGGGGGCGGAGTTCCTCTCCCTGGCGGCCGCGCACCCGGACCATCCCCTGATGCAGGAAAGCCTGCGGGAGTGCCTGGAGGACCATCTGGACCTGGCAGGCCTGGATCACGTGCTGCGCGGCCTGCGGGATGGCTCCATCCGCCAGGTGGAGCTCCACCTGGACGCCCCCTCCCCCCTCTCCCTTCCGCTGCGCAGGCAGGCGGAGGCCGACCTGATGTACGACTATTTTCCAACGCCCGCTTCCGCCAGGCGGGCCACGCAGGCGGCGCTGTCCGCCCTGGAGGGCATCCGGCCAGATCGGGAGGCCCTGGAACCGCAGGCGGCCGGCGCGCGCGCCCCGGAAACGGCGCAGGCGCTCCATGTCCGCCTGATGACGGAGGGCGACCTGCTGGCCGAGGAGCTGCCGGACAGCCAAACCCTCTTCGCGGAGCTGGCCCAGGCAGGCCGCGCCCTGTACGTGGAACCGGGGCTTTGGATTGCGGCCGAGGAGGCCGGGCTGTATGCGGACGCCCTGGAAGGGGGCGACGCCGCCGCCCTGGCCCGCATCCTGCGCCGCTGCCTGCGCTACCGGGGCGGGCAGGACGCCCAAAGCCTGCAAGATCGCTACTTCTTGCCGGAGGCGGACCTGCAGTCGGCCCTGGACGCCCTTGCCGCCCGTGGCGACGCCATCCTACAGGACGGCCTCTACCACCACAAGGATCTGTATGCCGCCGCCCAACGGCGCACCCTACAGCTTCGCCGCCGCAGCGTGCGCACCCAGCCTCCGGAAAGCCTATGCGCGTACCTGGCGCAAAAGACCCGCCTGGTGGGTTCGCCCGCGGCCCAGCTGCGCCAAGCCCTGGAACAGCTGCAAGGCCTGGCCCTTCCTCCCAGGCTGTGGGAGGAGGTCGTGCTGCCCCATCGCTGCAAGGGCTATCGCCCCGCGCTGCTGGACGCCCTGCTGGCCTCCGGCGACTTCTTCTGGAACCTGGAACCGGGCGAGCGGCCCCTGCTGGCCTTTTATCCGGCCCAGCGGCTGGATGACGAAAACGCGCCCGAGCCCGCCGGCTTGGAGGGCGACGAGCTGACCCTGTACCGGGCGCTGCGCCGCCGGGGCGCCAGCTTCGCCAGCTCCCTGGCCGCCGGCCTGGAGGGCGGCGCGTCTCCCCTGGACGGCTTGCAGGCCTTGACCCGCCGCGGGCTCGTCCGGGCGGACAGCTTTGCGCCGGTCCGCCGCCTGTTGCAGGAGCAGGAGGAGGAGCGCCTCCCGCCCAAGCGCCGCGCAAAGGCCAGGGCCAAGGCCCTGACCGCGGGGCGCTGGGAGCTGGCCTGGGGCGTGAAGCCCCTTTCCCTGGAGGAGCAGCTGGCGCAGGCCCTTGGCCGCTATGGCGTGCTCTCCAAGGAGACCGCCGCGCCCCTTCCCTGGCGCGAGGCGCTGGAGCTGCTGCGCCAATGGGAGTTCACCGGCCGCGTGCGGCGGGGATACTTCGTGCAGGGCCTGTCCGGCGCGCAATTCGTGGACGGGCAGGTTTTCGACACCCTGACCGCGCAGCTGGAAAACCCCGTGGCGGAGCCCGTTTGGCTCAACGCCGCCGATCCGCTGCAAGCCTGGGGCCGCTTTCTCCCCCACCAGCCAGGGCAATCCTTCCTGCTGGTGCCCGGCACGGCGGTTTGCCTGCTGGCCGGCAGGCCCGTGGCCCTGGCGGAGCGCCAGGGCGAGTCGCTGCGGGCGCTGGACCCATCCCAGGCACAGACGGCGCTGCTCGCCCTGCGGGAGGCCTTCCTGGAGGGCCGCCTCTTCCCCGGGCTGGATTACCTCCGCTGCCGGCAGTACGAGGCTGGGCTCGTGCCCGCCTTGCAGGCGGCGGGCTTTCAGCGCGAGGCGCTGGAGTACGTCCTTTGGAAGGACTAGGCGGCGAGCGCATCCCCCACGCCAAACGAAGAAGGAGGAAATTTCTTTGACCGCTACGCTCAAGCCCCTGTCCCCGGACATGGGCGAGGACGTCTATCGAATGTTACAGGAAATTGCCGACGGGGAGAACGGCTTCAGCAACCCCGCCTACGGCCTGGATTGGGCCGCCTTCCAGGCTTGGCTCCGGCAGGAGGCGGACTATGCCCAGGGCCGGGGCCTGCCCGAGGGGTGGATTCCGGTCAGCACCTACTTCCTGTTCGTGGACGGCGTGCCCGTGGGGTACGGCAGGGTCCGCCACGCCTCCTCCCCCTATCTGGAAGATGTGCTGCGCGTGGGCAACCTGGGGTATGGCGTCGCCGCGTCCCAGCGGGGCAAGGGGTACGGCATGCTGCTCTTCGCCGGCCTGCTGGAAAAGTGCCGGGACCTTGGCTACCAGCGGATCAAGCTCTTTCCCCTAAAGTCCAACGAAGCCACGCTGCGCGTCATGCTCGGCTGCGGGGGCGTCATCGCGGGGGAATATGCCGACAAATGCCTGGTGATCGTCCCGATCCCGGACCGTTAAGTCCCGCCGCAGCGCCTCTGGCCTCCCTGCGCAAAAGCCCCCGCTTCGCTCGTGCGAAGCGGGGGCTTTTCCTGTTCAAACGCGGTAGGGCACCAAGCCCTCCACGCCCTCGATGCCAAGGCCGGGCTTTTCCGGCAGGGTGATGTTGGGGCCGTCGAAGGCCGCGCCGCCCAGCACCGGGTTTTCCCTGCACAAGGCCGGGCCGTCCAGGTCGATCTTGCGGATCACGTCCTTGGCCATGGCCAAATGGGCCGCGGCGGTGACGGCCACGTTGCCCTCCAGCATGCAGCCCATCATGCAGCTGGCCCGATGGGTCTCGGCGATGGCGCAGATTCTCAGGGCGCCGGAAAGGCCGCCGGTCTTCATCAGCTTGATGTTGACCATGTCCGCCGCGCCCGTGGAGAGGATGCGGGCCGCGTCCTGTTCGGTGAACACGCTCTCGTCCGCCAGCACGGGCACGCTCGCCCCCGCCGTCACCCGGCGAAGGCCGTCCACGTCCCAAGCCTTGACCGGTTGCTCCACCAGCTCCAGCTCGATGCCT
The DNA here is from genome assembly GCA_944383925.1 of uncultured Clostridia bacterium. Taxonomy (GTDB): domain Bacteria; phylum Bacillota; class Clostridia; order Christensenellales; family UBA1750; genus CALWRM01. The sequence continues at coordinate 18,103 of CALWRM010000106.1, forward strand.
TCTTCCCGAATGCGTCCAAGGATGCGCAACGCCTCCCGGGGCGTCCAACCCTGGTTTGCGTCCGCGCGCAGCACCATGTCCTTGGGGCAGGCGGCCTGCACGGCCTTGAGCCTTGCGATGTCCTGGGAAGGATCGCTGCCCAGCTTCACCTTCAGCACGCGGAAACCCCGTCTGGCAGCCTCCGCCGCGTCCTGGGCCATCTTGTCCGGCGTATCCACGGAAATGGTCAGGTTGGTCATAAGGCTTTGCTTGGCCCCACCCAGTAGCCGATACAGCGGCGCGCCTAGGGCCTTTCCGTATAGATCGTACAGCGCCATCTCCACCGCCGCCTTGGGGGAGGTGTTGTGAACCATGCTGGCCTGCACGGCCTGGCAGTTGCCCTCAATGTCCAACACCTGGCGACCCAGAAGCTTGGGCACGATGAAGCCCGTCACGGCCCCGGCGATAGAGGGCAGGGTATCCCCGGTGATGACGGCTGTCGGCGGAGCCTCGCCATAGCCCACGGCTCCCTCGTCGGTCAGCAGCTCCACCACCACATCCTCGATGGCGTCCACGGTGCGCAGCGCCGTCTTGAAGGGCGTGATGAGCGGTATGCGCATCAGGTAGGTATTGACGCCGGTGATCTTCATGAAACAAACGCCTCCGCTTCGCTTACTCGTTCACGGCCACCATGATACTATGCCGCGCGCAAAAACGCAAGGGGACGCCTGGCGGCGTCCCCTTGCCGGCGGGATGGTCGGCCTACAGGGCCAGCTCCGTCTCGCCCGCAGCCAGCTGCGCCCGCAGGCGCTCCTGGCCGTTCTCGTGCACCACCAGGGTGCAGGGCTGGTCCGTTTGGGCGTTCAGGCGCTCGCCCTTGCGCCGTACCTTGGCCCGCAGGGCGATCCCGCCCTCTTGGTCGGGCACGGCGCAGGCGGCCTCCTGGCCGTCCGCCAGCTGGTAGAGGTGCAGCTCCACGCCGCGGGCATAGTCGTAATCGGGCCGCTCCTCGTTGCTGCCCAAGGCCAACAGGCTTCCCGGCCTGACGAAGAGGGGCAGGGAGAAGTAGTCGTAGCTCTCCCTATGCCAGCGGCCGCCCGGCCGGGTCTCGCCGCTGAGCAGGTGGGTCCAAAGGCCGTCGGGCAGGTAGTACTCGCCCATGGACTCCTCGTTGAAGATGGGGGCCACCAGCAGGTCGCCGCCCAGCATGTACTGCCGGTCCAGGGGCAGGCAGTTGTTGTCCTCGGGGAAGGAGAGGAACATGGGCCGCAGCACCGGCGCGCCCGTCCGGTGGGCCTCGACGGCCTGGCCGAACAGGTAGGGCATCAGCCGGCATTTAAGGCGCACGAAGTAGCGCACGACGTCGCAGCTTTCCTCGCCGAAATACCAAGGCACCCGGTAGCTCTTGGAGCCATGCAGCCTGGAATGGGTGGACAGCAGGCCGAACTGGGCCCAGCGCTTGTAGATGTCCGGGCTTGCGGTCTGCTCGAAGCCGGCCATATCGTGGCTCCAGAAGGCAAAGCCGCTGGCCGCCAGCGACAGGCCGCCGCGCAGGGTTTCGGCCATGGAGTCGTAGGTTCCGGAGCAGTCGCCGCCCCAGTGCACGGGGAAGCGCTGGCCGCCGGCCGTGGCGGATCTGGCGAACAGGCAGGCCTCCCCCTCGCCCTTCTCCTTCTGAATCAGCTCGAACACGCAGCGGTTGTACAGGCTGGTGTAGTAGTTGTGCATGGCCACGGGATCGGCCCCGTTGTAATAGCGGACATTGGTGGGGATTCTTTCGCCAAAGTCGGTCTTAAAGTAGTCCACGCCCATGTCCAGCAGGGCCTTGAGCTTGGAGCGATACCAATCGCAGGCCGCGGGGTTGGTGAAGTCCACCAGTCCCATGCCCGCCTGCCAGCGATCCCACTGCCAAACGGAACCGTCCGGGTTCTTCACCAAATACCCATTGCGCTTGCCCTCCTCGAACAGGGGCGAGCGCTGGGCGATGTAGGGGTTGATCCACACGCAGATCTTCAGGCCCCTGGCCTTGTAGCGGCGCAGCATGGCCTCGGGCTCGGGGAAGATGCGGCTGTCCCACTCAAAATCGCACCAGTTGTATTCGCGCATCCAAAAACAGTCGAAGTGGAACACGTGCAGGGGGATGTTTCTCTCCGCCATGCCGTCGATGAAGCTGAGCACGGTCTTTTCGTCGTAATCCGTGGTGAAGGAGGTGGACAGCCACAGCCCAAAGCTCGCCGCGGGCGGCAGGGCGGGCTTGCCGGTGAGGCAAACATAGCGCTTGAGCGCGTCCATGGGCTTGGGGCCGCCGACCAGGTAGTAGCCAAGCCTCTCTCCCTCCACGCCGAAGGACACCCGGCCCACCTTCTCGGAGCAGATCTCGTAGAACACCTTTTCCGGATGGTCGCAAAACACGCCGTAGCCGCGGCTGGACAGGTAGAAGGGGATGTTCTTATAGGCGATTTCCGAGGCCGTGCCGCCGTCCTCGTTCCACATCTCCACCACCTGGCCGTTCTTGACGAAGGGGGTGAAGCGCTCGCCCAGGCCGTAGATGTATTCGCCCACGGAGCACTTGAGCTGCTCGACCATGTAGGCGGGGCCGTCGAGCTTTTGCATATAGGCCAGGTTGCGGAAGGAGCTTTCCGTCAGCAGCCGGCCGTCCTGGTAAAAGGCGATGGAATAGGGATTTCTGGTGACCACCGCCTTCAGCGAGCCGGAGAGGTATTCGATGCTGTCCTGGCCGATGGCCAGCGAGGGCTCCACCGCCTGGGGATAGAGCTCAAAGGCGGGCTTGTTGTCCAGGCCGCCCAGAAAGTGGTGGACGTTGACGTAGATCACGTCCTCCATGGGCGAGGTCAGGTCCACGGTGAGCATGCCGCAATCGATGGTGGCGCCTCGGCCCTCCTGTTCGCGGAAGGGGCAGTAGATGCGCACGCCGTTTTCAAAGGGTTCGGCGTCAAAGGCGCACATGGGGTAGTTGGGCCGCATCTCCGGCTTCACCACCCAAAACCCGTCGGTAAACTTCATTGGCGTCTCCTCCTTTTGTCATCCAGACCGGTTCCGTTCGAGGGGCTACCCTCTTTTTAGCCGCTTGAGCACCCGCACGCCGTGGCCTTCCAGCTCCACCGCTTCCAACCGCTCCCCGCTCAGGGCGTCCACGCCGGATAGGTTGACCTTGCAGGCTTCGGCTGCGAAGTTCAGCAGGAAGGCATATTCCTCCTCCCCCTCGCCGCGCAGGGCCAGGGAGCAGCCATAGGGCAGCTCGAAGCGCTCGATGCCCGCTTCCGCCAGCAGATCCTGGTAGAAGGCGCGCATGAAGCCGTCCTCCAGCCTGCCGGCCAGGAAATAGGCCCGGCCCTTGCCAAGGGCGTTGACGGTGAGCGCCGGCTTGCCGGCGTAAAAGTCCTTGCGGTACTCGGCCAGGGAAACGGCGCCCTCCAGGTGGAGCTGCTCGGCGTAATCGAAGAGGCGGTACCTTTGTCCGTGGTAGAGGATCTCGTTGCTCTCGCCGGGCAAGAGCACGTCGATCTCCTCGCACCAGATGCCCAGCGTCGCGCGCAGCGGTCCCGGGAAGCCGCCCAGGTAACAGAGATCGTTCTCGTCCACATAGCCGCTGCCGAAGGTGGACATCAGCGTTCCCCCCGCCTCCACAAAGGCGCGCAGCCGCTGGCCAAGGCCCTCGCGCACCATGTAGAGCATGGGCGCCACCACCAGATCGTAGCCGGCCAGGTCTGCGTCCTCGCTGAGGATGTCCAGCTGAACGCCTTGGCTCCACAGGGCGCGGTAGTGGTCCATGACGGTATCGAAGTATTTCTTGTCCACGTTGTTCAGGCCCTGGGCGTCGTTGAGGGCCCAGGCGTTTTGCCAATCGTAGAGCAGGGCCGCCTTGGCGGGGGTATCCTGGCCCACCACGCCGGACAGGCCCTGGAGCATGCTCCCAAGCCTTGCGATCTCCTCGTTGACGCGGGTATGCTCGTGGCCCACATGGTCCACCACGGCGCCGTGCAGCTTCTCCGAGCTGCCGCGGCTCTTGCGGAACTGGAAGTACTGCACGCTATCCGCGCCATGGCCCACCGCCTGCAGGGATTGCAAAATGTGCACGCCGGGCCGGTGCAGGCGGGCATAGGGCCTCCAGTTGGTGGCGGAGGGGCAGGATTCCATCAGGAAGAAGGGCCTCTGCTTCACGCCGCGCATGAGGTCGTGCTTGAAGGCCGTCTCCGCGGCCAGGGGCACGTCGTCCTTGGTGTAGCCCGTCCACTGGGGGTAGTTGTCCCAGGAGGCGAAGTCCAGGGCCTTTGCCAGGGCGAAGTAATCGATGCCCGGATAGGTGCCCATCAGGTTGGTGGTGCAGGGCACGTTGGGCGTGATGCGCTTGAGCGGCTCCGTCTCCGCCCGGTAAAAGTCGATGAATTGTTCGGTGGTGAAGCGCTTCCAGTCCAGCTTCTGGCCATGGACGGAGGTCTCGCCGCGGCGGGAAGGGGCCTCGATCTGGGACCAGTCGGTGTAGGTATGGGACCAGAAGGCGGTCCACCAGGCGTGGTTGAGGGCGTCCAGGCTGTCGTACTTCCTTTGCAGCCACTGGCGGAAGCGCTCCTGGCACAGGGGGCAGAAGCATTCCCCGCCGTACTCGTTGGAGATATGCCAGGCGCCCAGGGCGGGATGGTCCTTATATCTTTCGGCCAGGAGCGTATTGATTTTTTGCACCTTTTCGCGGTACACTGGGGACGAGAGGCAGTGGTTGTGCCTGCCGCCGTGCTGGTTGCGCAGACCGTCCTCGCTCACGCGCAGCACCTCGGGGTATTTCTGGCTCAGCCAAGCGGGCCTGGCGCCGGAGGGGGTGGCCAGCATGGCCTTCATGCCCTGGGCCGCCATCATGTCCAGGATGGTATCCAGCCAGCCGAAGCTGTACTCTCCCTCTCGGGGCTCCAAGGCCGTCCAGGAGAAGATGCCAACGGAAAGGGAGTTGATGCCCATGGCCTTGGCGATGCGCATGTCCTCCTTCCAGACCTCCATGTCCATCCACTGGTCCGGGTTGTAATCCCCGCCGTGGATCAGTTGCGAAAAACCGGGAACAATGGGCGGAAACCGCATGCTGTTTTCCTCCTCGCACATGTATTGTACAAGATCTCCATATGGTTGGTCGTCTTTGCGCGGGCCCAAAACCCGCCCTTCCCAAATATGGTAACACAAGCGCACCCAATCAGCAAGCGCCCGCCGCGCCGGCCGGCGCTTGCGCGAAAAAAAAGGAGTAGACCATGATGAACCATAAGGCCATCGATTCCATGCTCGCGTACTTTCGGAACGAGTCCTACATCTCCCATGCCCTGCGGGTGCATGGCTACGCCACCGGCATCGGCGCGGGCGAGGGGCTGAGCGAGCGGGATTTTGAAATCCTTCAGATCGCCTCCCTCTACCACGACGTCGGCATCCCCGAGGGGCTTCGCCTGGAGGGCAGCGGCGCCGGTCCCGTGCAGGAGCGCCTCGGCGCGCCCATCGCCATGGAGCTGGCCAGGCCCTTCCTGCCCGACGAGGAGGCCGTGGCCCAGGTGGGCGAGCTGGTGGCCCACCACCACAGCTTCCACTACCAGGGCGGTCCCCTGCTGCAAATGCTCTTTGAGGCCGACTGGCTGGTGAACCTGGCCGACGAGGGCATGAGCGACGAAAAGCGCCGCCGGGTGTACGAGCTGTACTTTAAGACCGCCACGGGCCGCGCCTACTTCTCCTACGTCTATCCCTCCGCGCTGGAGGCTTAGCCGGCCATGAAGCAGACCGAACCCACCCTCTACGTGGCGGCCACGCCCATCGGCAACCTCTCCGAGGCCTCGCCCCGGCTCAAGGAGCTTTTGGGCAGCTGCGACCTGGTGCTCTGCGAGGATACCCGCGTCACCCACAAGCTGTTCGCCGCCTTCGACATCCCGGTCAAGCGTCTGGTCTCCTGCCATCAGTACAACGAGCGCCAGAAGGCAGGCGCCCTGGTGGCGCAAATAGCCGAGCAGGGCCTGAGCGCCTGCCTGGTGACGGACGCGGGCACGCCCTGCATCTCCGACCCGGGCTTTGCCGTGGTCAACGCCGCCTGGGAGCGCGGCCTGGCCGTGCGGGCGGTTTCCGGCCCCTGCGCCGCGGCCGCGGCCCTCTCCATCAGCGGCTTTGAAACGCCCAATTATGGCTTTTTCGGCTTCCTGCCCCGGGAGCGCAAGGCGCGGACGGAGGCCCTGCGCCGCCTGCGGGCCTGCGGCTTGGCCATTGCCGTGTTATACGAAAGCCCCTTTCGGGTCAAGGCCCTGTTGGCGGAGCTGGCCCAGGCCCTGCCCGGGGTTCGTCTGAGCCTGAGCTGCGACCTGACCAAGCTCTTTGAGCGCACGCTGCGGGGAGAACCCCTGGAGCTGTTGGCGCTCCTGGAGCAAAATCCCAACGCGGAAAGGGGCGAGTACGCCCTGGTGCTGGATCTCAGCGGCGTGGTCCCGCTGCCCCCGCCGCCCAAGCCCTCGGCCAGGGCCCTGCTGCTGGACCTGGCCCTGTCGGGCGTCCCCCTGCGCGAGGCCGCCTCCCGCGTGGGGGCGATGGAGGGCTACAGCCGCAACGAGGCCTACAGGGCTTCCCTGGAGGTTGCAAGGCTCTTCCCCGATCCGCAGGACGAGGGCCCGGAGCGGGGGGCATAAGGGAGGAACATGACCTTGGAAAGGAACGAGCTTCTCCTGGTCTATGGCCAGGATCCAAAGCGGATGGCCTACCGGCTGGCAGACGAAGCCGGCCTGGACCAGCTCATCGGCGATCGGCAGCGCCGCGTGGGGCTCAAGCCCAATCTGGTGCTGGCCAGCCCTGCGGAAAACGGGGCCACCACCCACCCCGGCCTGGTGGAGGGGCTGATCGACTACCTTCAGGAGCGGGGATTCTCCAAGCTGTGCATCCTGGAGGGCTCCTGGGTGGGCGCCCGCACGCGGGAGGCCTTCCGCCTCTGCGGCTACGAGGAGCTATCCGCCCGCACCGGGGTTCCCCTGGTGGACACCCAGACCGACGGCGCCCGGGAATACGACTGTCATGGGCTGCCCATCCGCATCTGCGACAGCGCCATGGCCCTGGATTTTCTGATCAACCTGCCCGTGATAAAGGGCCATTGCCAAACCTACCTAACCTGCGCGCTAAAAAACCTAAAAGGCCTGGTACCCAACGCCGAAAAGCGCCGCTTCCACAGCCTGGGCCTGCACAAGCCCATCGCCCATCTCAACGCCAAGCTTCGCCAGGACTTCATCCTGGCGGACGGCATTTGTGGCGACCTTAACTTCGAGGAGGGCGGCAACCCCGTTCCGGCGGGCCGCGCGCTGGCGGGCCGCGATCCGGTGCTGCTGGACAGCTATGCCTGCGCGCTGCTGGGGCTCGCGCCCGACGAGGTTCCCTATATCTCCCTGGCTGCCTCGCTGGGCGTGGGCTGCGCGGACCTTGGCAAGGCGACCATCCAAGAGCTCAACCGTCCCCAAGGCCTGCCAACCGCAAAGGCCCAGGGCCGGCTTGTGCGCCGTCTGGCCAGCCGCATCTGCGCCAAGGAGGCCTGCAGCGCCTGCTATGCGGCCCTGATTCATGCCATGGAAAAGCTGGACGCGGAAGGTTTGTTGGACCGCCTGCCCGAAACGCCCTGCATCGGCCAAGGGTTCCGGGGCCAGCAAAGCCCAAAGGGCCTGGGGATCGGCCGCTGTTGCGCCGGCTTTGCCCACAACCTGCCCGGCTGCCCGCCCACCGCGCGGCAGATCCGCGACTTTTTGCAGAACCTCTAGGCAAGCGACATGGCGCAAAGGCCCCGAAAAACCATCCGGTTTTTCGGGGCCTTCTTGGTTGCTATTTGCGCTTTGCTTTAGCGAAGCTCGATGCACTTCTTGGGGCACTTGGCCGCGCAAAGCCCGCAGCCCACGCACGCATCCACATCCACGCTGTGCTTTTCCTTCAGCGCGCCGTGGATGGCGTCAAACTTGCACTGC
>CALWRM010000107.1 GCA_944383925.1 uncultured Clostridia bacterium
AGCGCCCCGAAGCGTCGCGCACATCCGTTGCGCCGGGCCTTCCATTGCAAGGAGGCGGCACGGGCGAGGGCTGCGCCGGGGACCCCTGGCCGCGTCCCCGGCGAACGAGGGCCGTCTGGGCGCGGGCGTTTGGGGGGCGGTCTCGTTTGCGTAGACAAAGGCCGGCTCCCTCCGCCGGCGCGTTCCGGCGCGCTTCCGGACGGCGGGCGCCTAACAGAAGCAGATGCGGCCGCCGCAACAGCCGGAACAGGCCAGGCATTGGCAGATGGCGCACAGGGTCTGGCTCCAATCCGAGGAGACCGTTCCCCGCCCGGCGGACTGCTGAAACACCGCCTCGATTTGCTCCAGGGCCTGGCGGTACTCCCCGTTGCCAGGATCCAAGCGGCAGGCCATTTCGAAGCTTTCCCGGGCCTTGGCGTACCAGCCCTTGCGCATGCAGACGATGCCGTACAGGTAATGCCATTCGGCGTCCCGCACCTGCATGCGCAGCAAGGCCTGCTCCGCCTGCAACACCAAGCCCCGCTGCAGCATCTCGCGGATATCCCCATAGCTGCCGCCGGACCGGCCCGCGCCGCCATAGCCGCCATAGTTTCCATAGCCGCCGTAGCCGCCGTAGCCGCCGTAGCCCCCGTAGTTCCCGTAGCTTCCGTAACCCGCGCCGCCGTAGCCGCCGCCCGCGCTCTGCTTGCCGCTGCGCTGGCTGAGGATGGCCTCGTAGGCCGCGTTGATCTGCTTGGCCTTCTCGGAGGCTTGCTGCTGCACCTCCTTGGGCGCCTGGGCATAGCGGTCCGGGTGGTACTTCTTCACAAGGTTTCGATAGGCCTTCTTGACCTCTTCGTCCGAGGCGTTTGGGTCTACGCCCAGCGTCTTATAGGGGTCCATCCGGTTCCCGCCTTTCTTCGGCCACGTTGTTTGCCGTGTGGGTCAGGCCGAGCTCCAACACGTTGCGCACCAGCCCGTCGTTGCGCGCCGGTTCCAGGCTGTCCCAGGCTGCCAAGGCCTGGTCCGCCAACAGGCCCAGCAGGGGCGTCAGCGCCTCCACCGCCTGGGAACGGCTCCAGCCCCGCCGCAGCAGCACGTTGTAGCGGCCGCGCTTTTGGTCCGCCCGGTAATCGTCCAGCGCGTCCACCAGGTAGATCCAGCGCCCCAGGTTGCGGCCCATCCAGCCGATGGCCGGCGCCTGCTTGCCGTCCGCCCCGTAGGCGAACAGGCTTTGGCAAAGCTGGCTGAAGGGCTCCGAGGCTTCCTCCGGTTCCGCGCAGCCGGCCCGCTCCAGGGCCGTCTGGGCCCGGTCCATCTCCAGGATGGCCGCCTGCAGCCCAGGGAAGCGCTCCGCGGCCCGCCGCTCTCCAGGGCGCAGCAGGGGTGCCAGCAGCGCGTGGGCCCCGCCGTCCCGGCCGTCGTCCCGGCATTGCTCCATGGCCAGCAGCAGGTGCAGCCCCGCGCAAAGGGCCGCGCTCTCGCCCTGCACGCTGGGTAAGCGGCGCAGCCTGGCGGGACAAAGGCGCGGGCGCAGTTGCGGCTCCTCCGCCTCCAGCCCGCAGCGCACCACGGACAAAAAGGCAAGGTCGTAGCGCAACAGGCTGCGGTAGGGCAACCCGTAGGCCGAAAGGGCATGGCAGACCCCGCAATAATGGGCCCGGTACAGCGCGTCCTGCCGCAGCGTCAGCTCCGGCCGGTAGGGACGAACATAGCCGAACATGCCGCCTTTCTCCTTTGCCGCAAATCCTTTTGCAAAGGTGGGCTCGCTGCTGGAACGAGGCCCGCCTTCGCGCTGTTTCCATTGTAACAAGTCGCCGGCCTCTTGACCAGATGCCGGCTTGAAAACCTTTTGTGAATTCGTGCGGCTGTGGGGGCTTTTTGGCCGCAAGGGGCCTTGCGGCGGAGCGTCTATCATGATAGACTATAGGGAAAGAAAGGTCTATCCCAATCGACATCCGGCCGTCGGGCCCGAAAGGGGGAAGCGCGCGTGGAGAATCGGCTGCGGCTGCACGAGGCGGAATACCGCTTTGCCTGCCTGGTTTGGGAGTCGGAGCCCATCGGCTCCGGCCGCCTGGCCCAGCGCGCACAGGAGGCGCTGGGCTGGAAGCGCTCCACCAGCTATACGGTGCTCAAGAAGCTATGCCAGCGGGGCGTGTTGGTCAACGAGGACGCCCAGGTGCGCGCGCTGGTGCGCCGGGAGGCCGTGCTCCAGGCCGAGGCTCTGGCGCTGCTGGACAAGGGCTTCGAGGGCTCCTTGGCGCAACTGGTGGCTCTTTGCCTGGGGGCGCGGCCCCTGACCAAGAAGGAGTGCAAGCAGCTCAAGCGCCTGCTGGACCAGGCCCAGGAGCAGGCGGGCAAGAAGGGGAGCTAGAGGCCGGGGCCGGCGGGCCGAAGGGTTCCTGCGCAGCGGGCGCAAAAAGCTGCCGCCCGCCGCGCCGGGTGTCCTGCAGAAGCATCGGAACATGGAAGCGGTTTGGGTTTCCAAGGGGTGGATACGTCCCGGGGACAAAGGTTGGCGCGGGTTGGGAAGCGTCTCAAGCGCCCCTGCGGGCTGTTCGGCCCGCAGGGGCGCTGTGCTTGTAAGGGATAAGTCGATCGCAATAGACTTCCTTGCCGCTGCCCGGAAGAGGGCTGCGCTCCAGGTATGGAACCGGGCGCAAGATAAGCCGCTGCCTTCCGCGTTGGCGGTGTGGCAGAAGCATCGGAACAAGGGAGCGGTTTAGGTTGCCCACGGGTTGTTTCAGTCCCGGGCATGGAGGATGGCGCGGGCGGGGGTGTGGTGTTTGCAGGGGGATAAGTCGATCGCGATAGACTTCCATTGCCGCCGCCTGGAAGAGGCCTGCGCTTGAGGAACGGAAGCGGGCGAAAAACCGCTGTTTTCCGCGCCGGGAGCCGGGCAGAGGTCTTGGACCGCTGGCCGGAAGGGGCGGCCTATCCGGCGCGGGCGGGGCAAAAAAGCGGGGGTGTCGATTCCGATCGACACCCCCGCCCGCCTTCGCGCTTAGAGCTTGTAGGGCGCCAAGCCCAGCTTTTTGTGGACCTTGGAAAGGGTTTTGAAGGCCAGGCGGCTGGCCCGCTGCGCGCCGTCGGCCATGACCTGTTCCAGGTAGG
>CALWRM010000108.1 GCA_944383925.1 uncultured Clostridia bacterium
CAAATAGGCTTTGATGGGAAGAAAGCCCTTCGCTTCGGACCCCTTGCAGAGAGCCGGTGGTGGCTGCGAACCGGCGGGGCGGCGCTGGGCGATCCTCGTCCCGGAGCCGCCGGCCTGAACGGCGATCAGCGCGTGAGTAGGGCCGGACGGGAGGTTCCCGTTATCGAACCAGGGCTTGCGCCTGCGAGCCCGGAAAGAAGGGGCGCCGCGCCGGAGCGGCTTGGCGCCTGAAACAGGGTGGTACCACGAGCATTTTCGTCCCTGCGCAAGAAGGCTTGCGCAGGGATTTTTGCGTGCTCGCCGCCGGGGGCGGCCGCAGCGCAAAGAGAAGGAAACAGAAAGGTGCAATTGGATATGCAAGCTGCAAAGGATAAGTATAGGCCCTTCCCCAAGGTGCCGCTGAAGGAGCGGCGCTGGCCGGGCAACACGGTGGAAAAGGCGCCGATATGGTGCTCCGTGGACCTGCGCGACGGCAACCAGGCCCTGGTCAACCCCATGGGCCTGCAACAGAAGCTGGACTTTTTTCGCACGCTTTGCCAGGTGGGCTTTCGCGAGATCGAGGTGGGTTTCCCCGCCGCGTCCCAGGTGGAGTTCGACTGCTGCCGCCAGCTGATCGAGCGGGGGCTCATCCCGGAAGGGGTGGCCATTCAGGTGATCATGCAGGCCAAGGAGCCGCAGATTCGCCGCAGCTTTGAGGCCGTGCGCGGGGCCAAGGAGGCCATCATCCACCTTTACAACTCCACCTCCACCGTCCAGAGGCAGGTGGTCTTTCAAAAGGACATGCAGGGCATCGTGGACATCGCCGTCAAGGGCGCCCAGCTGATCCGCCGCCTGGCCCAGGAGGACGATTCCGGCACCAAGTACCGCTTTGAATACTCGCCGGAAAGCTTTTCGGGCACGGAGGTGGAAAACGCGGTCTGGATCATCGACGAGGTGATGGAGGCGTTGGGCGCAGGGCCGGACAATCGGGTGATCGTGGACCTGACCAACACCGTGGAGCTTGCCACGCCCAACGTCTTTGCCGACCAGGTGGAGTATGTATCCACCCACATGAAGCACCGGGATTGGGCCATCCTATCCGTACACCCCCACAACGACCGGGGGACGGGTCTGGCCTCCGCGGAGCTGGCCCTGTTGGCCGGCGCGGAGCGGGTGGAAGGCACGCTCTTTGGCAACGGCGAGCGCACCGGCAACATCGATCTGGTGACCATGGCGCTGAACCTGTACACCCAGGGCATCGATCCGGGGTTGGATTTTTCCGACCTACCCCACCTGCGCGCCCTGTACGAGCTGTATACGGGCATGCGCGTGCCCAAGCGCCAGCCCTACGCGGGCGAGCTGGTGTTTACGGCCTTCTCCGGCTCCCACCAGGACGCCATCCGCAAGGGCGTGGAATACATGAAGCAAAACCAAGGGGCCTGCGGCTGGATGGTGCCCTACCTGCCCATCGATCCGGCGGACATCGGCCGGCAGTACGACCCCATCATCCGCATCAACTCCCAGTCCGGCAAGGGCGGCGCCGCCTTCGTGATGCAGGCGGCCTTCGGCTACACCCTGCCCAAGGCCATGCACGCGGAGTTTGGCGCCCTGGTGAAGAAGGCCTGCGATAAGAAGGGCGAGGAGCTGAGCAACGAGGAGCTGTTCCAGGTGTTCCGGGAAAACTACCTGGACTTCCCGGTACATTATTCCCTTTCCGGCTCCTCCATCTTCCACGAGAGCGGCGAGCGGGGATCGGCCGTGCAGTTCCGTGGCGCCATCCGCGTGGGCGAAAAGCGCGTGCCCGTGGAGGGCTCCGGCAACGGCCCCATCGACGCCTTCTTCAACGCCCTCAAGCGCATCGGCATCGACCGCTACCGCTTCGTTTCCTACCATGAGCACGCCATCTCCGCGGGCTCCGACGCAAACGCCATCGCCTACATCGAGTTGCGCACGCCCAAGCACAACACGGTCTTTGGCGTGGGCATCGAGTCCAACATCAACATGGCCTCCATCAAGGGCGTGCTCTGCGCCATCAACCGCGCTGAGCTGCTGGGCCTGTGACAGCCTGTCAGTATGGCAACCCTGTAAAATGCAGGAAGTAAGTTTAAGACTTGCAAAACCAGTTGCGGCGGGGCGAAGCTCTGCTGTACAATGAAACATCATACACCAAGGGGGACTGGGATTGAAGAAGCTGCCCTATACGTTGGAACAAATGCGCGCGATTGTTCGGGAATACCCAACGCCCTTCCACATCTATGACGAGGCCGCTATCCGCCAAAGGGCCCGCGCCCTCAAGGCCGCCTTCGCCTGGAACGAGGGGTTTAAGGAATATTACGCCGTGAAGGCCTGCCCAAATCCCGCCATTTTGGACATCCTACGCCAGGAGGGCTGCGGCATGGACTGCTCCTCCTTCACCGAGCTGGTGCTGGCCAAGGCGGTGGGCTGCGTGGGAGGAGGGATCATGTTCTCCTCCAACGCAACGCCGGCCGAGGACTTCCTCTATGCCAGGCGCCTGGACGCCATCATCAACCTGGACGATTACACCCACATCCGCTTCCTACAGGAAAACGGGGGAATCCCCAGGACCATTTGCCTTCGCTACAACCCCGGCGGGGAGTTTCGCCTGGGCAACGCCATCATGGGCAACCCCGGCGAGGCCAAATACGGCATGACCAAGGAGCAGATCTTCCAGGGCGTGAAGGACCTGATGGCCCTGGGGGCCGAGCGCTTCGGCCTGCACGCCTTCCTAGCTTCCAACACAACGGACAACAGCTATTACCCCAAGTTGGCCGAGGAGCTGTTCGAGCTTGCCAGGGAAACCAGGGACAGGACCGGCGCGCGGATGGAGTTTGTGAACCTGTCCGGCGGCATCGGCATCCCCTATCGGCCCGAGGAACCCGAGGCGGATCTGCAGAGCATCGGCCAGGGGGTGCGGGAGGCTTACGACCGGGTGGTGCGGCCCGCCGGCATGAAGCTTTCCATCAAGACGGAGCTGGGCCGCTACATGACCGGCCCCTGCGGCTCCCTGGTGACCACCGCCCTACACCGCAAGGACACCTACCGCCAGTACATCGGCCTGGACGCCTGCGCGGCCAACCTGATGCGGCCGGCCATGTACAACGCGTACCACCACATCACCGTCCTGGGCAAGGAGGACTGGCCGAAAGACCAGGTCTACGACGTGACGGGCGGCCTTTGCGAGAACAACGACAAGTTCGCCATCCAGCGGCCGCTGCCCAAGATCGAGATGGGCGATCTGGTTTGCATCCACGACACCGGCGCTCACGGCTTTTCCATGGGCTACAACTACAACGGCAAGCTCCGCTCCAAGGAGCTGCTGCTCAAGCCCAACGGGACGGTGCAGCTCATCCGCCGCGCCGAAACGCCGGAGGACTATTTCGCAACGCTGGAGGGGTTTGGGTACGATCTGAAGCCCTAGCGGACGGAAAGGAAGGTGCGGGAGATGAAGACGCCCCGGCCGCCGATGCTGGAAGAACCCCTGGAGCCGCTGCAAGATCTGCAGGAGGCCGTTGCCCGGGCCAGGGAAGGGGAGGAGGTCCTGCGCGACGCCCGCGTGGAGGGGGCGGACCTTTCCGACCTGCAATTGGACGGCCTGACCTTTGAAAACGTGGAGTTCGACAACTGCCGCTGGCACCATGGCCGCCTGGACCGCTGCGGCTTTGCCAACGTGCGCTTTGTCCGCTGCGATCTGTCCAACGCCAGGGCCCAGGGCGTTTATCTCAACCGCTGCGCCTTTGAAAGCTGCAAGCTGCTCGGCGCGGACCTGCGCCGCTGCGTGGTCAAGGAATGCAGCTTCCAAGACGTGGTGATGCCCTACGCCAACCTGGACGAGGGGAACCTGCAAATCGTGCGCATGGAGGATTGCGACCTTGCAAACGCCTCCTTGGCCGCCCTGAAGCACAAGGACTGGACGCTGGAGCGCTGTAAGCTGGCGGACACGAGCTTCTTCCGCACCCCGCTCAAGGACATGGACCTTAGAAGTTGCCAGATCCAGAGCCTGAGCGTCTCGGACAACTTCCACGAGCTGCGAGGCGCCCTGGTCACCCCGGAGCAAGCCGTCGTCCTCTCCCGGCTGCTGGGCCTGGACGTGCGGGATTGAGTGGGATGTGGGATGTGGGATGTTGAGCTTGGATTTTAGCAAGACTGCGGCGGAAGGTCGGGCGCGGCCCCTGCCGCCGCGCTGGAAAGGAGGCGGAGGCCTTGCCCAAGAAAAAATGGCTGTGTGCGGCCGGACTACTGCTGTTGTGCTGCCTGGTGCTGACGGGCTGTCTGGCCGGGGAGACGGAGTATGACCCGGACACGCCGCCCGGCTTTTTTGTCGGGGTGTGGCACGGGTGGTTGGCGCCCATTTCGCTGTTGCTGAGGCTGTTCGGCCGGGAGGAGGTCCGCATGTATGAGACGCTCAATGCGGGCATCGGATACGACATCGGCTTTTACATGGCGGTGATTTCCGGCTTCGGCGGTTTGGCGCTGATTCGGCGAAGAAAATAAGACCGAACCGGCCCGATCCTTCGGTCCGGCCAGAAAAGGAAGGTGGATTGCGCATGAAGCGCTTGCAGTTCTTTATGTTTGAGGCCTGTCCCTATTGCCAAAAGGCGATGCGCCTGATGGAGGAGCTGAAGCGGGAAAACCCCGCCTATGCCGCCATTCCCATGGAGACCATCGACGAGAAAAAGGACCCGATCACGGCCGATCGGTATGACTATTGGTATGTGCCCAGCTTCTTTGTGGACGGCAAGAAGCTGCACGAGGGCGACATCACCAAGGAAGAGATGAAGAAGATCTACCAGGCCGCGCTGGAATAGGCGAAGGAAGGCCCAACGGGGCGGACGGGGAGCAAGGCGTGCTTCCCCGCCCGCCCCTTGCTCTGCCGGTCTTGCTCCGGCGGTGGGAAAAAAGGCGTTGCAAAGGACGCAAAAAGGGGCGGCGGACTTTCGTCTGCCGCCCCTTTTGAGGGCTTAGGGGGAAGGTTACCTGCCGAACAGGCCCATGAACCAGTCACCGATGCTCTGGAAGGTGATCTTGACCTTTTCAAAGAAGGTGGCGGCCCCTTGCTTGACCTGCTCAAACTTCTGGATGCTGCTGTTGAGGGCGTTGAGCTGCTTGGCAATTTCCTCGGCGCTCAGGTCCTGCTCCACGATGCGGATCAACAGCGAGGTGATGGTGTCGATCTGGCTGTCGCTCAGGGAAACGCCCAGCTGCCTGGCCGCCTCCTCCACGTAAGGCCGGGCCTTTTCCGGATCGGTCAGGCCGTTTTCCAGGGCGTACTGCTTGCCCATGGCGATCAGCTCTTCGGCCTCCTCGGTGCCGATGACGTCGGCCAGGTTGCCGAGGGTCAGCATTTCCTCGCCGGCCAACGCCTTGGCCACGTCCGACAGCACCTGGCCGGAGGCGGTCTCATAGGCCTTGAAGATGCCGGCCAGCGCGGCGGTTCCGGAGACCTCCACGGGCGCGGCCACCACGATGTCCGCGTTTTCCACGCCGGCTGTCGCCAGGGCCGACGCATACATGTTGGCCGTGACCCAATCGATGTTGTGGGTGGTGACATGGATGCCGGCGCCCTCGTCCAGTAGGGTTACGCGGGCGGAGGAGATGGAGCGCGAACCCATCTTATCCTCATCCACCAAGCCGTTGAGCAGGGCTTTTTCGTCCTTGATGCTCACGGAAATCAGGGTGTCGTTGTCCAGATCCGTGCCGAGCAGCTCCAATACGGCGGCGTATTGCTCGGCGCTTAGGTCCTCGCCGTAGCAGGTAAAGCTGCCGCTTGTGGGCGCCGCCAGGGCGCAGAGGGGAAGACAAACCAGGGCCAGCAACAGGGCCAGCCATCTTGAATAACGTCGCATGGTACAGGTTCCTCCGTTTGTACTTGATCCACAGGATGAATGCTCCTGGTATAAACGAGCCGGAGCGCCAAAGGGTTTCGGGACGGGCGCTTGACAGGCGGCTTTTTGCGGCTGTATCATAGGGCAAGAATCGCTGGACGCGCAACATCAAAGGAGGTTTTGCCATGATACCCAGCCGGGAACAGGCCTATGCATTGCTCTGCCGCTACAACCAGAGCGAGGCGCTGCGCAAGCACGCCCTGGCCGTGGAAGGCTGCATGCGCCACTTCGCCAAAAGGGCGGGCCAGGACGAGGAGCTGTGGGGCCTTGCCGGCCTGCTGCACGATTTGGACTACGAGATGTATCCCCAGGAGCACTGCGCCAAGGGCGCCGAGCTGCTGCGGGCCGAGGGTGTCGATGAGAGCATCGTCCGGGCCATGCTCTGCCATGGCTACGGCATCTGCACCGACGTGGAGCCGCAGACGGAGATGGAAAAAACCCTGTATGCGGTGGATGAGCTGACCGGGCTGATCAACGCCTGCGCCATCATGCGCCCCAGCAAGTCGGTGATGGATCTGGAGCTCAAGAGCGTGAAGAAGAAGTTCAAGCAGAGCTCCTTCGCAGCGGGGGTCAACCGCCAGATCATCCAGGACGGCGCCGATCGCCTGGGCATGGAGCTGGATACGCTCATCCAGGAGTGCATCCTGGGCATGCGCGAGTGCGCGCAGGCCATCGGCTTGGGTTAAGCCCGGGCTCTTTGCGGGCCGCCGGAAAGCTCCGGCGGCCCGTCTTTGCGCCTTGGCCTAGTCGATTCTCTTGGCGATGACGGCCAGGCGGCCGTTGTCTTCGGTGTAGTCGCAGGTGGAGAGGGTGAGCAGCTGGTCGCCGTATTGGGCCGTTTCTCCGGTGTCATATAGGGAAAACTCCAGGGCGCTTTGGACGAAGTCGTCAAACGCCTCCGGGCTGTCCGCATCGATGAAGGCGTAATAGCGGAAGCCCTCCTCGTCGGTGGCGAGCACGCGGGTTTGCAGCACGGCGATGATCTGGTAGCGGCCCTCCTCGTAGAGGGTGTCGAACTGGATGATGGGATGCTCCAGGAAGAAGCTCTCGTCCTTGTAGTAGCGAAGGTCGTGAAACATGGAGCCGTCCTTCATGTTGTGGCCGTGGACGAGCAGGTTGTCCGTGCGCGGATCCAGGGAGCAGCGCTCGTCCAGAAAGGGCGTGCCGGCCGCGTCGTCCTGGCCGTCGAAGTTGCGGTAGAGATAATGCTCGCCGTCCTCGGCGCTGTACATCACCGGGTAGTCGATGTTGGTGCCCTCGATCTTCACCCAGGCCACCAGGTCCGGATTGCGCTCGTACAGGGCTTGGTAGGTGGGCAGGATCGTTGGGGCCGGGGTTTGGGCCTGCGCGCCGTCGCCGGCCTGCGGCGTGGCTTGCGGCGCGGTGGACGCGCTCTGCGCGCCGGAGGAAGGCGTCGCGGTGGCCTTGAGGCCGATCAGCTCCTCGTTTAGCTGCCGGCTCTGCAGGCGCTGCACGAAGTAGACGCCGATATAGCCAAGGCAGACGAGCATGACCAGCGCCAGAATCCAGGATAGGACCAGGTTTGTGGATCTGCGCATGGGGAGTCCTCCTTCTACTCTATCCCAACTATAAACGAAGCGAGACCGCCTTTCAATGCGGACCGCTTTTTTTTACATCTTTGAAAAGCCTGGCTTAACACAAACTCCTCTTGTCAGGAAGGGTAGAGGGTGTTATATTATATATGAACAAATGCTCATATATTCGAGCAAAGAGCGGGAGGCGAACGGCGGTGACGGAACTTCGCTATTGGATCCGGGGGTTGGATTGCCCCAACTGCGCTGCAAAGCTGGAACAGGCCATCCTAAGGCAGGAGGGCGTGCGGGAAGCCAACCTGGACTTCGCCCAGGGCACCTTGTCGGTCCGCTGCGAGGAGGCCTATGAGGCCGGCATGCACCAAAGCCTGCAGGCCACCGCGGATCGGGTGGAACGAGGCGTGCGCATCGAAAAGGAAGGCGGCTGCGCGCCGGCGGAAGGAAGCTGCGGCTGCGCCCATGCGCACGAACACGAACACGAGCATGAGCACGACCACGACCATGGCCAGGGGTCCGTCCGGCGGGAGCGCGCGCTGCTGGCCATCGCGGCGGCGGCCTTTCTTCTGGCCCTGGCGCTTCCGGAGCGCTTCCGGCCTCTGGCCTTCGTGGTCAGCT
>CALWRM010000109.1 GCA_944383925.1 uncultured Clostridia bacterium
CGTTGTAAATGCCCAAGAAAGGGTAGGAGATGGCCGAATAGACGATGTAGATCTGAGCGGCCACGAGGACATCCGGCTCGATGGAACCGAAGACCAGGCGGAGCAGGCCGTCGCGGAAACACAGGCATACCAGGGCCACGAGGCTGGCAACGAAGAACACGCTATAATACAGCTGGCGCGCCGCGTTGCAAGCCATTTTACGATCCTGACGGCCAATGTACTGGGAGCAGACCACGGCGCCGCCCGTTGCCAGAGCGCCAAAGACCTGGATCAGCAGTACGTTCAGGGAGTCCACCAGGGAGACGCCGGAGACGGCTGCCTCGCCCGCCGTGGAGACCATGATGGTATCCGCCATGCCGATAGCCACGCTGAGAAACTGCTCCAGTACCAAGGGAAGAATGAGCTGCATGAGGGCTTTTCTAGAAAAATGCATGGCCGATTGTTCCCGCCTCCTTCAATTGGATTGAATATAAAAGGCTAAATTCGCCCAAGGACTGCCACAATCCTGCTGGAAACGGGAGAAACAGGGTTAAATGCAAGGGACAATTGGTGAAAGAACGCAAAACCAAAGCAGAAACGGGAAGGAATGAAGGCTTTGAGTAAGACAAATTATGCGATTTTTATCGATCTGGAGAATGCAGGCGGAAAGGTTTCCATGCTCAATTCCATCATCGAAAAGGTCAAGATGCGCGGAGACATCCTGCTTGGCAAGGTCTACGGCTATACGGACCAGTTTTCGGAGCTTAAGGAGGTATTGCTTTCCAACACCTTCCTGGTGGTCCCCTCCATTCGATACGGGCATAACCAGAAAAACAACCTGGACATACAGCTGGTGATCGACGCCCTGGACGTGGCCTACACCAACGAGCTCATCGACTGCTTTTGCATCGTTTCCGGCGACAGCGATTACACGCCGCTGGTCGGCAAGCTGAAGACCATGGGCAAGTTCGTGCTGGGGATTTCCCGTTCGGAGGTTGCCTCCACCATCTTCATCAACGCGTGCAACGAGTTTTTGTTTCTGGAGTCGGTTGCTTCTCCATCCAACAAGAAGAAGGCGACCTCCAAGGACGATACGGCGGCAGGTTCCTTGCAGGACCTGTGCAAGCTGATTTGCGAGATTTTGGACGAGCAAACGGACGCGGACGGCTACCTGTATGCGAGCGAGTTGAAGAACATCCTGTTGCGCTTGCGGCCGGACTTTAACGAAAAGAACTTCGGGCATGCTTCCTTTGGAAAGCTGTTGCTGGACATGCAGAATCGGTTTGGGAGCTTCCTGGTGCTCAACGACAATTACTCCGTCAAGGTGCACCTAGCGGGCGAAGCCTGCCAGGAAAAGGGCAGAAAGAAGACCATCACCAAGGAGAATTGGATGGAGGTGTTTAAGGCCATCCTGGGCAGGTATAAGGAGGAAGGCTTTGACCGGGTCAATCCCTCGGTGCTCAAGTCGGCGGTTACCAACGATTATCCGGAGTTTGACGAAAATAAGATCGGGTTTAAGAAGTTCTCCGACGTCCTCAAGCAGCTGGAGAGGGAAAGGCTGCTGAAGCTGGAGCTGAACGAGGCAAAAACGATGCTGGTACGCATCCTCTAAACAAGAGAAAGAGGCCCGAAAAAGGGCCTCTTTTGCGTGAAAAACAGAGGCTTGGCGGCCGGAGGGGGGGGAATCCCACCGCCGGCTATGCCGGCACCTCCCTTTGACAAGGGAGGCCAATGGGAACAAGGGTTTCGGGTTATTTGGATGGGTTTGCTTGAAGATAGGCGAGCAAGTCCGGCAAGCGCCGGAGGGTCTCCTGCCGGCCTGCCTCATAGGCGGCCAGCAGCTTGGAGCGGTCCTTTTCGATGCGCTCGATGGCGAGCGGTTCCGGCGGACGGAGCACGAAGGCATGGCCTTCCGCCTCCTGTTGGCGAACATAGTCCAACTGGGCGTTGTACATGGCTGGACGCCGGCGCAGGGCGGCGGCCAGGCCAGGCCGCAGGGCATAGCGCAGGGCAGCCGCAGACTCGCCTGAGGAGGCAGACTTGCGATAGCCGGCATGGCGCGTGAGGACCACCACGTTTTTTGCAAAGCCGCGTTGGCGCATGTGTTCCAGGGGGATGGAGTCGCACAGCCCCCCGTCCAGGTAGGGCTGACCGCCGATGCGCACCAAGCGGGAGACGTAGGGAAGGGAGGCGGAAGCGCGCACCCAAATCAGGTCCTTCCGCAGGTCCGTAAGGGTGGGATATTCCGCTTGGCCAGTGCGGCAGTTGGTGACGACGGCGCAAAAGTCCGGAGATGCCTGCAAAAAAGCATCGTAGTCATAGGGATTGAGCTGCAGGGGAATGCGCTCATAGGCGTAGCGAACGTTGAAGAGGTCGCCGCTGGTCAGCAGGCTATACAAGCCCATATAGTGCTTATCATGCAAATAGTCCACGGAAATGGCCAGCGCCCGACCCTTCTGGCGGGAGAGATAGCTGCACGCATGGCATGCGCCGGCGGAAACGCCGATCACGTGCTGAAACAGCAGGTTTTGCTCCAAGAAAACATCCAATACGCCCGCCGTGAACAGGCCGCGCATCCCGCCGCCTTCCAGGACGAGAGAAACGCCTTCCAATTCCATGGCACATCGCTTCCTTTCCAGCAAACAGTATACCACGATTGACGCTTTTTCACAAAGAAACATGAAAGCGGCCGCGCCCGAAAGGGCGCGGCCGCCTTTTGTGCTTGCGGAGAGGGGATCAGCCGACGTAATCGGCGCAGATCCAGCCGTAGCCGCCGTTGTAGCCGATCTTGTACCAACCGTTCTGGCTTTCCAGGGGATCCACATAGGTGCCGGAAAGCAGCTGGCCCAGCTTGGCGTAGGAGGTGCTGGGGCCGGTGCGGACGTTCAGGGCGTTGCAGAGCACGCACAGGTCGCCGGAGCCGTTCAGCTTCTGCACATAGGTGGCGCTGACGTAGGCGGTCTGGCCGTTGTAGGTGAAGCGCAGCCAGCCGTTTTCCAGCACGCCGCTGAGCAGGGCGCCGCGGGAGAGGGAGCCGATCCGGTCATAGGAGGTGCCGGGGCCGGAGCGCACGTTCAGCTTGCGGCAGATGACGGCATAGGTGGGCG
>CALWRM010000110.1 GCA_944383925.1 uncultured Clostridia bacterium
CTGGTTTGGGCGTGCTCTGTTTGTGTGATGGTCCGGCGTCCACCGGGACCTACACACTTTCCCTGCCCGACGCTCTTCCGATCGGGGTTCCCGGGCCGGGGCCTTCTTTCGCGTTGCGCCTGCGGGAAACCGCGGGCCTTCCGGCTTGGGTGGGGGGTGACAGGGCGGGCGGGGATTTCCCGGGCCGCCGCTTTGTTTCCTATTGTATGGGGGCAGTTTTGGGTTGCATGGGGGGCAGCTTCCGGCAGGCTATGGCCAAAGCATGAATTTTTGATGTACACCCTTGACAATCCCTCGCGAGGGTGCTATCTTTATACCATCGATTAGCACTCATCCCTTTCGAGTGCTAACAAGACGGCCCCCATGCCGGAAAGGAGCGCCAGGGGTATGGATTTGGACGCAAGGAAATATAAGATCTTAAAGGCCATCATCGACGATTACATCCTCACGGCCATGCCCGTTGGCTCCAGGACCATTTCCAAGAAGTACGACATGGGCCTCTCCTCCGCCACCATCCGCAACGAGATGAGCGACCTGGAGGAGCTGGGATACCTGGACCAGCCCCACACCAGCGCGGGCCGCGTGCCCTCCTGGAAGGCCTACCGCCTGTATGTGGACCAGCTGATGCGGGTGGCCAGCCTGCCCCCGGCCGACAACCAGCGGCTGCGGGAGATCTTCCAAAGCTCCATGGACTCCGTGGAGGATGTGCTCACCGCCGCCACCCGCGCCCTTTCGGAGCTGACCGACTACACGGGCGTGATGATCGCCCCCAGCGCGGGCTGCCTGAAGCGGGTGCAGCTGGTGCCCATCACCGAAACCACCGCGTTGATGGTCACCGTGACCGAGAACGGCGTGCACAAGGATTCCATCATCCCGGTGGCCCCGGACGTGAGCCCGGAACACCTCTACATGCTCTCCAACTACCTGACCGAGCGGCTCCAGGGCAAGACCTTGGACCAGGTGATGTCCGCCCTGCAGGAGCTTCTGGGCGAGATGGGCCGGCACCGGGCGCTGTTCCTGCGGCTGATGGATTCCCTCGTCAAGCAAATGGAGCCGGACAAGAACGCCGTGGTGGTGGGCGGCACCTCCAAGCTGCTGTTCCACCCCGAATACAGCGACATCGAGCGGGCCAGAAGCCTGCTGACCACCTTGGAAACCAAGGAGAAGCTGGCAAGCCTGTTGGCCCAGCGGGCGGGGCTGTCCTTCTCCATCACCATAGGGCCGGAGTTGCAGCTGCCCGGCATGCAGGATTGCTCGCTGGTGACCGTTTCCTACGCCCTGGGCGGCGGCACGGGCACGGGCACCATGGGCGTCATCGGTCCCACCAGGATGCAGTACGCGCGGGTGCTTTCCGTGTTGGACGCCATGCGCAAGGCCCTTTCAGACACGACAAACAGGAGGGAAGCCCCCAATGAAGAAAGATAGCAAGCAACGGGCGGCCCAGGCCGCCGAAAACGCCGAGGCCACCCAGGCCGAAGCCCAGGCTTCCGCCGCGCAGGCCGCACAAACCCAGCAAGCCTCGCAGGCCCAGACCGACGCCCAGGCCTCCGCTACGGAAGGCCCGGAGATGGTCAGCGTGGAGCGGGCCAAGCTGGAGGAAGCCTCCAAGCAATTTGAGCAAGCCCAGGCCCAGCGGGACGAATACCTGCTGCTGGCCAAGAAGGTACAGGCGGAGTTCGACAACTACCGCAAGCGCAACGCCACCCTGCGCGTGGACGCCGAGGACGAGGCCGTTCGCCAGTGCGTGCTGGCCATGTTGCCCACATTGGACAACCTGGAGCGGGCCTTGGGCGCGGCCGAGGGCGACAGCGCTCTGAAGACGGGCGTGGAAATGACCCTGCGGGGCATGCGCGAAGCCCTGGCCAAGCTGGGCATGGAGGGCGTGCCCTGCGAAAGGGGCAGCGTCTTCGATCCGGAAATGTACAACGCCGTCATGACCTGCGAGGCCAGCGAGGACTGCCCGGCCGGGTCGGTGGCGGAGGTGTTTCAGACGGGCTACCAGGTGCGCGGCAAGATCGTTCGCTACGCCATGGTCAAGGTGGCCCAATAAAGAAGCCGCGCTTTGCGCGCAGGCGAACAGACAAAAAAACGCATTCCTATTGATCTTTCATTTCATAGCATGGAACACATTGATACGCGTCCATTAGGAGGTAAACAGTTATGAGCAAAATCATCGGCATCGATCTTGGAACCACCAACTCCTGCGTGGCCATCATGGAGGGCGGCGAGGCCGTCGTCATCCCCAACGCCGAAGGCGCCAGGACCACGCCTTCCGTCGTGGCCTTCTCCAAGAACGGCGAGCGGCTGGTCGGCCAGGTGGCACAGCGCCAGGCCATCACCAACCCGGACCGCACCATCATCTCCATCAAGAGGGAGATGGGCACCAACTTTAAGGTCAACATCGACGGCAAGTCCTACACGCCCCCGGAAATCTCCGCCATGATCCTGTCCAAGCTGAAGGCGGACGCCGAGGCCTATCTGGGCGAGACCGTGACCCAGGCCGTCATCACCGTGCCTGCCTACTTCAACGACTCCCAGCGTCAGGCCACCAAGGACGCCGGCCGCATCGCCGGCCTGGAGGTGCTGCGCATCGTCAACGAGCCCACGGCCGCTTCCCTGGCCTACGGCATGGATAAGGAAAACGCCCACAAGATCCTGGTCTACGACCTGGGCGGCGGCACCTTCGACGTGTCCCTGCTGGACATCGGCGACGGCGTCTTCGAGGTGCTGGCCACCAACGGCAACACCCGCCTGGGCGGCGACGACTTTGACCAGAGGATCATGGACTACCTGGTTTCCGAGTTTAAGAAGGCCGAGGGCATCGACCTATCCAAGGACCGCATGGCCATGCAGCGCCTGAAGGACGCCGCGGAAAAGGCCAAGATCGAGCTATCCGGCGTGATGAGCACGGCCATCAACCTGCCCTTCATCACCATGGACGCCTCCGGCCCCAAGCATCTGGACGTGACGCTGACCCGCGCCAAGTTCGACGAGCTGACCCAGGATCTGGTGGAGAGCACCATCAAGCCCCTGAACCAGGCCCTGTCCGACGCCGGCCTGACCGAGAAGGACATCGACAAGGTGATCCTGGTGGGCGGTTCCACCCGCATCCCCGCTGTGCAGGAGGCCGTCAAGCGGGCCACCGGCAAGGATCCCTTCAAGGGCATCAACCCCGACGAGTGCGTGGCCCTGGGCGCCGCCATCCAGGCGGGCGTGCTGGGCGGCGACGTGAAGGACGTGCTGCTGCTGGATGTCACGCCCCTGTCCCTGGGCATCGAGACCATGGGCGGCGTGTTCACCAGGCTGATCGACCGCAACACCACCATCCCCACCAAGAAGTCCCAGATCTTCTCCACGGCGGCGGACGGCCAGACCCAGGTGGAGGTGCACGTGCTCCAGGGCGAGCGCGAGATGGCCGCCTACAACAAGACGCTGGGCCGCTTCAACCTGACGGGCATCGCGCCGGCGCCCCGCGGCGTGCCGCAGATCGAGGTCACCTTCGACATCGACGCCAACGGCATCGTGCACGTTTCCGCCAAGGACATGGGCACCGGCAATGAGCAGAAGATCACCATCACCGCCTCCTCCAACCTGTCGGAAGAGGACATCAAGAAGGCCGTGGACGAGGCCCAGCGCTTTGCCGCCGAGGACAAGGCCAACAAGGAAAAGGTGGAGGCCGTCAACAACGCCGACTCGGCCGTATACCAGATCGAGAAGAGCCTGCGCGACTTTGGCGACAAGGTGAGCGCGGACGAAAAGCAAAAGATCGAGGCGGAGCTGGAGAACGTGAAGAAGGTGAAGGAGTCCGGCGACACGGCCCGCATCAAGGAGGCCGTGGATAAGCTGAACCAGGTTTCCTACGACATCTTCGGCAAGCTCTACCAGCAGCAGGCCCAAGCCGGCCAGCAGCCCCCCACCGGCGGCAACCCCGGCCCGGACCAAAACGGCAACGTGGAAACCGACTATGAGGTGCACGACGACAACAAGTAGGGCAAGGGACAAAGGGCCCGCCCGCATAACCACATAAGGCAAGCCCTGGTAGGGGGCGTCCGCAGCGGGCGTCCCCTTGCGGGGGCTTTGGCGCCTGGCAAAGACCGGGCGCACGGATAGTTTGAAAACAGGCCGGCCAAGAACAAGAGGGCGCCGGCCGGGGAGGAAGAGACGGATGGCCAAACGGGATTATTACGAGGTATTGGGCGTGGAGAAGGGCGCGTCGGAGGCCGAGATCAAGAGCGCCTACCGCAAGCTTGCCAAGAAATACCACCCAGATCTCAACCCCGGCGACAAGGTGGCCGAGGCCAACTTCAAGGAGGTCAACGAGGCCTACGAGACCCTGTCCGACCCCCAGCGGCGGCAGCGGTACGACCAGTTTGGCTTTGAGGAGCCGGGCATGGGCGGCGGCTACGGGGCCGGGGGCTTTGGCGGCGGGTTTACGGGCAGCGTGGGCGACATCTTCGAGGATCTGTTCGGCGGGGCCTTTGGCGGCGGGTTCGGCTTTGGCGGCGGCGCCAGGCAGCAGAACGGGCCGGAACGGGGCGCGGACCTGCGCTACAACATCAGCCTGAACTTTGAGGATGCGGTCTTTGGCTGCAAGAAGGAGATCACCATCGTGCGCAACGAGGAGTGCTCCGCCTGCCACGGCAGCGGCGCCAAGGCGGGCACCCAGCCCAAGACCTGCCAGCAGTGCCACGGCACCGGCCAGGTGACCCAGGTGCAGAGCACGGCCTTCGGCCGTTTCCAAACCACCCGTCCCTGCCCGGCGTGCAAGGGCGAGGGCACGATCATCGAGCAACCCTGCGAAAAGTGCGGCGGCAGGGGTACGGAGCGGCGGCAGCGCGTGATCACCGTAACGGTGCCCGCGGGCATCGACCAGGGGCAGATGCTGACCCTGCGCGGCGAGGGCGAGCCCGGCCGCAAGGGCGGCCCCAGCGGAGATCTGTACATCGGCATCGACATCAAGCCCCACCGCGACTTTAAGCGCGACGGCCAGACGCTGTACGCGGAGAAGACCATCTCCTTCGCCCAGGCGGCCCTGGGCGGGGAGATCGAAATCCCCGTGCTGCGGGGCGACCCGGTGAAGGAAACCCTGTATGAGGGCACGCAGCCGGGCACGGTGCTGCGCGTTCGCGGCCAAGGCGTGCCGGCGCTGCGCGGCGGCACCCGGGGCGACCTGCTGGTGACGCTGAAGGTGGAGGTGCCCAAGCGGCTGAACGAGAAGCAGCGCCAGGCCCTCAAGGCCTTCGACGAGGCCATGGGCGGAAAGGCCGGCGGCGGGAAAAAGCGCAAATGGTTTGACTAAAGACGGATGGCGCGCAGGGCGCCCAGGCCGCTTCCCTTCCTGAGGGAGGGGAGCGGCCCTTTCCTTGCCCTAAAACGTTGAAGCCGCAAAAGCGGGCGTTGGGGCGGGGCTTTGGCGGGTTTGGGCAAAGCCGCGTCACCGCCGGCATGGCCGCGTCGTTGAAAAGGGGAGAGAAACAGGAGGAGGTCATCGGCATGAAGAGCATCAAGCCAGGCAGGGGGCCCTCGGCCTTTGGAGGCGTGGCCAGCGTGCTGGGCGCGCTGTTCGGCGTGATTTGGATCGTGGCGGCCGTCACCATGGGCGCGCCCTGGTTTTTCGCCCTGTTCGGGGTGGCGTTCGTGGGGCTGTCCATCGCCAACGCCGTGTTCGGCTTTCACAACGCCTTTGGGAAAAACCGCTACTCCAGCTTCGACATCACCGAGGACGGCGAGGAACCGGATCCCTTCCACAGCCGCATCGAGCCGGAAGCTCCGGACGCCCCGGAAGCTCCGGACACCCAGCGGGCCTTTTCACAGGGCCCGCGCTACTGCCCCTATTGCGGAGGGACGGCGGACGAGGGCTATGCCTATTGCCGCTATTGCGGGCGCAAGCTGCCCGACGAGTAGCTTGCAAGGGCGCTCCCCCCGTCGCCCCTTGGGCGAGGGGGGAACGAGGGCCCGGCTTTGCCGGGCCCTCGCTGTTTGTTGCGCACGCGGCAAGGCCGAGGTTTTATGCGGCCCCCCGCCGCCCCGGGGCGGCGGGGGGCCGCATAAAACCTCGGCCTTGCCGCGTGCGCAACA
>CALWRM010000111.1 GCA_944383925.1 uncultured Clostridia bacterium
GCCGCGCCGAAGGCGCGGCACCCCCTTAAAAAAAGAGCAAAAGAGGACTTGGCGCCTCATGGGGAGGGCTTGTCCGTTTGCCTGCCTGCCGGCTGCCCGGCGGAGAAGGGCGCCCGCCGGATGGCCCCATGGGGACAGGCCTTGCGGCAACGCCCGCAGCGGATGCACTCGGGGCTGTTCGGGCTTTGATGCACGGGGATGTCCATCGGACAGGCCTGCCGGCAGCTTCCGCAGCCGGTGCAGCGCTGGGGGTCCAGCTCGTAACGGTATAGGGCGATGGGATTGAACAGGCCGTATATGGCCCCCAAGGGGCACAGATAGCGGCAAAAGGGACGATAAAACCAGACGGACAGGGTCACGATGCCCAGCAACAGCGCCGTCTTCCAGCCGAACAGCCAGGAGACCGCCTGGCGCAGGCCAGGGTTGGCGGCCACCAGGGGCAGCCCCGCCAGCAGCGTGCCGGAGGGACAAATCCATTTGCAGAACCAGGGCTGGCCCTGGCCCACCAGGTCCAGCACGGACAGGGGCAGCACGATCACAAAGGCGATCAGCACGCCGTACTTTAGGAAGCGCAGCCAGCGGTCCCAGGGCAAGGTCTTGCGCTTTTTGCCCAGGGGAATCCTGTAGAGCAGGTCCTGCAACAGCCCGAAGGGGCAGAGCCAGCCGCAGACCAGGCGGCCCAGGCAGGCGCCGACGAGCATCAGGAAGCCGGCGACATAGAAGGCGAACCAATGGTTGCGGTCGGCCAACACGGCCTGAAAGGCCCCGATGGGGCAGGCGCCCAGCGCGCCCGGGCAGGAGTAGCAGCTGAGGCCCGGCAGGCAGATCGTTTTGGTGGGGCCCTTATAGATGGTTCCCCTGGCAAAGCCGGCGGCGTATCCGTTTGTCAGGGCGGCGAAGGCGAACTGCACGGCCGTGCGCAGCCGGCCCCAGCGCCGCAGCGGGTCCGCGGGCCGCCTAGCCAAGGCCGATGCACTCCATGCAAAGGTTGACCGCCTTGCGGAAGACCACCTGCGCCTCGCCCTGCCCCACGCCGATGGCAAGCAAGGCGGCGCCCAGCAGCAACAGGGCCAGGGCCGTTCCGTTCCGGCGCACAAAGCTCATGGCGCAACCTCCTCCAGCATTTCGTCGAGGATTTGGCTCCACTGCTCCTTGGACATGGAGCCCATATAGGCGTAGCCCACCTGCACGCCCCGCTCGTCCACGAAGAAGGTGGTGGGCACGGCGCTGATCTGGTTTAGGATGCCGAACAGATCCTCCGAAGGCAGCAGGTGCAGGTAGTTTGCGCCCGTGGACTCGACGATTTCCCGGGCGGTTTCCACCTGGTCCTTCGAAAGGTTGCCGTCGGCGTCCAACACGTCGGACACAAGGCCCACGATGCGCACGCCCTTATCCTGGTATTCCGCCGCCAGCTCGCCCAGATCCGGCATCTCCTGGATGCAGGGCCCGCAGAAGGTGGCCCACACGTTGACCATGGTCAGCGCGTAGCCGGAGAAGATCCCCTGGTCCACGCTCTGGCCGTCCAGGTCCGTGGCGGCAAACGAGCTCATGAGGCCCTGGACGTCCTCCGCGTCCTCCGCGTCCCCGGCGTCCTGCGCCGTCTGGGAGGGGGAAGGCTGCGTGGCCGTGGGCGAGGGGGACGCCGAGGGGGATTGCGCCGCGGGCGCGCAGGCGCACAGCCCCAGCGTCAGGCAAAGACAGAGAAAAACCGAAGCGAGGGACCAAAGGCGATGGCGCATGGAAAAAACCTCCTAAACGCGGCGGCGCTTTGGCGGCCGCCGTGCGTGTGGAACCAGTGTAGACGAGGTTGGGACGGCTTGTCAAGGCCGGACTTGGAGCGCGGGCCAGCATACAAGGACAAAAGGGGAAGGGGCGAAAGGCCCCTTCCCCTTGGTCGCGGGGGGCCCTCATCGCCCAGCGAAAGGCCCCCCTGTCTGCGGTGCGCCTCCATTGCCCAGCGAAAGGGCTCCCTGTCTGCGGTGCGCCCCTATCGCCCAGCGAAAGTCCCCCTGGCTGCGGGGGAACCCCCATCGCCCAGCGAAAGGCCCCTTCCCCTTGGTTGCGGGGCGCCCCTATTGCCCAGCGAAAGGCCCCCTGTCTGCGGTGCGCCCCTATCGCCCAGCGAAAGGCCCCTTCCCCTTGGTTGCGGGCGGGGCGTCTAGCGCGGCTTGGTGGGACTTAGCCGTTCGCCCACCTTGAAGAAGGCCCCGCCGCCCCAACCCACCACGGGCTTTGCCTCGTCCAGGGGGATGGGGCCGTCGTCGTCCAAGCCCAGCGCGGCCAGGCGCTCGTCCACCAGGATGTTGCAGATCCTGCACAGAAAGATGTCGCTGCCGTCCAGGGGGATGCTCCGCTTGACCTCCAGCTCGTACACCCAAGGGCTCTGCTCCAGCACGGGCACGTCCAGCACCTGCCCCTTGGAGATGGCCACGTCCACGCCCTTCATCTTATCGGGGTTGTATCCCGGCGTGTTGCCAAAGTAGTAGGCCTGGGGCAGCAGCTCCTCGCTGACCAGGTTGGCGGAGAAGCGGCCGGTGGCGCGGATCCGATCCTTGGTCAGCTTGTCGCCGCCGATGCAGGCCATGACGCACCGCTCCCCGTCCCAGCAGAAGCTGAACCAGCAGAAAAGGCCGAAGTTGGGGGTGCCGTCCTCCTTATAGGTGCCGTAGGCATAAAACGCCTGCGGGCAACAGGTGTTGGCTTGGGTGGACAAGGATACCTTCATGATTCATTCCTCCTGTGCGCTTTTTCACATTCCTCTAGGTTGGCCAGGATGCGGGCCAGGTACGCCTCGTATTGCTCGATTTCCTCCGGACGAAAGCCCCGATAGTACACCTGGTTGATTCGCTGCGAGACCGCCTCGTAGGCCGCCTGTAGCCGCCGCGCCTCTTCCGTGATCGAAACCAGGATCTCTCGCCGGCTCCGCGGGTTTTGCCGCCGCAGGATCAATCCCCCCCTTTCCATGCGGTCCAGCATGCTGGTTAAGGAGGTCTTGCTCAGGGAGGTGTTTTGGGCGATGGTGGAAATGCTTACCTCCCCGCATTCCCATAGGACATACAGGATCTTCCCCTGCGCGCCGTTGAAGGCGTGGACGCCGCTGTCCGACAGCATTTGTTCGAAAATCCGGTCGCCGATCCGCTTGATGCGTGAGGATAAAAATCCGCCGTGTGTTTTCATGGACTCAAAACCTCCTATATAGGATAATACTATATAGTACTATTGATGTCAAGGCCGACGTTGACCAACGCCGCGCGTTTGAACGAAAAAAGGGAAAAGAAAAATCGGAGCAAACGAAGTTGCTCCGATGTGGCGTGCCTTGAGGGATTCGAACCCCCGGCCTTTTGGTCCGTAGCCAAACGCTCTATCCAGCTGAGCTAAAGGCACACAAGATCCGCGTCCTTTTCGGGCGCAGATATGATCATAGCGCAAAGGAAGAAATTTGTCAAGGGCTTTTTTCGAGAAACCGCGCATTTTTCGTCCCCCTGCAAGACGAGTCCCCCGCTACGCGCCCGAACGGGCGGTCGCCCGCAAGGAGAAGGGCCCCTGCGCGTCCAGGCCGCAGGGAACCTGGGGGTGGGCAAAGGCCCTCCTTGTGCGGGCTGTCCGCAGGGTTTACAGCCGCAGGCTCTGCTCCGGC
>CALWRM010000112.1 GCA_944383925.1 uncultured Clostridia bacterium
CCCGTGGTTCGGCGGCGTCCGAGCGCGCCGCCTTCCGCCGCGCAAGAAAAAAGGCCCGGGGCATAGCGCTCCGGGCCTTGGCGTGCCGGAAACGCCGGCGTGCCTTGCAAAAGCGGGCCGTTTCCCCCCCTGGAAAGGGCGGCCCTCGTCGAAAAAGAAAACGGCGGCCCGATGGGCGGCGGCGAAACGGCGGGCGTTCGGATATGGCGCGGCTTCGGGACGCACCCTCCCCCTGGCCGCACCCGGCCCATGAAGGCGGGCGAGGTTAGGCTTCCAACGGGTTGAGGATGGCGTAAAGATAGGAGTCCCAATAGAGGGGCCGGCCGCGTCCTTGTGGAAGCTCACGTTTTGGCGCAAGAGGCCCTCCCTCTGCATGCCGATCCTTTCCAGGAGGCGCCAGGAGGCCGTGTTCCCCGTCGCGCACTCGGCCACGACGCGGTGCGCGCCCTGCCGGAACAGCCGTTCGATCACGCCCCTGCTCGCCTCGCTGGCATATCCCCTGCCCTGATAACCTTCATGGAGGATATAGCCCAGCTCGTAGGTGTTGAACTCCCGCCTGCCCAGGTATAGGTTTCCGATGACCTTTGCCTCCCCCTTGAGCTCGATGGCGTACATCTCGTCGCTTTCCACCCAGGATTTGAGCAGCTCCCCCGTCTTTTCCCTGGTGAAGTCGGGATGCGGCTCGTAATAGGCATGCACCCGTTGCAGCATGTACTCGCACAGGTCCGCCTCGTCCATCCACGCAAAGCGACGCACGAGCAGCCGTTCCGTCTCCACCCGCATCCCGCCCCCCCTCCGCCGCCAGGGCTTCCGGGGCTTCCGGCGTTTCCGGGGCTTCCGAGGGGATCGGGACCGGATCGCGGTCGAGGCGAAGCGCGCGGTTTTCCTCATTCAGGCTTCGATTCCGATACACCAGGTCCTTCCGTTCCCCATAGCCGAGCCTTTCCCAAAAGGCGTTGCCCTCCCGGTTGCTGGCAAAGGCCACCAGGGCCGCCTTGTGGATGCCCTCGGCCCGGAGCGCCTCCTCCGCCCTTCGCACCAGCGCCCGGCCGATTCCCCTTCCCCGCAGTTCCGTGTCCACGGCCGTGTGGTAGATATAGCCCCGCCTGCCATCGTGGCCGCAGAGGACGCTGCCCACCAGGCGGCCGCGGGAAAAGGCGCCAAAGCAGGTGGCGGGGTTCCTTTGCAGGAAGCGGGCGACGCCCTCGGGGGAATCGTCCAGGGCGCGCAGCCCTAGGCCCGGCGTGCGCGCCCAAAGCGCGCACAGCGGCCCGGCATCCTCCGGGCGCAGGGGGCGAACGGTCCATTCCACATTTCTTCCCTCCTCGATAGGAACAGAGAAGGACCGCAATCCCCGGGAGGGACCGCGGTCCTTGGCCATATGGCTTTCTTACTTCTGGAGCAGGTGGATGGCGAAGCCGCCGATCTCGCCCTTGAGGTAGATGGCGTTGAGCTTGGCGCCCTTGTACTTGGCGGTGCTCTCGTCAAACTCAAAGCCCTGGCCCTCCAGATAGGCCTTGGCGCGCAGCACGGAGGTGGTGGCCACGGCGATGTGGCCGTTCTTGCCCAGGTAGGGGCTCTTCATGGCCTCCACCGCGGTGCCGGCGAAGGTGGAGGAGTTGCCGTCCTTCACGGCCCAGCCGAAGATGGCGGAATACTGCTTGGCCACCTTCATGGCCTCGTCCGCGTTCTCGCAGTTGATGCCGATGTGCTTGATCTCAAAGCCCAGCATCTTGTTGACGGCGGAGCGGGTCAGCTCCTCGATCTTGCCAAAGTCCTTGGCGGCGATGGCCTTGGCGTCCACCATCCAGGAGCCGCCGCAGGCCACGATCTTGTCAAAGCCCAGGTAATCCAGCAGGTTCTTCTCGTTCACGCCGCCGGTGGGCATGAAGCGCAGCGCGCCGTAGGGCGCGGCGACGGCCTTGATCACGGCCAAGCCGCCCATGGCCTCGGCGGGGAAGAACTTGACGACCTTCAGGCCCATCTCCAGGGCGGCCTCCATGTCGGAGGTGGTGGGGCAGCCGGGGTAGACGGGATAGCCCTTCTCGATGCAGTAGCCCACAACCTTGGCGTTGAAGCCGGGGGTCACGATGAACTTCGCGCCCGCGCCGACGGCCTTTTCCACCTGGTCGATGGACAGCACGGTGCCGGCGCCCACCAACATCTCGGGGCAAGCCTGGGAGATGCGCTTGATGGACTCCTCGGCGGCGGCGGTGCGGAAGGTGATCTCCGCCACGGGCAGACCGCCGGCGATCAGGGCCTTGGCAAGGGGAACGGCGTCCTCGGCGTCGTCCAGCTTGACCACGGGCACGATGCCCAGGGCTTCGATCTTTTTGCTCATTTCCTCGATGTTCATGACTCAAACTCTCCTTTGCTGTGAAATGGTGTGTATATTTGGTGCGGAGCGGCCGCGGGGCCGCTCGACTTGCATCCCTACACCCCGCTGTAGGCGGAGAAGCCGCCGTCCACGGGAATGACCACGCCGGTGACGAAGCCGGCGGCCTCGTTGTTGATGAGATAGAGCAGGGTTCCGATGAGCTCCTCCGCCTCGCCGAAGCGGCCCATGGGGGTGGAGCGAAGGATCTTCTCGGTCCTGGCGGTGGGCTTGCCTTCCTGGTCGAAGAGCAGAGCGCGGTTTTGATTGGAGACGAAGAAGCCGGGAGCCAGGGCGTTGACGCGGATGCCGGCCTTGGCGAAGTACACCGCCAGCCACTGGGTCAGGTTGGAGACCGCCGCCTTGGCGCCGGAATAGGCCGGAATCTTGGTCAGGGGCCGATAGGCGTTCATGGAGGAGACGTTGATGATGTTGGCGTTCTTACCCACCATATCCTTGGCGAAGACCTGGGTGGTGAGCAGGGCGGCGATGACGTTGAGGTCAAAGACGAAGCGCACGCCGTCGGGATCCAGGTCGAAGAAGGTCTTCAGGCCCTCCAGGTCGGGGTTGTATTGCTCGTCGTCCGTGGTGCCGCGGGGGTTGTTGCCGCCGGCGCCGTTGAGCAGCAGGGTGCAGGGGCCAAAGGCCGAGAGCACCTCATCCCGGGCCGCGCCCAGGCTCTGCTTGTCCAGGCAGTTGGCCTTCACCGCGATGGCCTTGCCGCCGGCGGCCGTGATCTCATCGGCCACGGCCTTGGCCGCCTCCAGGTTCAAGTCCAGCACGGCCACCTTCGCCCCCAAGGCCGCCAAGGCCTTGGAAAACATGGAACAAAGCACGCCGCCGCCGCCGGTGACCACGGCCACCTGATCGGACAGATCCATTTGGAAGGGAATTTTCATGGCATTTGCCTCCAAGGTTCGTTCTGTGTCGCTTAGGCCTTATGGGACTTTTCGATGGCCTCCCAGAGGCCGCAAAGGTAGGTGGCGCCCAGGGCGCGGTCGTACAGGCCGTAACCGTAGCGTCCGGTCTCGCCCCAGATCATGCGGCCGTGGTCCGGACGGATGTAGCCGTCAAAGCCGCTCTCGTACAGGGCGTTGAGGATCTCGTACAGGTCCAAGGAGCCCAGGTTGGAGGCATGGGGCGCCTCCTCGAAGCAGCGCTCGCCGGTCCACTTGACGTTCCTGGCGTGGACGAAGTGGATGCGCTCGCAAAACTCCTTGCTGATGGCCACCAGGTCGTTGTCCGGGCTGGCGCCCAGGGAGCCGGTGCACAGCGTGATGCCGTTGCGCACGGAGGGCTCGATCTGCTTCATGCGGCGGTAGCTCT
>CALWRM010000113.1 GCA_944383925.1 uncultured Clostridia bacterium
GGGAAACCGCCCCGCGCTTCCTTCGGACAACCGTCCCCAACCCCGCGCCGGGCCACCGGGCTTCCTTCCTTAACCCTCCCGGAGGAAAAGCGCTTCCGCCCTCCAGCGGCTTCATCCCCTCCGCCGGAAAAACACCCCCCCCGCCCGCGCGCTTCCTTCGGGCCACCGCCCCCAGTCCTGCGCCGCCCCCCGGGCTTCCCTTCCAACCGCGGCCCCTTCCGCCCCTTGAAAGCCCTTCCTTTTTCGGAAGTCGCCGCCCTTGACAGCCCGCCGGCCCGCCGCGTATCCTATTTTCAAACCCAACTCCGGCCCAAGCCCCGGCCCTTGGGCGCCGGGCCCGAAAGGAGCGCTTTCTCATGTCCGCAACGAAGCTACAGGCCCGCTTCCTTCCCGGGGAGCGCTGGTGGGGCGGCGCCGTGCACGACGGCGCCCGCATGCCCCTGACCGCCAGCAGCGATTACGCCATCGACCTGCGCCAGGAACAGCGCGGCAACCAATCCATGCCGCTCTTCCTTTCCACCAAGGGCCGCTACCTTTGGTGCGACCAGGGGTTTTCCATCCGCTTTGCGGCCGGCGTGCTGCGCGCCGAGTCCTCCGGCGCGCCCCTGGAGCTCAAGGCCACCGGCGGCGGCCTACGCGGGGCCTACCTGGCCGCCATGAAGGCCCACTTTCCCTTCGACCCAACGCCCCCCGAAGCCCTGTTCTACACCCGGCCCCAGTACAACACCTGGGTGGAGCTGCTCTACCAGCAGAACCAGGAGGGCGTGTTGGCCTATGCCCGGTCCGTGTTGGCCAACGGCTTGGCCCCCGGCGTGCTGATGATCGACGACACCTGGCAGGAGGACTACGGCCTTTGGCGCTTCCATCCCGGCCGCTTCCCGAACCCCAAGGCCATGTGCCGGGAGCTGCACGACCTGGGCTTTTCGGTGATGGTCTGGCTGGTGCCCTATCTTTCCGCCGACAGCCCCAGCTTCCGCAAGGCCCAAGCCCTGCCCGGCGCCCTGCTGCGCCGCGCAGACGGGGAGCCCGTGCTGCTCTCCTGGTGGAACGGCTACAGCGCCGCCCTGGACCTGCGCCAGGCCTCCGCCCGGGCCCTGCTGGACGAACAGCTCCACGCCCTGCAGGAGGAGGTCGGCGTGGACGGCTTCAAGTTCGATGGGGGCGGGTTGGACGCCTATGCCCAGGCCGGCGATCTGGGCGGCGCGACGCCCTCCGAGCTGAACCAGGCTTGGTTCCAATACGCAGCTTCCTACCGCTTTCATGAGGCCAAGGACAGCTGGAAGGCGGGCGGCCGGGCCATCAACCAGCGCCTTCGGGACAAGGACCACGCCTGGGAGGGCGAGGGGCTGGCCTGCATCCTGCCCGACGCCTTCAACGCCTCCCTGACGGGCCATCCCTACCTGTGCCCGGACATGGTGGGCGGCGGGGAATGGACCTGCTTTTTGCCCGGCGGCCGCCTGGACGAGGAGTTGCTGGTGCGCTGCGCCCAGGCCTCGGCCCTGTTCCCCATGTTGCAGTTTTCCGTGGCGCCCTGGCGCGTGCTCTCCGGGCCGGCCTTGCAGGCCGTGCTGGAGGCGGGCCGGCTTCACGAGCGGCTCGGCGGGGAGATCTACCGCCTGGTGTGCCAGACGGCCAAGACCGGCGAACCGCTGCTCACGCCCCTGTGCTATTATTATCCCCAGCCCCCCTATGCGCAGGTGCTGGACGAGTTTCTCCTTGGCCGGGACCTTCTGGTCTGCCCGGTGCTGCAAAAGGGCTGCCGGGAGCGGGAGGTGGTCTTTCCGCCGGGGCTCTGGCAGGGAGCGGACGGAACGCGCTACCCGGGGGCGCAACGCCTGCGCCTGGCCGCGCCGCTGGAAACGCTGCTCTATTTCCGCCGGATCCCGGGCTGAAGGCAGGGCCTTGGGAGATGAAAAAAGGCGAAGGTCCGCATGTTTGGACCTTCGCCCTTCTTCAAAGCCGTTGGAAGTTACGTCCTGTGCAGGCGCAGGATGTAGCTGGAAAAGTCCTCTTTGGGCAGGGGGATGGGCAGGCCCACCTCCATCAACCGCCCGCCGGAATAGCTCTGGCCGTCCTCCGTGCGGTAGCAGGCCTCGGGCTCCAGGCCGCGCAGGCGGATGCGGTGGGACAGGGGGTTGGGCTGCACCAGGCGCTGGTACGCGCAGAAGAGCAGGTCCTCTCCATCCTGGCTCAGGAACTGCCAGGCGGCGAAGTTGCCCTCAAAGGGGCTTTCCAGGCGGGTGAAGACGCCCTTTTGCAGGGTGTCGCGCAGGGACTTGATGGCCAGCACCTGTTCCTTGGCCTGGTCCAGCTCCTGCTGGGGTAGGGCGGTGAGGTCCAGCTCAAAGCCGAAGTTGCCGGCCAGGGCCACGTTGCCGCGCATCTGGAAGCTGGCGATGCGGCCGGTCTGGTGGTTGGGCACGGCGCTGACATGGGCGCCCATGGCGGCGGGGGGATAGACGATGGAGGTGCCGTACTGGATCTGCAAGCGCTCGTTGGCGTCGGTGTCGTCGGAGGTCCAGGTCTGGGGCATGTAGTAGAGCAGGCCGCAGTCAAAGCGGCCGCCGCCGCCGGAGCAGCTTTCAAACAGCACCTTGGGGAAGCGGGCGGTCAGGGTCTCCAGCACGCGGTACAGGCCAAGCATGTAGCGGTGCTGGGTTTCCAGCTGGCCCTCGGCGGGCAGCAGGGCGGAGAAGGGCTCGGTCATGTTGCGGTTCATATCCCACTTGACGTAGTCCACGCCGTCCCTCTCCAGCACGCTGGCCACAGCCTGGATCACATAGTCCTGCACGTCCTGCCTGGACAGGTCCAGGATCAGCTGGTGGCGGGCCTGGGTCCGGACGCGGTCCTTGGCATGGAGGCACCAGTCCGGATGGGCGCGGTACAGATCGGAATCCGGCGAGACCATCTCCGGCTCAAACCAAAGGCCAAAGAGCAGCCCAAGGCCGTGCATCTTCTCGGAAAGTCCCCGGATGCCGCCGGGCAGCTTGTCCAGGTTCACCACCCAGTCGCCCAGGGAACAGGTGTCCGTGTTGCGCTTGCCGAACCAGCCGTCGTCCAGCACGAAGAGCTCCACGCCGATGTCGCGGGCCTTTTCGGCAATGGCCAGCAGCTTCTCCTCGGTAAAGTCGAAATAGGTGCCCTCCCAGTTGTTGATGAGCACGGGCCTTTGCCGGTCGCGCCAATAGCCGCGGCAGACCCGCTGGCGAATCAGCGCATGGAAGGCCTGGGACATGCCGTTGAGGCCTTGGTCGGAATAGACCAACAGGGCTTCGGGGGTCTGGAAGCTCTCGCCAGGAGCAAGGCGCCAGTGGCACATATCCGGATGCAGGCCGATGGAAAGGCGGGTGTGGCCAAAGTTGTTCACCGCCGCCTCGGCCAGGAAGCTGCCGGAATAGACCAAGGTCTGCCCCCATACCCTGCCCTGGAACTCGGTGGCGCTCTTCTCCAAGACGGCCAGGAAGGGGTTTTGCTCATGGCCGGAGGCGCCGCGCCTGCTCTCCACGCGGGAAATCGCCTGGTTCAGGGGCACCCGCTGCGGCGCGCGCTCCCTGCCCCAACCTCCCTTGAGGTGCAGCAGGTCGTAGTCGCAGCCGTACAGGGGAACGCTGGCGGAAAGCATGCAGGTCAGCTCAAGGGGCGCCTTGCCCGCGTTTTCCACGGCCATGCTCCGCGCCAACACGTCGTAATTGGCAAACACGGTGTACATCAGGCGCACCCGCAAGCCCAGCAGCTCGTCCTCCAACAAGAGGGTGAGCGTCTGGGCCTCGTCCGGGCTCTCCACGTAGGAGGCCGGCAGGCCGGGCAGGGTGGGCTTGCCCGCGGTCAGGGTGTAGCCCTTGTATTGGAGGCAGAGGATGCTGTCCCCGTTGGGGTTGACGGCGCTCAGGGCTCCGGTTCCATAATAGCCGGCGCCGGGGGTGGGAAGCTCTAGGGGTAGGCGCCCGTAGCGCAGGTCAAAGGAGGCGCCCTCCCAATAGAAGCTCAATAGCTGGGATAGATCCGCATCGGGAATGCGTCCGCCCCAGTGCAGGTTTAGCAGCCGGCCCTCCTCGTCCAGCTGCAGGCAGTAGCTGTAGGCGCGGCCTTGTAGGTGAAAGCGGCCCTGCTTCTCGTCGACATAGATCACAGCGCATCCCATCCTTTCGGCGAATTCGGTTTGGGAATCCTAACATACAAAGTGTACCACAAGCCTGCTGCAAGAACCAGCCCTTTATGCCATTTCCCACGGGTTTCGGCCGCCATTTCTCTCCTTTGGCCGATAGATCCCTCCCGCCTCCGCCGCCTTATTCCAGGGGGAATCCCCCAGTCCGC
Organism: uncultured Clostridia bacterium; assembly: GCA_944383925.1. Taxonomy (GTDB): domain Bacteria; phylum Bacillota; class Clostridia; order Christensenellales; family UBA1750; genus CALWRM01. The sequence goes on from CALWRM010000113.1 coordinate 4,315, forward strand.
TTGCACGGACAGCCCCCTTTCACAAGGGGGCCGAAATGGCGCAGGCAGCTGCGTTCCCGATCGCCTCCCTTGTGAAAGGGAGGTGGCGCGGCGAAGCCGCGTCGGAGGGATTCCCCCGCCCCGCTGCCCGGCCGCTTGCAGGACGCGAGGCCTTGCCTAAATCCGGTAGGACACAAAGGCCAGCCGGCGGCTATCCGGCGCCCAGGAATTGACGTTCAGGCTTCCCTGGCCGCCAAAGAGCTTCACCAGGGTGCGCGGCTGGGAACCGTCCGCATTCATCAGGCGAATCTCCACGTTCTTGTTGGCCGGATGGTCTCCCGGTTCCACCTCGGCGGCGTCGTAGGAGATATAGCTCACCAGCTTTCCGTCCGGCGACACATGGGCAAACCAATTGTTTCTCCCGTCAAAGGTCATCTGGGTCTGTTCGGAGCCGTCTGTGCGCATGCGGAAGATCTGCATGTTGCCGCTGCGCACGGAATTGAACCAGATATAGCGGCCGCAGGGGGAATACTCCGCCCCGTCGTCCAGGCCGGGCGCGTCCGTGAGCCTTGTTTCCACGCCGCCCTCCACGGCGATGGTATAGATGTCGTATTCGCCGTTGCGCTCCGCGCAATAGCTGAGGGTCTTTCCGTCCGGAGACCAGCCATGGAGATAGCTGGGCGCAATGGGCGTAACCAGGCGGGGCGCGCCGCCGCGCAGGGGGACCACATAGATGCGGGAGAGGCCGTCCTCCACGGTATGGTGGCTCACGCCCAGCATCGTCTCGTCCGGCGAAAGCACATGGTCGTTGTTGCAGCGGTCGCAATGGCCCAGGTCCAGCTTGGTGGACGCGCCGCTGGCGATGTCGTAGAGATAGATATTCCCGCTGTCGTTATAGAGCAGCGTCTTGCCGTCCTTTAGCCAATTCGGGGCTTCGATACAATGGTCGAAGGTTTTCAGCAGCTCGGTTTCCCCGCTTGCCACGTCCACCACCTGCAGCAGGGACGTCGCCTCCCGATACCTTGCTGCCTTTCTTTCGCTCAACACATGCATGCGCAACTTCCACCTTTTCTCTTTTGTTTATGGCGAATCATTTTGCCTCTTTTGCCCATGCCCAGCCTTCGTCTTCCTCTGACAAGACCAGTTCAGCTTGCCGGAAGGCAGGATCCTCGCTCCACCAAGCAGCTCGTGCCCACGTCCAGCCTCGGCACGTCCTCCTCCCCCTCCAGGCAGCGTATCAAGCGATCCACCAGGGAGTCGAACATCTTATCAAATGAAAACTGAAAGCTTGTCAGCTGGGGCGTGACCGCCAACCCCCCTGCATCCCCGTCGATGCCCAGCACGGACAGCTCCCTACCGATGGCGATGCCTTCCTCCGCCGCGGCCCGATACACGCCCAGGGCGGCCGCGTCGTTGTTGCAGCAGATGGCCGTCGGCCTGTCCCCCGGCAGGCCAAAGATCGCCTTGGCTGCCTGATATCCGCCTGCCTTGGTGATGAAGGCCGGGCCGCTGCCGCCCCACAGCCACTGGCTGCGCAGCTCAACGCCGTTCTTCCGCAGCCCCCGCAAAAAGCCCTCGTGCCGCTGTAGGGAGGATAACCGGTTCAAATCCCCGTCGATCACGGCCACGCGGCGATGTCCCAGCGAGACCAGATAGTCCACCGCGCGCTCGCCCGTGTCCGCCTCAAAATTGATCATGAAGCGGTTGCTTTCTTCCCTTCCCGTTACGAAATGATCGAACAGGCCCAGCACCATCCCATCGTCGATGAGCTGTTCGATCAGGGGTTCCTGATTGTTGCAGCCAACAAAGATGCCCGCATCAATGCGCCCTTGGTAAAAAATGCCCTTCACATGCTCC
>CALWRM010000114.1 GCA_944383925.1 uncultured Clostridia bacterium
GATGAGAGATTCCATGAAAAAACTGTTCGATACCATGGTTCAGGAGCTGAAGTACAAGGTGCTGCGCGAGGTTGCGCGCCACGCCTGGGACGACACGCTGCTCCAATGCTACGGGGATATTCCGGAAACCATCGTTCCGGGCAACAAGCCCACCATGCGCTGCTGCGTCTATAAGGAGCGGGCCATCGTCAACAAGCGCATCGACCTTGCCCTTGGGGGAAACAAGAAGAACCCCAACGTGATCGAGGTCATCGACATCGCCTGCGACGAATGCCCGGTGAGCTCCTACGAGGTCAGCGACGCCTGCCGCGGCTGCATCGCCCACCGCTGCGCCGCCACCTGCCCGGTGGGGGCCATCAGCTTCGACGAGCACCAACGCGCCCACATAGACCATGAAAAGTGCGTCGAATGCGGCCGTTGCGCCCAGAGCTGCCCCTATTCCGCCATCTCCAACCACAAGCGCCCCTGCGAAAAGGCTTGTAAGGTCGGGGCCATCTATATGGACAAGGACAAGGTCGCCTGCGTGGACAACAACAAGTGCATTGCCTGCGGCGCGTGCGTTTATCAGTGCCCCTTTGGCGCCATCAACGACAAGTCCTTTATCGTGGATGCGGTCAAGATCCTTAAGGAGAGCGAGGAGGGCAAGAAGTATCGTGCCTATGCCGTGGTGGCGCCCTCCATCTCCAGCCAGTTTAAGTATGCAAAGCTGGGGCAGGTGATCACCGGCATCAAGCGCCTCGGCTTCCATTCCGTGGTCGAGGTCGCCCTGGGCGCGGACATGGTGGCCTTTTCCGAGGCCAGGGAGCTGGCGGAAAAGGGCAAGCTGACCTCTTCCTGCTGCCCGGCCTTCGTGGCCTATATCGAAAAGCAGTTCCCACAGCTGAAGGAATACATTTCCCACAACCCCTCGCCCATGATCGCCATTTGCCGCTACATCAAGAAGACCGATCCCGGCGCGAAGGTCGTGTTCATCGGCCCCTGCACGGCTAAGAAGCAGGAGCGCTTGCGCGAGGGCCTGGACCAGGATGTGGACTGCGTGCTCACCTTCGAGGAGTTGCAGGCCCTGATCGACAGCCGCGACCTGGAGCTGTCCTCTCTGCCGGAGGATGTGCTGGACAACGCCTCCTACTACGGCCGTATTTTCGCTAGGTCCGGCGGCCTGTCCGACGCCGTGGCCCAGGCGCTGAAGGAGCAGCACATCGACTTCCCGCTCAAGCCTGTGGCCTGCGACGGCATCGAGCAGTGCCGCGTGGCCCTGCTCAAGCTGAACAAGGGCGTCTTGCCCGAAAACTTCATCGAGGGCATGGCCTGCATCGGCGGCTGCATCGGCGGGGCCGGCTGCCTGACCCATGAGCAAAGGGACAAGGCCGAGGTGGACAAGTATGGCAGGGAAGCCATGGAGAAGACCATTTCGGATGCGCTATCCGCACTATAAACGTTGTTTATAAACAGGACGGGGGATTGGTAAATCCCCCGTTTCTTTTTTTGCCAAATTCTAGCGGAAACCAGGCGTAGATTGGCGAATACCCGCCGCGGTATCCGGCGTTGCATTTTTATGCGTTTTCCTGTAGAATAAAAGAAAAAGCTGTTGTGAAGATGGCTTGCGAAGTTTGGAGAGATGAAGGCATGAGTTCGGAGCAGGAGAAGTTGTCCCCAACACGCGAGAAGGAAGGTGTGCAGGAAGCGTCCTCCGCTTCCAAGGCATTGAAGGTGCCCATCGACATCGAGACGACGGACCAAAGGAAGCGCATTCAGCTCATCATCGCGCTGATGTGGCCCGCATTGGCGGAAAATGTGCTGGCGACGCTGGTGAGCATGGTGGACATGGTGATGGTGTCGGGCCTGGGTTCCTACGCCATTTCGGCCGTGGGTCTGGTCACCCAGCCGAGGTTTATCATGTTGTCGGCCTTTATGGCCCTCAGCGTTGGCGCCACGGCCCTGGTCGCCCGCTTTAAGGGAGCAGACGACCCCGTGAGCGCCAACAACGTGCTCAGCCAGTCCCTATTGGTGACGGCGGCGCTGTCCCTGGCGCTGTGCCTTGGCATGCTGGTGGGCGCGGAGCCGCTCATCCGCTTCCTGGCCGGTTCGGAGATTTCCGAGCAGACCATTCAGGCCGCCGTGGACTATTTTGACGTGCAGATCTACGGCTTCCCCCTGCTGTCGCTGACCTTCACCATGACGGCCGTGCTGCGCGGCGCCGGCAACACCAGGGCCTCCTTCTACAGCAACACGGCGGCCAACCTGACGAACGTGTTCTTCAACTACTGCATGATCGGCGGCAACCTCGGCTTCCCAGCCTTGGGCGTGATGGGCGCTTCCATCGCCACGGTCATCGGCCAGGGCGTGGCCTTCGTGTTCTGCGCCTACCTGCTGCTCAACGGAAAGCAATATGTCAAGCTTGACTTGAAGGCCAAGTTCCGCCTGGACGTGGAGATGATCCGGCGCATCCTGCGCATCGGCGTGCCCGCCCTCATCGAGCAGGTGGTCATGCGCGTGGGCATGCTGCTGTTCACCATGACGGTCACCTCCCTGGGGGACAACCCATATGCGGCCCACATGGTGGCCATGAACATCCAACAGCTCTCCTTCACCACCGGCATGGCCTTCGGCACCGCCGCCACCACCCTGGTGGGCCAGTGCCTGGGGCGCATGCGGGCGGATCTGGCCAAGATCTATGTGCGCCTGACCCAAAACATGGGTTATGTGGTCTCTATCCTGGTGGCCCTGCTGCTGTTCTTCTTTGGCAGCACCGTGGCCCGGCTCTATTCCAGCGACGCGGTGATCATCGGCATGTCCGCCCAGGTGCTCAAGATCATGGCCGTGGCCAACCCGCTGTCCAACGCGCGCTTCGTCTATACCTCGGCCCTGCGCGGCGCCGGGGACTCTAGGTTCACGGCGTGGATCACCTTCATCGGCGTGCTGTTCGTGCGCCCGGTGATGAGCTACTTGCTCATCAACCTCTTCGACATGGGCCTGACCGGCGTTTGGATTGCCCTGGTCTCGGATTCGTTGAGCTGCTGCTTGCTGTCCTGGTTGCGCTACCGCAGCGGCAAATGGGCCAAGATCAAGGTATAGCATGCGAGCAAAAAAGCCCCCCGTCCATCCGTGGACGGGGGGCTTGGCGTTCTGTTGCTTAGGAGATGTCCGTGGTTTCCTCCAAGGGCACGACATGGATGTGGATGCTTGTCAGGTCATCGGAGCGCCCATTGGCATCCTGCAGCAACCAGCGGCCGTTGTCTCGCACCAGATAGGTGCGCTCCAAATGCTCGTCGTCCTGGGAAAGCTGGTGTTCCGTACCGCTCTCGTCCATGTAGCTTAGGGCTTCCCCCTGCAAGGGCTCCACCCCATACGCCTCCAGCAAATCCAGCAGGCCGGCGCTTTGCCGGCCCTGGGTATCGGGCTGGGCATGGTCCTCCTGGGTGATGCAGCCGGCCAGGTTCTTGCCAAGGTAGATGTCCACGCTATCGCCCTCCG
>CALWRM010000115.1 GCA_944383925.1 uncultured Clostridia bacterium
CCAGGGCAGGGACAAAAAGCGCTGCGAAAACTCCCAATAGCTCCGCTCGGCCCCGTCGTGGCGCAGGGACTGCAAGCTGGTGCCCCTGCCCTCCTGCCGGCGGCGGAAGCGGGCGAAAAACTGGCCTTCGCCCTCCACGCGATGGGGCAACAGCCGCCGCGGCTCGCCTTCCAGGCAAAAGCCGGGCTGCTCCCGCAAGAAGCCCTCCACGTTGCCCTCGTTTTCCTTCTTATTAAAGGTGCAGGTGGAATAGACCAGGCGCCCGCCCGGACGCACCAGGCCGGCGGCGCAGCGAAGGATCTGGGCCTGGCGCTGGGCGCAGGCCTCCGCCTGGGCGGGCGACCACTGCCGCCGCGCCTCCTCCTCCCGGCGGAAGAGCCCCTCGCCGGAACAGGGCGCGTCCACCAGCACGGCATCGAACCAAGCCCCGAAATGCTGCAACAGCCGCTCGGGCTTTTCGCACAGCACCACGGCGTTCTCCACGCCCAGGCGCTCCAGGTTCTCCAGCAACACCCGCGCCCGGCCCGGATGGATCTCGTTGGCCACCAGCACGCCCTTGCCGCCCATGGCGGCGGCCAGCTGGGTGCTCTTGCCCCCGGGCGCCGCGCACAGGTCCAGCACCCGCTCCCCGGGCAGGACCTCCAGCGCCCCGGCGGGGGCCATGGCGCTGGGCTCCTGCATGTAATACAGCCCCGCCGCATGCCGCGGCGAACGCCCCGGCCGCAGGTCCTCCGGCGCCAACCGCCCCTCCGCACACCAGGGCACCGCCCGCAGCCCCTGGCACTGCGCCCATAAGCGCTCGCTGGGCTTTAAGCCGTTGAGCCGCAGCCCCCTCACCGGACGCCTCCCCAACGCCGCCAACAGCCGGGCGCTCTCCTCCCCCAGCAGGGCCTCCATCTCCGCAGCGAATCCTTCCGGAAAAGCGCTCTGCATCCGCCTTCTCCTCCCCCTTCCCGCCGCGCCGGTGCCGGCCCGACGGCTTTGCTTCCATTATAACAAACCGTCAACAAAGCGCAACTTCCCACATTGTATACACTCTTGTCTTGCGAATACGCTCCGCCACCCGCAATTCCGTCATAATCCGCCCTATTCCGCCCAGAATTTTCCTTCTTCGGGGGTTTTTCGCGAAATTTTTTTCATCGCCCTATTGACACGTCTCTTCACGTTTGTTATATTGTATACAATCAAGCGGCGGAATATCCTGCCCGTTTCGCCAAATTTCCCTCTATTTTCCAACTATCGTTTTTAAATTATATACAATTTTGAGGAGGTGGACTGTATGCAGGTATCTCGCGCTACCAAACGCCGTCGCTTGCTCCGAAGAATCTGGGCCAACCGTTGGTTCTACGTCATGCTGCTGCCGGGCCTATGCTATTTTGCGGTGTTCAAATATGCCCCGCTATATGGCATTCAGCTGGCGTTCAAGGATTACGTGTTGGCCGGAATTGAAGCCAGTCCCTGGAACAATTTTGCCCATTTTCGCTACATGCTCTTTGAGCAAGGCTTTGTGCCCGCTTTTCGCAACACCCTGGTGATTTCCGGCATGCGCATCCTTTTGGGCTTTCCTTTTCCCATTTTGCTCGCCTTGTTTCTGGACGAGCTGGTGCTGCCCAAGTACCGCAGAACGGTTCAGACCATCTACACCTTTCCCCACTTTCTCTCCTGGGTTTTGCTGGCGGGTTTGCTGCAAAACCTGCTGGGCGCAAGCGGAATGGTCCGCAAGGTCGCCATGCTCTTTTCTCCCCAGGCCAGCGAAACATGGAATCTGCTCTACGACAACGACGCCTATCGTTGGATCCTGGTCTTTACAGACATTTGGAAAGAAGCCGGATGGGGCGCCATCATCTATCTGGCCTCCATCGCCGGGGTTGACCGCTCGCTGTATGAGGCCGCAACCATAGACGGCGCCAACCGTTGGCAGCGCATTTGGTCCGTCACCCTTCCCTCCATCGCGCCCATGATCGCCATCCAGTTCATTCTGCGCGTTGGCGCAGCCATGGAAGGCGGCTTTGACCAGGTGATCAACACCTACACGCCGCCCGTCTACGACAAGGGCGATATTTTGGACACCTATATTTACCGCCTTTCCTTTGTGCGAACGTCCGGCGTCAACCTGGGCTTCACCACCGCCGTCGGCCTGTTCAAGAATGTCATCAACTTTATCTTGTTGCTCATGGCCAACTCCCTGACGCGCGCCCTTGGGCAAAAGACCATTCTGTAGACCGTAGAAGGGAGGCCTTTTCCGTGCGTACAGTGTCCCAAGCAAGCCCGGTGACGCATAACAAAAAGAAAAGCGTCTTTCGCAAGTTCACCTGCTTTGATTGGGTGCTTCTCCTATGCCTATCGATCTATGCCCTCATCATCCTATATCCGTTCTACAACGCCCTGCTTGTCTCCATCGTACCCAACACCGTTTATGTGCGCCATCGCGGGCTGATGCTCTTCCCTCCCGAGATCTCTTTTGACGCCTACGCATACACCTTTCGTTCCTCCATCATTTGGACGGGCTATCGCAATACCTTGCTCATCACGGCAGGCGGCGTCGCCTATAACATGCTCCTCACGGTTTTTTTAGGCTATGCCTTCACCAAGCCGATCCCCGGCAGCCGTCTTTTCAAGTTTTTGATCGTGTTCACCATGTACTTTTCCGGCGGCCTTGTGCCCTTCTACCTGCTGGTCAAGTCGCTGCGCCTGACGAACACCCTTTGGGCAATGATCCTGCCAACCGGCATCAACGTGATGTATATGCTGGTGATCTCCAGCTATTTTGAAACGCTTCCTGCCTCCTTGGAAGAATCTGCCAAGCTGGATGGCTCCGGCGACTTTTCCACCCTCTTCCGCATCGTTTTGCCCCTTTCCCTTCCTTTGTTGGCCACCTTTACCCTCTACTACGCCGTGGACCGGTGGAACGAATGGTATTATGCCATGCTCTTCGCCCGCTCCACCAAGAACTGGCCGCTGCAATACGTCCTTAGAACCATCATCCAGGACGCAAACTTCCTGGCGCAAAACTACGTGCCCGGTCAAGAAGCGCCGGACATAAAGGGAGACGCCATCAAGATGAGCGCCGCAATCGTATCCATGGCGCCCATCCTATGCCTATACCCCCTGCTGCAAAAGTACTTCCTCACCGGGTTAACCCTTGGGGCCGTAAAGGAATAACGCCCCGTTTTCCGCCGCGGAGATGGGGTGAAATAATCCCAAAGAAAGGAGATCCTGTGCATGAAACGACTCGCCTGTATCGTACTTTCCTTGTTGCTGCTCAGTTCCCTTGTCGCCTGTCAACCCGACGCAAGTCAAACCGGCTCTCCTCCAAACGAATCCTCCTCCGACGTCTCCGCTTCCTCCGACAGCTCGGGCGAAGCCGGCGCCTATGACACCCCCTTGGAGATCTCCATGTCCGTGCGCTATGCCGACCAATGCGGCACGCATGTGCGCAATGAGATTATCAAGGAAAAGTTCAACCTAACCTTTGAATATGTCCCCGTCAACTGGAGCGACTGGAACGAAAAGATCCGCACCTGGATCGCCATGGACGACGCCCCCGACATCCTTCACATGGATCTAAAAGGGGCTCAGTCCAACGAATTCAAGAGTTGGGCCAAGCAAGGCGCTTTCAGCCCTTTCCTAGAAGAATACTTCGCCTCCAGACCGAACCTGAAAAAGGTGTATGACGAAAGCCCCACCATTCCCTACCTGAAGGTGGACGGCGTGCTTTACGGCTGGCCTGGCCTGAACTCCTATCGCGGTTACGACGACCGGGTGGACGATCCCTATTGGACCTACCGCAGGGACTGGGCCAAGGCCGTGGGCAAATATAAGGAAAACGACACCTATACCTGGGAAGAATGGCTGGATCTCATCCGTACGGTGATGGAAGAGGATCCCGGCAACAACGGACCGGGAAACACCGCCGGGCTCGTGATGCCTCCCTGGGCTTTCCCGCATGCGCCCGTGCTGCTGATCGGTCCCCCGGCGACGGACGGCAACGAGTCCTGCTCCTATTTCCAACAGGACGGCGTCTATGTCTGGCCCCCTGCCACCGAGGAATACAAGACCGGCGTTAAGATCACCTATGACATGTATCAAGAAGGCCTGATTTATCAGGACAACATCCTCTTCACCTCCTCGGAAAACGTGGATATGTTCGTTGGCGGGCTCGCCTTTGCCGTCTACGCCCACTTTGGCTCGCTGAATTCCTCCTCCCTCAACATGCTGGAAGCCGGCATCATCGACGAGCGCTCCGACATTGGTTCCGCGGCGGTACTGGCCTACGACGGCAAGATGTATCTCACCCAGGTTGCGGATTATTGGGGCGTTACCTGCTTCCGTCACGATCTTGAGCAGGAAAAAATCGATCGCGCCATGGATTTTTGGGAATACCTGCGCACGAACGAAGGCATTCAGATGCGTTGGATGGGCAAGGAAGGCGTCGATTACCGCGTAACCGGCCCGGACCTGTACGACGTGGAGGTCCTCTGGGAATTCGACGAGGAGACCCAATCCTATGTGGATCCCTATGCGGATTTCAAGTTTGAAGAGGCGCAACCCGCCGGCAGCGTACCGACGCCCGCTCCCTATGAGGATACCTTCCGCTTTGACGAGCACAAAAAGATCTTCGACGTCTTCAACTCCGGCGAGGTGGACGCCGTGCTCAAGCCCTACGATTACTTCATCTCCTTTGGCTCGGCGCCCAACAAGGACAAATACGGCGACTTTGCCAGCATCGTTAAGGAGCGCTTCATCTCCCTGTTGGCGCAGCCGGACATCGATGTGGAAGCCGAATGGGACGCCTTCATCGAAGAAATGATGCCGCAAGTGCAACCCGTTCTCGATGAAATCAACAACGGTGAACTGCAATGACGAACGCTTCGGCCGGCCGTCCTTTCCGTAAGGCTTGACCCGGTTCCGGCGGTCGGCAGGCATAGCCACCCTCCCGTTCCGCGCGGTGCCGGCGCTGCATGACGGCATCGCGCGGATTCCCAATCTTCGTACGCAAAAAGGAGGAACGCCCTCATGATCGGCGTTACAGGCGCCCGAGGCCTTGTGGGCCAATATGTGGTGCGCGAACTGCTCCAGCACGGTTACGACGTGCTCGCCATCACGCGCACTCCCTGGGAAGACTGCCCCTGCCAGCAGCGCTCCGGCGTGCAGCTGACCGATTTTCCCGCTTTTGCCAGGGCCTTGGATGGTTGCGAAGGCCTGATCCATTTGGCCAATCTGCCAACCCCCATTGGCCAAGACGATACCCCTGAGGTGTTCGACAACAATCTCTGCGCAGACTACCACGCAATGCTGCTCAGCGGCCTGATGGGGTTTTCCAAGCTGGTGTATGCCTCCAGCACCTGTGCGCTGGGCTTTAGCTTTGCCCATCATCGCCCTGAGGTCCTCACGCTTCCCATCGATGAGAACACGCCGGCCTCGCCGGACAACAGCTACGGCCTTGCCAAGCTGCTCAGCGAGCGGGCGGCCCAGGGCATGGTTCAGCGTTTTCCCTCCCTATGCATCGTAGGGCTTCGCATTTCCTATGTGGCCGAGCCCGAAGCGTATGCCCAGCGATGCAGCCCGGATCGGCTGCGGAGCATGGCCAATTTTGACGGCAACCTCGCCAGTTACGTGGATGCCCGGGACTGCGCCCGCGCCTTCCGGCTCGCGCTGGAAGCTCCCTTGCACGGGGCGGAGCTGTTCTATATCTGCAATCCGGACAGCATGTCCCTGGTTCCAAGCCCCGAGGCGGCGCGCAGGCTGTTTCCTGCCGCCCGCTTTTCCCAGAGCCTTGGGCGGTTCCAAGCCCTGGAATCCAGCCAGAAAGCCCGCCAGTTGTTGGGCTGGGTTCCGGAGCACAGCTGGCGCGAGGTTCTGGGCGTTCCGTCCCCGGAGGACCTCCTCCACCCCGACGCCCCTTAAGGGGCGGCCACCACCGCAAAAGGAGAAACGCAGATGGAATTTCGCCTCACCCACAACAATCTCAACGTGCGCGACCTGGACAAGAGCCTGGCCTTTTATCGGGAGGCCTTCAACCTGTGCCCCGTGCGGTTCTACGAGCCCGAGGACCACGCCTTTCGCATTGCCTACCTGAGCGATGGGCATACCCCCTGGCTGTTGGAGCTGACCTATCTGGCGGATCATCCCGCCGCCTACGACCTTGGGGAAAACGAGATTCACCTGGGTCTCAGCGTCAGCGACTATGCGGCCGCCCACGCCCTGCACAAGTCCATGGGCTGCATCTGCTTTGAAAACGAGGAGATGGGGCTGTACTTCGTGGAGGATCCGGACGGCTACTGGATCGAGGTGGAGCCGGCCTAGGCGCCGGCCCACGGAAAGGGAGAGGATACAAAGCCATGCGTCAACCCGAATCGGACCTGTTGCAACACACGCGCACCGCCTCCAGGCCCTCGGACCTGCGCATCACAGACCTGCGCTTTGCCCATGTCAGCGCCTCCTCCATGCACTGCATCTTGCTCAAGATCGAGACCAACCAGGGCCTGGTGGGCATGGGGGAGATGCGCGACGGTTCCTCGGCCAGCTATGCGGGCCTGCTCAAGTCCCGGCTCATCGGGGAAAACCCCTGCGACGTGGACCGACTGTTTCGCAAGATCAAGCAATTCGGCGGGCCGTCCCGCCAGGGCGGCGGCGTGTCCGGTGTGGAAATCGCCCTGTGGGATTTGGCGGGCAAGGCGTATGGCGTGCCCGTGTACCAAATGCTGGGGGGCAAATTCCGCCGGCGGGTGGAGTTGTATTGCGACCAGGGCCGCACGCCGCCCGAGCAGTGCGAAACGGGCCGCAAGAAGGGCCTGGCCCTGCGCCAGAGAATGGAGCGCTTTGGCATCCGCATGTGCAAGGCCGTGTTGGGCGTCGAGGACGTGCAGCGGCGCAATCCGGACAAGCCGGTGCTGATCGGCCCAAGCCGCCTCCTGCAGGAGCTGACCGGCCCCAGGCCCGCCGAGCAATCCCAGGACCTGGCCGCCGTGGAGGACAAGCGCTTCGCCCGCGAGATGGACGATCCCCGCTACATCCCCCACCCCTTCACCATGCTGCGCGTGACGGACCTGGGCCTGGATCTGTACGAAGAGTATCTTAGCCAACTGCGCGAGGCCGTGGGTTGGCAGACGCCCCTGGCCATCGATCACCTGGGCAACCTGGGCCTGGAGGATATGACCCGGCTGCTGCGCCGGATGGAAAAATACAACCTGCTCTGGGCGGAGGACCCACTGCCCTGGTACATGACGCAGGCCTATCGGGCCCTGCGGCAGAGCACCACAACGCCCTTGGCCACCGGCGAGGACGCCTATTTGCTGGAGAGCTTCGAACCCCTGTGCCGCCAGCAGGCCGTTTCCCTGATTCACCCGGACGTCTGCTCCTGCGGCGGCATCCTGGAGCTGAAGCGCCTTGGCAACATGGCCCAATCCCACGGCGTGGCCATGGCCTGCCACATGTGCGAAACGCCCGTGGCCGCCCTGGCCACGGCCCATGCAGGCCTGGCCACGGAAAACTTCGTGGCCTGCGAGTTCAACGCGCCGGACGACGACTATTGGCAGGACCTGGTGACCGGCCTGCGCGAGCCCCTCATCCAGGACGGCGCCATCGCTCCCAGCGACAAGCCCGGCCTTGGCATGGACGGCTTTAACGACGAGGTCCTTCTGGAGCATCGCTGGCCCGGCGCGCCCGCCCCTTGGGAAAGCACCCAGCGCTGGGACCACGAGGTCTCCTACGACCGCATCTGGAGCTAGAGGCCTGCCGGCCCGGCCGGATGCGGCCGGGCCCGCAATATCTTGAAGGAAGGAGGGCGGCCGCCGATGGATGCCCCGATGCCCGCTTCCAAGAAGCTTCTGGTCACCCTGTTCTGCCTGTATGTTCTCAGCGCCCTCTCCAACGGCGTGCTGTCCGTGGCCCTTGGCGATATCCTGGCGGAATTTGCCCTGCGCAACACCGGCCAGGGCCTGCTCAACTCCAGCTCTCAGCTGGGCTGCCTGTTCTCCTATCTGCTCATCCCCCTGCTGCAAAACCGTTCGGGGCGCGCCGCGCTCCTCTGCGCGGGCGTGGGGCTGGCCGGCCTGATGCAGGCCCTGATGGGCTTTAGCCCCGGCCTTTGGCTCTTCCTCTTCGCCCTGTTCTTCTGCGGTCTGGGTCAGGGCTTCCTGGATTCGGGCATCAATTCCCTCGTGATCGGCCTGAGCGGCGAACATGGCGGCCGGGTGGTAAACCTGCTGCACATGTGCTATTCCATCGGCGCGACGCTCAGCCCCCTGCTGCTCACCCTCCTGCTCGGGGGGCTCGGCTGGCGCAAGACCTACGCGCTCTCGGGCCTGCTGCTGTTGGCGGGGCTGCTCGCCTTCCTGCTGGCCCTGTTCCTCCACCGGCGCAAGGCGGGCGCAGCCCCCCTGCCCAAGGATAAGCCCGCCTCCTGGACCGGCTTTGGCCGCCTCCTGCGGGATCGGGCCAACCTCTGCGCCATGGCCGCCTGCGCCCTGTATACGGCCGCCCAATATAGCTTGGTCAACTGGCTGGTGGTCTACCTCAGCGAGGAGCTGGGCCAAAGCGACGCCAGGGCCGCCTTCGCCCTAAGCCTGCTGTGGGCGGGCATCATCCTGAGCCGCTTCTTCACAAGCCGCGCCAGGGGCAACTCCCTGCGCCGCCTATACCTGGGCTTTTTCCTCTGCGCGCCCGCCTACATGCTCTGCCTGTGGCTGGGCGGCTATGGGGCCGTTTGCGCCGCCGTCTTTGCCTTTGGCCTGCTCTGCGGCCATGGCATCCCCACCTTTCTCGCCTGGCTTGGGGCGCACAATCCCGACCACACCCTGACCATCGTGGCCGTCTGCAACCTCTGCACCGGCGTCTTCGGCGCCCTTTGGCCCATGGTGGTCGCGGCCCTGCGCGGCGCCTATTCCCTGCGCAGCGCCCTGCTGCTCTCGGGCTTGCTCTTGCTTTTTAGTGGGCTTTTCGCGTATGATGTGGATAGAGGGAGGGCGCATGCCCCAAATAGACGCGAGAGGGGGGATCGGGTTGGATTCTGAGCAAAAGGTCTACCACTTTTTGCGCAGCCAAATCGCGACCCAGGCCTTGCTGCCGGGCGCGCAAATTGTCGAGGGTCAGGTGGTGGAACAGACCGGCCTAAGCCGAACGCCCGTGCGGGCGGCCCTGCGCCGGCTGGCCTATGAAGGCATGGTGGTGTTGCGGCCCAACCGGGGCACCTTCGTGGCCAAGCCCACCCCCAAGGAGGTGCGCGACACCTACGAAGCCCTGTTGGTGCTGGAAACCCAGGCCATCGAGCTTGCCTGCGAGATCATCAGCGACGAGGACATCGCCCGCCTGCGCCAGCTGGTGGAGGAGAGCAAGTCCATCTTCCAACGCCACGATTTCGACGTCTTCTTGGACAACAACCGGAACTTTCACATGGGCTATGTGGTGTCCTGCCGCAACAAGTTTCTGGAAAAGTACATCGGCGAGCTGATCGTGATGAGCAACATCCACCTGCTGGTTTACGACGACTTTCGCGAAACCCCCTATGAGGAATTCGACTCCTTGCGCGAACACCAGGAAATCGTGGACGCGCTGGAATCCCGCGATACAGAGCGCTGCAGAAAGGCCCTGGTGGAGCACATCTGCAACACCTACTATACCCTGGGCCTGCCCCTGAAGCTGCGCGCGGACGGCGCCCCGCTGTTGGGGCAGCCTCCGGCCAAGCAGCGGCGCCGGGGCGGCGGCAAATAGCCGCCCGCAAGCCGCGCCGGCTTCCCCCTCAAGACCGCGTCGCCTGATCGGACGCGGTCCTTTTTTGCCCTTCTCAACGCCTCGCAGCCGCAAACCCCGCGCGTTTTTTCCGCCTTCCGGGCATACTAAGGGACGCGCCGCCCCAAGGCCCAAGGGGGGGCGAAAAGGAGGTGGATCGCCTTGGCACAGGCCCAATGTTCCCTCTGCGCCCGCATCGAGGACACGCGCTGCCTGACGCTTTGTCCCGGCTGCGGGCAGTGGGTGTGCCCGTCCTGCACGTCGGAACGCGGCGTGTGTACCGCCTGCGAGGAGCGGGAGGAGGTCTGAACGGCGGGGCCGCCCCCAGCGGGCGCAGCCAAGCCAGCCGCCCTGCGTGGTGGCCGCACGACGAAAACCCGCCGCCTTGGAGAAACGGTAGCGCAACGAAAACCGGACGCCTTTTGCGGAACGGACCGCACACGGAAAACCCGCCGCCTTGCGGATGCGGTGGCGCGGCGAAAACCGGCCGCCTTGCGAAACGGTCCGCACACGGAAAACCCCGCCGCCTTGCGGATGCGGTGGCGCGGCGAACGCCGTGCGCCTTGCGAAACGGACGGCGCACGGAAAGCCCGCCGCCTTGCGGAACGGACCGCGCACGGAAAGCCCGCCGCCTTGGGGGGCCGTGCGCAGGGAACCCGCCGCCTTGCGGATACGGCGGCGCGGCGAACGCCGTACGCCTTGCGGAACGGACCGCGCACGGAAAGCCCGCCGCCTTGGGGGGGCCGCACGGCGGAAACCCGGCGGCTTGCGAATGCGGTGGCGCGGCGAAAACCCGCCGCCTTGCGGATACGGGCGACACACGGAAAGCCCGCCGCTTTAGGGG
>CALWRM010000116.1 GCA_944383925.1 uncultured Clostridia bacterium
GCGCTGGCACCAAGTACTCCAAGATCGGCTCCCTGGCCAAGGGCACCGTGGTGGAAGTCGTTGAGATCAAGGACGGCTGGGCCAAGATCATCTTCCCCGCTGCCAACTACACCAACGGCTATGTGTCAGCCCAGTACCTGACCAAGCAGGGCACCTCCCCCGAGACCGTGATCGGCACCAAGACGGTTATCGCCCGTGTGCTGAACGTGCGCTCTGGCGCCGGCACCTCCTACTCCATCGTGGGCAAGCTGACCCGCAACACCAAGGTTGAAGTGATCGAGACCGTCGCCAACGGCAGCTGGTCCAAGATCAAGTTCAGCGGCGGCTATGCCTACGTGAGCAGCACCTACATCCAATAATCGCACAAGCAACGTTGGATCCTCTGTGAACCAAAGCGCCCCGCGGCCAGACGGCCGCGGGGCGCTCTTTTGCGTTGGGCGAAAGGGCTAGAACAGGGGGATGTCCAGGAAGGTAAAGGGAGGGATGCCCAGCTGGGCGCTGTAGCGCACGACGCCGAAGCACAGGCCGGCGACATAGAGCAGCAGCAAGGCCGCGCCGGCCAGCAGGCGGCGCGCGTTGGGCTTTTCGCCGTAGAGGCCGACGGCATAGGCGCTGACAAAGCCGCCGAGCAGGCCGCCGATGTGGCCGAAGTTGTCGATGCCCTGGCCCAAGAAGCCGAGGACCAGGTTCATGCCGATGATCACCAACACCTGCATGCCAAAGACGCGGTCGAAGACCTGCTTGTGGCGGGTGCGGAAATACAGCAGCGTGCCGAACAGCCCGAAGATGGCGCCGGAGGCGCCGACGGACACGGAGGAAGAACAGAGGTAGGAGAGCAGGGTGCCGCAAAGGCCGGAAAAGAGATAGACCAGCAGATAGCGCAGCCGTCCGAGGAGGGCCTCGATGTTGCGACCCCAAAAGAAGAGGGCGAACATATTAAAGGCGATGTGGCTGATTCCCGAGTGCAGGAAGGTGGCCGTGAGCAGGCGGTAATACTGGCCGCAGGTGATGAGGGTGTTTTCCTTGGCGCCAAGAACCAGGAGCATCTGGTTATGGCTCATGAAGAAGGTTTCCAAGAGCAGCTCCACGGCGTAGAAAGCCACGTTGATGCCGATGAGCGCGTAGGTGATCAGGGGCCGCTTGCGGTTTAGGCGCAGGAACGTTGGCTGCATGTTTTCAACCGTCCTTTATCCATTGATCTTGCGCGGCGAGCCGGCCGCGCATCCGGCCTGAAAGAAAGGACGCCCGGGAGGGGAAGGCTTTGGGCGCGCTTCTCCCATCCCCGGGCGTCTAGCTCCATGGAGAAAAGACCCTAGCGCCGGTGGCGCTCCACAAAGCGGGCGATGCGCTGGGCCGCTTCCTGCACCTTGTCCGTGGCGGTGGCGTAGGAACAGCGGATAAAGCCCTCTCCGCTGGCGCCAAAGGCGGTGCCGGGGACCACGGCCACCTTTTCCTCATAAAGCAGCTGCTCGCAAAAGGCTTCGCTGCTCATGCCCAAGGACTGTATGCAGGGAAAGACGTAAAACGCGCCGAGAGGCTCGAAACACTCCAGCCCCATCTCCCGGAAGGCCTTGACCAACAGCCGGCGGCGGCGGTCATAGGTGGAACGCATGCGCTCGATGGAGGCGTAGTTGTTCTCCTTGCCGGAGATCAAGGCCTCCAGGGCGGCCGCCTGGCCCTGCGAGGGCGCGCAGAGGATGGTGTATTGATGGATCTTGCATATGCCGGCGGCCAAGGCCGCGGGCGCGCACAGATAGCCCATGCGCCAACCGGTCATGGCGAAGGCCTTGGAAAAGCCGTTCAGGGTAATGGTCCTTTCCCACATCCCCGGCAGGGTGGCAAAGCTCACGTGGGGCTGCTGGGTGTAGCAAAGCTCGGCGTAGATCTCGTCCGAAATCACCATCACGTTGGTGTCCTGGAGCACCTGGGCCAAGCGCTCCAGGTCCTCCCGCTCCATCACCGCCCCGGTGGGGTTGTTGGGGTAGGAGAGGATGAGGGCCTTGGTCCGGGGCGTCAAGGCGCGGCGCAGCTCCTCGGGGCCCAGGCGGAAGGAGCGGCGGGCGTCCGTTTCCACGGGAACGGCCACGCCGCCTGCCAGGGCGATGCAGGGGGCATAGGATACATAGGAAGGATCCGGCACCAACACCTCGTCGCCGGGATTGATGAGCGCGCGCAGCGCAAGGTCCACGCCCTCGCTGGCCCCCACCGTGACGATGATCTCCTTCATGGGGTCGTAACGGAGGGAAAAACGGGTTTGCAGATAGTCCGCAATGGCCCGACGCAGCTGCGGCGTGCCCCAGTTGGAGGTGTAGTGGGTCTGGCCCTTTTCCAGGGAATAGATCGCCGATTCGCAGATGTTCCAAGGGGTGACGAAGTCCGGCTCGCCCACGCCAAGGGAGATGGCGTCCTTCATCTCGGAGACGATGTCGAAAAACTTGCGGATGCCGCTGGGCGGAATCCGCTGCACCGTCTTGGATAAGATTTCCTCGTAGTTCACGGCGACACCGCCAATCTTTCATCCGAGTTCGTTTCTTCCATGATCACGCCGTCCACCTTGTACTTCTTGAGCACGAAGTGGGTGGCCGTGGACAGCACGTGCTCGATGGTGGCCAACCGCTGGGAAACAAAGCTGGCCAGGCGCTTCATGGAGTTTGCCTGCACCTCCAGCAAAAGGTCGTAGGCCCCGGACATCAGATAGACCGCCTTGACCTCTTCGAACCGGTAGATCCTTTCGGCGATGGCGTCAAAGCCCATGTCCCGCTGCGGGGTGACGCGCACCTCGATGATGGCCTTCACGTTCTCGCGGGAGGTCTTGTCCCAGTTGATCAGGGCGGGATATCCCACGATGACGCCCTCCTCCTCCAGGCGCTTGACGGCCAGCGCGGCCTGCTCCGACGTGCAGCCCAGCATGGCTGCCATCCGTTCCGGCGTGGTCCTGGCATCCTCGCACAGGATGTCCAATACGCCCATTTCCAGCTGTGAAAGCGACATGGCTGTCGTCCCTCCAATCTTGTTTGTATAAAAATAAATATACCACCTGGAGCGAGGGCGCGTCAATGCTCCCGCGGACGCGAGCGCCCGCGGGAGCCTGTCTGCATCAAAGTTTTACAATGCCGGCCGGCCCGTATGCCGCAAACAAAAAACGCCAACGGCCCAGACCGGCTTTTCGGCCTTCCAAACTGGAAAAAGGGCGCGTTAGCGTTTGACAGAGCGGGCGTTGATGGCATAAAATAGAAGCGAGTGAAAGCCTGTTTTTTTCCGCCTCTTCCCAGAGCCAACCCCGTCGGGGCCAACCCCATCGGGACCGACCCTAGCAGGGCGGCGTGCGATAGCCGGGGTAGAGGGGCATGCTGAAGAATCTGGAGCAGTCCGGCTCCTTGGTGGAGGGACAGGGCAGGCACACCAGGGCTTGGCAAAGGGCGTAAACCACCACGCAAAAGTCGTAGCATAGCTCAAGGCAGCCGCAGCAAAGGGCCAGGTCCAGGGCGCGGAGCTGGAGCTGGGGGCAAAACTCGCTGGCCGTTTCGCAGGACATGCGAAACACGCCCTGCACGGGGATGGAGACGGTGGTCTCCGCCTGGCAGGGGCCGCCGTCGAGCAGATAGTCCAGACACAGGGGCACCGACAGGTTCGCCTTCAGGCAGCAGCTGCGCCGCCCCGGGGCGTTTTGCAGATGTATGTTGGAAAGGCAGGCGCGGCCGCTTTGGCGGGCGCAGAGCAGCTGCACGCAGCCGCCGGACAGCTGGCTTGGCAATGCCAGGCGGTGTCGGCAGGAAAAGCCCTGGGCCTGAAAGCTGTCCACCACCTGGGGCAGCAGCGCTTGCACCGTTCTTGGAGCCGCTTGACAGGAAGCGTTCATGCGCATCCACTCCTTTCTTTGTTCGCTTTGGGCCTCCGGCTGACCGGGGCCTGCTTTCATCCTATGCGAGAGGGGGAACTTTGGTACCATGTATAGCGCCATGTTTTCCGACGAGGAGGCCCTGCGCATCGCGGCGCAAATCGAGCGCAAGGGCGAAAGGTTCTACCGGGTCGCCCAGAAGCTGAGCGATAGCCAGGAAATGACCAACCTGCTGGAGCTGTTGCGCAGGCAGGAGGAGGCCCACGCCGCGCGCTTTGAGTCCATGTTGGACGAGCTGTTGGCTAAGAAGGGCGACTTCGAGGACGAAACCTTCAGCGAGGAGAGCGCCGCCTTCCTGTCCGCGCTGGCCTCGGAGGTGGTTTTTCCCGGCGGGGTCATGGCTTCCATGATGAACCGCAAGATCGATACCATTCCGGATCTGCTGCTTTACGCCATCTCCACCGAAAAGGATTCCATCCTCTTTTATATGGAGCTGGTGCAAAACACCAAGGTGCCGGAGAATATACCTGTTTTTCAGCAGATCATCCAGGAGGAAAAGCGCCACCTGTTTGATTTGCAACGCATGTTGGAGGAAACCAAGGGGGAGGAGAATCGCCTATGACTGCCATGGAAAAGTATCAGGATTGGTTGAAGACCTTCGCGGACGATCCAGAGCTCGTCCAGGAGCTTTCCGCCATCGCCGGCGACGCGGCCCAGATCGAGGACCGCTTTTACAAGGGGCTGGAGTTTGGCACCGCGGGCATGCGCGGCGTGCTGGGCTACGGCACCAACCGCATGAACGTCTATAACGTCCGCAGGGCGACCCAGGGCCTGGCCGATTTCATCCTGGAGGCCGGCGGACAGGAGGAAGGCGTGGCCATCGCCTATGATTCCAGGCGCTGCTCGCCCGAGTTCGCCCTTGAAGCGGCCAAGGTGCTCTGCGCCAACGGCATCCGTGTGTATCTGTACGAATCCCTGCGACCCGTGCCCGTGCTTTCCTTCACCGTGCGCGACCTAAAGTGCATCGCCGGCATCGTGATCACCGCCAGCCACAATCCCAAGCAGTACAACGGCTACAAGGTCTACTGGCGGGACGGCGGCCAGCTGCCCCCGGAGCGGGCGGCCCAGGTGTTTGAGAAGATCGAGCGCCTTTCCTTCACCGACTACAAGACCATGGACGAAAAGCTGGCGAAGGACCAGGGCCTGCTGCGCATCATCGGCAAGGACGAGGACGACCGCTATATGGAAAAGGTGCGCTCCCTGTGCGTGCGGCCGGAGCTGTGCCGGCGCATGGGCAAGCAGCTGCGCCTGGTCTATTCCCCCTTGAACGGTTCCGGCAACGTGCCCGTGCGCCGCATCCTGTCCGAGGTGGGCTTTGAGAACGTGTACGTGGTGCCCGAGCAGGAAAACCCCGACCCGGATTTCACCACCGTGGGCGCCGCGCCCAATCCGGAAAACTATTCCGCCTTCGATCTGGCCAGGGCCTTGGCCGAGAAGGTGGACGCCCATCTGGTCTTCGCCACGGACCCGGATTGCGACCGCCTGGGCTGCCTGGTCCGCAAGCAGGACGGCAGCTTCGCCGTGCTCACGGGCAACCAGATCGGCTGCCTGCTGCTGTATTACATCCTTTCCGGCAAGAAGAAGGAGGGCGCCCTGCCCCAGAACGGCGCCGTGGTCAAGTCCATCGTCTCCACCGACATGGCCAGCGCCATCGCCGCTTCCTTTGGCGTGAAGACCTTTAACGTGCTCACGGGCTTTAAGTTTATCGCCGAGAAGATCCAGGAGTTTGAGGATACGGGCAGCCACAGCTTCCTCTTCGGCTTTGAGGAGAGCTACGGCTTCCTGTCCGGCGGTTTCGTGCGCGACAAGGACGCCGTCATCGCCTCGATGCTGCTGGCCGAGACCGCCGCGGCCTATGCCGAGCAGGGCAAGACCCTGTACGAAGGCCTGATGGAGCTCTATGCCAAGTACGGCTACTACTGCGAAAAGGTGACCTCCTTCGCCCTGGAGGGCAAGGACGGCCTGGAAAAGATGAAAAAGCTCATGGTCGGCCTGCGCGAGGACGCGCCGACGGCCTTTGCCGGCGTTCCCATTCAGGCGGTGAGCGACTACCTCAAGGGCGTGCGCGTGGAAGGGAACAAGACGGAAACGCTCAACTTCCCCGCTTCGGACGTGCTGTTCTACGAGATGCAGGGCGGCGGCTGGGTCTGCATTCGTCCCTCCGGAACCGAGCCCAAGGTCAAGCTGTATGTGAACACGGTGGCGGACAGCGCGGAAGAGTCGTCGAAGAAGGCGCAGGGCTATCTGGACGCGGCCGTGGAAAAGATGAACGAGGTTCTAAAATAAGGAAGAAAGTTCGGCTTTGAGCCCGAACGAAGGAAGGGCCGCCCGCAGAGCGTTCGCGTTATGCGGGCGGCCCAAAAATATGTGGGAAAAAGAGAAAAAAGTGCTTGACAATAGAAAGCCGGAGTGGTAATATACAGAAGCTGTCCCGCGAGAGCGGGGGGCGAGGAACCTTGAAAACGATACAGGAAGAGAAGAGAACGAGGCAAAAAGCAAAAGGAAACGGGAACGGACGTTCGAGCCCGAAAGGGGGAGAGCGGACGGAAGAAAAGCTTTTGTCGATTCCAAAGAATTCCAAAGACGAAGAGTCAGCGGCCCGCTTGAGGGAGGAAGGGGGAACCCGGAGGACCCGAGCGAGGCGAAGCTGGGAAGAAACTTTTAATATGAGAGTTTGATCCTGGCTCAGGACGAACGCTGGCGGCGTGCTTAACACATGCAAGTCGAACGGGGATATCCGCTTCGGTG
>CALWRM010000117.1 GCA_944383925.1 uncultured Clostridia bacterium
GGGTCAAGGGCTTCGGCAAAGGCCGAAGCCCGGTGCGCGCGGCCGTCTGCGCCCGCTCCAAGGCTCAACCGACAGCCAGCGCCGCCATCCTGCGCAGCATCTCCTGGACGCGCTCCATGGCCTGAACGCTGACCAGCTCGTGGCGGCCATGGGCATTCATGCCGCCGGTGTTGAGGTTGGGGCAGGGAAGGCCCATGAAGGAGAGGCGGGCGCCGTCCGTTCCGCCGCGCACGGGGGAGGAGTGGGGCTCGATGCCCATCTCGCGCATGGCGGCCTTGGCCAGCTCCAGGATCTGGAGATGGGGAAGGATGGCCTCCTTCATGTTGTAGTACCCATCCTTGAGGCTTAGGGAGATGCAATCGCCATACTTCTCGTTCAAATAGGCCGCGATCTTGGTGAAGCGCGCCTTGCGCTGCTCGAACTTGTCGCGGTCATGGTCGCGGATGATGTAGCGCAGGCGGGCGCTTTCCACCTCGCCGCGCATGTCGGTCAGGTGGGCAAAGCCCTCGTAGCCCTCCGTAAAGGCGGGGTTTTCGAACACGGGCAGCATGGAATGGAATTCCATCGCGATGAGGGAGGCGTTTTTCATCTTGCCCTTGGCGGAGCCGGGATGGATGCTCAGGCCCTTGACCTCCACGACGGCGGAGCAGGCGTTGAAGTTTTCATAGTCGATGCTGCCCAACGCGCCGCCATCCAGGGTGTAGGCGAAGTCCGCGCCAAAGACCTGCACGTCGAAGTGGTCCACGCCGCCACCCACCTCCTCGTCCGGGGTGAAGGCGATCTGGATGGGGCCGTGGGGGAAGGGCTTGGCCACGGCCTCGGCCGCAAAGGCCATGATCTCCGCGATGCCCGCCTTGTCGTCCGCGCCCAGGAGGGTGGTTCCGTCGGTGACCACCAGATCCTGGCCAACGAGATCCTGCAGCCGGGGGAAATCGGCCGCGCGCGTCACGATGTCCAGCGCCTCGTTGAGGACGATGTCGCCCCCGTCGTAGTTCTTCACCACCCTGGGCTTGACATCCTTGCCGGACAGCTCGGTGGCGGTGTCCATGTGGGCGATGAAGCCGATGGAGGGTGCCTTCGTCTCCACGGTGGCGGGAAGGGTGGCGTACACGTAGCCCCATTGGTCCATGCGGGCGTTGGAAGCGCCCAGCTCCTGCAGCTCCTGCACCAGGCGCTTGGCCAGTTCCTTCTGTTTGAGGGTGCTGGGGAAGGTGTCCGATTCGTCTGCGGACTGGGTGTCGTAGGAAACATAGGTCAAAAAGCGATCGAGTACCGTTGCCATCGTATGCAAACTCCTTTCGGCAATGGGTTTTGGGACAGAACGCGCCATACTAGAAGAAAACCTGGCTTTCGAAGTGGCAGAGGCCGTCCTTGACGCCGTCCACCAGGGCGCCACGCTCCAGGCTCCGGCGCCGCAGCTGGAAGGTTTCGCCGGTCTTCAGCTCCCGATGATAGCAGATGTCCAGCCCCGCGATGGCCTCGCCGGCCAGCAGCCGCTCCTCCAGCACATCCAGGATCAGGTCCGCATAGGAGGCGTTGTTCAGGTGGTGGTTGCTGTCCGTCATGTGCAGGGGCACGCGGCACTCCAGCACCAAATCCGGCTCCTCCAACCTGGGCAAGCGCAGGCTCGGCGCGGTCCCCGACAGCGGGAAAAAGCCAGCCATTTCCTCGGGGACGCGGCGCAGGATGCGCCGGCTCTGGGTGTCCACCAGCACCCAAACGGCCTCGACCCGGGCCAGTTCCTCGCCGGTCATCGCGAAAAGACTCGTGGTTCTCGGGTATTGAAAGCCGCAAACCCGGGGCTGGGTGCGCACGCGCACCCGCTCGCCCCCCTTGGGCGCTCGGAAAAAGCGCGCGCTCTGCCTGGCCAATAAAAAGGCTTGGTTGCGGGGCTGCAAATACTCCAGCCCGATGCCCAGCACGTCGCAGTGCTCCATGGAGGCCTGCTGTACCTCCTTGAGCAGGTAGGAAAGCCGCATGCGGTCCCGCTGGTCGCAGTAGCCGTATCGGATGGTTTGCTCGTATTCATATGCCGTGGTTTCCGTCAAGCTGTACACACCTCTTCTGTCGGGTTTGCGGCGCTCAGACCACAGTTTCCAGTATAGCACAAACGCGCCTTGTTTGTAACACGGCAAGCATAGAACCCGCGCGCCCAACGCCGCTTTCGTCCCTCTCCGGTCCGCGCGAGCTCCCATCCTGCGCTCCCACGCTTCCCTTTCCCCTCCGTTTGGGTTTCGCAAGGGAACTTCCCTTGCGCAGGGGGTGCAGGGGGGCGACGCCCCCCTGCCTCCCGTACTCCTCCAGTCAGCACAGCGCCCCCCTGCCTTCCGCCTTTCTTCAGCCAACAAAGCGCCTTTGTCCAACGTCCTCGCGCCAACCTCCGCCCACCGTCCACTTCCCGGTCTGCACAACCCCTCGTCCTGCACTCCCGCGCTCCCCGTCTCCCCCGTTTGGGTTTCGCAAGGGAACCTCCCTTGCGCAGGGGGTGCAGGGGGGCGGCGCCCCCCTGCCTCCCGTCCTCCTCCAACCAGCACAGCGCCCCACCCAACGCCCTTGCGCTGCCCCCCTGCCTCCCGTCCTCGCCCTTCACGCATGAAATTCCCTTCCCTGGGGCATCCTTCCAGGGAAGGTAAGGTGTATCTGCGCATGAAGGACCTCTTTCGCATTTTATTTCG
>CALWRM010000118.1 GCA_944383925.1 uncultured Clostridia bacterium
GCCGGAACAAGCAATTCGTGTAAAAAACAGGAGCAATCCGGCGCTTATCCTACAAAACGAAGCTATGCGCCGGCGGGTTGCGGCAAGATGCGCAGCAGGAAGCGGAAGCGGCCGCCCGGCTGCAGGCGCTGCACGTGTTTCTTGCAGCGCAACTCCCCGCCGCCCTGCGGGCCGTCGTCCAGCCCAAACCAGGGCTCCACGCACACATAGGGCGCCCCGGGCTTGGCCCACAGCCCCAGGCAGGGCGTCCGGCCAAAGCAAACGCGCACGTTTCCCTCGCCGCCCTGGCGCTCCAGCTCCACATAGCCGGAAGACTGCCCCTCTAGGATCAGCGCGTCGGCCGCGAACAGCTCCTTGGTGATGGTCAGACGGTGCTGGTCCCGCAGCAGCGGCGTGCGTTCCGGCAGCAGCAGCCCCTGTTCGCCGCCCAGCCGCCAGGCGTCCAGGCTCTCCCTGCGCTCAAAGCGCAGGGTATCCCCCAGCCGGCAGCAAAGGGCCGGGTGCGCGCCCAGGGAAAAGGGCAGCTCCTCCTTTTCGGAGGGGTTTGCCACCAGGTATTCCACCTCCAGGCCCTCCTCGTCCAGGCGATAGCGCAGGGACAGACGGAAGCGGAAGGGGTACTGGGCCAGCGTCTGCTCGCTGGACTCCAGCGTCATGGTGAGGCCGCCTTCCCCGTCCAGCCCGGGCGCAAAGCAAGCCCCCCTGGCAAAGCCGTGCTTCTTCATGCGATATTGCCGCCCGTTCACCAGATAGGCGTCGTCCTTAAGCCGGCCGACGATGGGGAAGAGCACGGGCGAGCGGCCCGTCCAGTAGCGCGCGTCCCCCTGCCAGATGTATTCCCGACCGCTGCGCCGGTCGCGAAGGGACCAAAGCTCCGCCCCCAAATCGTTCACGCTGGCCGTGAAGCGGTCGTTTTGTGGGGTGTATAGCATCTTGTTCTCCTCTCCGGTCCATGGCCCCGCCCAGGACCCTGCGCCTTGTTCTGCCCTTCCATTGTATCCTGCCATCGCCGGGGGCGTCAAGCCGCCCGGCCGGGGCCGCCCGCCTTACGCCCAATTGACTTATGGCCCGCAAGAACTTATAATGATGAAAACCGGGCACTTTCCCCGGTTTTCCCAAACTTCGATGGATAAGGGAGGCATTTGGACCATGGCAACCCCCAATCCCGTGGCGTTTACGCTCTTTGGCCGCTCCATCTATTGGTATGGCATATTGATTTCCCTGGCGGTGCTGCTGGGCATCATCCTGGCCTACCGCGAGGCCAAGCGAAAGGGCTGGAACCCGGACCATATCCTGGACTTTGCCCTGTTGGCCATTCCCCTGGCCATCGTCTGCGCCAGGATCTACTACGTGATCTTCGAATGGCCCCGCTACGCGGACAACCCCATCTCCGCCCTGTACGTCTGGGAGGGCGGCATCGCCATCTACGGCGGGGTTATCGGCGGCCTGCTCGCCGCCCTGATCTTCACCAAATGGCGCAAGGTCAGCTTCTGGCAGCTCTGCGACATCGCCGCCCCCTCCCTCGTGCTGGGGCAGTGCATCGGCCGCTGGGGCAACTACTTCAACCAGGAGGCCTTCGGCTACCAGGTGGCCAGCTCCTCCCAGCAGTGGTTCCCCTTCGCGGTGTACATCGAGAGCACCGGAACCTGGCATTACGCCACCTTCTTCTATGAGTCCCTGGCCTGCGCGCTGATCTTCGTGTTCCTGCTGATCTACCGCCGCAAGTCCAAGACGGACGGCAACGTGTTTCTCTGGTACCTGCTGCTCTACGGCATCGAGCGCGCCTTCGTGGAGGGCCTGCGCACCGATAGCCTCTACATCGGCGGCGTCGTGCGCGTGTCCCAGCTGCTGTCCGTGGTGCTGGTGATCTTCGCCGCCGTGATGCTCATCGTCCGCAAGCGCAAGGCCGTGTTTAACGCCGGCGAGGTGGACCCCCGCCTGGTGATGCTGCACCACGAAACGGACGAGGATCCGGAAAGCGTCGAAGACGCCGCAACCGCCGAGGCGGCCGAGGGCGCCGAACTTGCCGAGGACGCCGCAACCGCCGAAAACGCCGAGGACGCCAAGGACGCAGAGGTCGCCAAGAACGCCGAAAACGCCGAGGTCGCCGAGGACGCTGCGGAGTCCAAAGACGCCGAAGAGGCCGGGGAAACCGAGGAAAAGAAGGAAAAGGGGTTCTGAGATGTGCGCAATCTGACGATGATGACGGACCTGTATGAGCTGACGATGATGTACGGCTACTTCCAAAACGGCATGACGGACCGCACGGCCGTGTTCGACCTGTTTTTCCGCAAGACCTCGGAAAACAGCTCCTACGCGGTGATGGCCGGCTTGGAACAGCTGATCGACTATGTGCAAAACCTCCATTTCGACGCAAACGACATCGCCTACCTGCGCTCCCTGGGACTGTTCAGCGAGCCTTTCTTGGACTATCTGGCCCACTTCCGCTTCACGGGCGATCTTTACGCCATCGAGGAGGGAACGGTGGTCTTTCCCTACGAGCCCTTGGTGCGCGTCACCGCGCCCATCATGGAGGCCCAGCTGCTGGAGACCGCGATGCTGAACATCATCAACCACCAGACCCTCATCGCCTCCAAGGCGGCCAGGGTCTGCATGGCCGCCGAGGGCGATCTGGTGATGGAGTTCGGCCTTCGCCGGGCCCAGGGGCCGGACGCCGGCATCTATGGGGCGAGGGCGGCCATCATCGGCGGCTGCGGCGCCACCTCCAACGTGCTCACCGGCCAGATGTACGGCGTGCCCGTGGCCGGCACCCACGCCCATTCCTGGGTGATGTCCTTCCCGGACGAGCTGACGGCCTTCCGCACCTATGCCAAGACCTTCCCCGACGCCTGCCTGCTGTTGGTGGATACCTACGACACGCTGCGCAGCGGCATACCCAACGCCATCCGCGTCTTTGACGAGCTGCGGGCCGCCGGCCACGAGCCCATGGGCATCCGCCTGGACTCCGGCGATTTGGCCTATCTGACCAGGCAAGCCCGCAAGATGCTGGACGAGGCCGGCTATCCCAACGCCAGGATCTGCGCCTCCGGCGATTTGGACGAGGTGCTCATCCGCGATCTAAAGACCCAGGGCGCCTGCATCAACACCTGGGGCGTCGGCACCAAGATGATCACCTCCGAGGATTGCCCGGCCCTGGGCGGGGTTTACAAGCTTTCCGCGGAAATCGTGGACGGCCAGACCATCCCCAAGATCAAGATCTCCGAAAATCCCGCCAAGGTGACCAACCCGGGCGTGAAGAAGATCTACCGCATCTATAACCCCGACGGCATGGCCATGGCGGACCTGATCCTTCTGGAGCACGAGACGGTGGATCCCTCCAAGCCGCTGACCCTCTTCCACCCGGTGGACACCTGGAAGCGCCAGACCTATGAAAACTACCGCCTGCGCGAGCTGCTCAC
>CALWRM010000119.1 GCA_944383925.1 uncultured Clostridia bacterium
GCGATGCCGTCAAAGCCCACCTCGTAGTAGGCGCGCATGGCCCTGTACATGTCGGTCTTTCCGTCGTCGTGGAAGGTCTCGTGGAAGTTGTCCCGCTGCCCCTGCACTTCGCGGAAATGCACGAAGAAGATCTTGCCCTGCTCGCCGAAGTGGCGGATGGCCCAGGGGATGTCCTCGCCCATGGTGGCAAAGCAGCCCTGGCAGAAGGTCATGCCGTTGACGGGGCTGTCGTAGAGCGAGAACACCCGGTCGAAGGCCGCCGCCGAGGTCAAGATGCGGCCGATGCCCCGCAGCGAGGGGACCGGCGGATCGTCCGGATGCAGGGCCAGGCGGACGTCCAGGCGCTCGCAGAGGGGCACGACCTCCCGCAGGAAGGCCTCCAGCGTGCCCCAGAGGGTTTCCTGGCTCACCCGGCCCGCCCAGGTCTCCTCCGCGCCCTCCATGTCCGCCTGGTCAAAGCCGGTCACCGTGGCCCCGCCCCGGGTGGGGATGGCCGTGCGGCTGCGGAACCAGCCGATCACCGGCATCCAGTTGTAGCAGATGGTGCGGATGTCCAGCTTGGCGCAGTTGACCAGCAGCTCCTTGAAGCGCTCCAGCTCCTCCTCCGCGCCGGGCAGGCCCAGCTTCACCTTGTCCAGGGCCGTGGGGCCCTCGATGATGGACAGCTGCAAGCCCTGGTCCGCGTAGGCCTTCTGGAGCAGGCGCAGGTTCTCCAGCGACTGGGGCGCCAGGGCCTTGTCCATCTGCCCCGCGCTGGAAATGACGTATTTGAGGCCCATTTGCTTTTCCAGGTCCACCTTGGCCTGGTCAAAGCCGCTGAAATAGGCAAGTCCCAGCTTCATGTGCGTTTGATCCGTCCTTCCCGTTGGCCTTTGCAAGGAGCGCCCGGAAACAACCGGGCGCTCCCTTGGCATGGCTTTAGTATTTCTTCATCAGGTCCAGCATCTTCTTGTCCAGCTGGTGGCCGTGGAAATCCACGTACTGCGCGCCCTTGCGCTCGGAGTCCAGGATGCCGAAGCCGCCCTTGAAGTTCCACAGCGCGTAGCCGATGTTGAACTGCTTGAGCACGTCCAGCAGGTCCTCCATCCAGCGCAGCGTCACGTCGTAGGGGGTCTGGTTGAAGCAGCCGCCCTCGCCGCAGTGCACGCCCATGTGGAAGTTTTCCGCCATGGCCGCCCACATGCCGTAGTGCCGCTCCAGACGCTCGCGGTCCCAAAGGCCTTCCAGCTGGCTGGCAAAGCCGCCCGGCCACTTGGCCTCGGGGAAGTTGCGCTTGCGGTCCACCCACTGGGCGCGGAAGTGGGTGATGCCGGAGGGGATGTAGGCCCGGCAGCTCTGGGCCACGTTTTCCTGGGCCAGGTCGCCCAGGGAGGGCATGGGCACGTTGCCGTAGTTGAGCCCGTCCAGCAGGCAGAGGCGGTCCGGGTCGATGGCGTGGATGGCGCGGGTGGTGATGCGCATCACCCGGTCGTGGGCCTCGGGGGAAACGTCCGCGGGCTCGTTGACCATGTTGAAGCTCAGCTTGCTGCTGGGGATGCCCTTATAGCGCTTGGCGAAGGTTTCCCAGTGCAGCTTGAAGGCCTCCAGGCCCTCGGCGTCCCGCCAAAGGTCGAAGGGTTCCACCCGGTCCTTGGCCACGGAATAGCCCGGCGCCCGGTGGAAGCCGGCGCAAACGTGGATGCCGTACTTCTCGCCCCAGCGCACGGCCTGGTCCACGACCTCCAGCTTCCTCTCGTTGATCTCAAAGGGGTCGTCGTAGTCGATCCAGAAGGTGTAGTTCAGGGGCAGGCGCACAAAGTCGAAGCCCAGCTCGGAGATGAGCTGAAAGTCCTCCTCCTCGAAGGTTCCCGGCGAATTCATCACGAACACGCCCAGCAGGTTGAAGCCGCGCCACCTTGGCAATACCGTTTGCCTGTACATCTTTATGGTCCCTCCCGTCGTCGTCTTTTTTTAGGGACTCTCGCCCCGCGCCCATCATAGCATAGCCCGCCCGCCTTTTCAACAAGCCGACCTGGCGGCCTGTTCGCCCCCGCCCTGCGCGAAAAGGCCGCCGGCGCGGCCTTGGCGGCGCGCAGGCCGGACCCTTTCCAATAGGTAGGAACAAGTATGAACTTTTTTCCCTCCCCAAGGTCCTCGGATCCCCGCCCAAACGCCGCACAATCGCAATGTTATGTGATGGTTACGAAGTATAACTATAATATACTGTAGTTTCTTGAAAGGATTCGACAGAATTTTCCCTGCCGCCGCCCTGCATGCCTGGGAATGTTCCGTCCCGTCCCCTCGTTTTATATTATTTTGTTGCGCCCGGCGGCTTTTGCTGCGGAATTGCGTGGTTTACCGTGCAAACGAGAATGTAAAAATATGGGAATATTAGTTGTAAAATATAACTAATAATTTTATAATTTTATAAGGGATACCCCCGGGGACCCTGCCCGAAAAATTAGCGTCGAAACGGTCAATTTGTCAAAAAATAGCCAATTATTTTGTATATAGTGTTAAAAACTCGTTTGAAATTTGGAAATCCTCATGTGAAAATATCTCATGCAAAAATTAGATTTTCAGTGCTGAAAAAAAGTGATTAATTATTACTTGTAACCTTCACAGAAAATCCAGGAGGGGTGGCAAATGACATATAAACAACAGGGGCTGCCCAGGTGGCGAGGGTTCAACCTGCTGGGGTTGTATACCTCCAAGCACGACGGCGCCTTTCCCCTGGAGGATTTCGACCTCATCTCCGAGCTGGGCTTTGACTTTGTGCGCATCCCCATGAGCTACCGCAAGTGGACCTGCGCGGGCGACCTGGACGCCTCCATGGCGGACAAGGTCTACCAGATCGACGAGGCGGCCCTGGAGCAATTGGACGGCTGCGTGGAGCACGCGCTGCAGCGCGGCCTGCACGTCAACCTCAACCTGCACCGGGCGCCCGGTTACTGCATCAACCCCGGCGAGAAGGAACCCTTCGACCTTTGGAAGGACCAGGCCGCGGTGGACGCCTTCGCCTGGCACTGGGAGCTGCTGGCCAAGCGCTATCGGGGCCTGAGCGCCAAGCAGCTCAGCTTCGATCTGGTCAACGAGCCCCCGGGACCGCAGAAGATCACCCGCGAGGAGCACCGGCGGGCCATCGCCGCGGCGGTGCAGGCCATCCGCCGGGTGAGCCCGGACCGGCTGATCGTGGCCGACGGCATGGACGCGGGCAACCTGCCCTGTCCCGAGCTGCAGGACCTCCACATCGCCCAGAGCTGCCGGGCCTACGTGCCCATGACGCTGACCCATTACAAGGCCAGGTGGTGGAGCGGGTCGGAAAATTGGGACAAGCAGCTGCCCCATTGGCCGGACATCGCCAACTTCGACGGCGTTTGGGACCGCCAACGCCTGCTGGACCACTACGCCCAGTGGGCCAAGATGTCCCAGGAAATGGGCATCGGCGTGCATTGCGGCGAGGGCGGCTGTTACAAGCACACCCCCCACGCGGTGGCCCTTGCCTGGATGGGCGACGTGATGGACATCCTCCAACAGTACAACATCGGCTATGCGCTGTGGAACTTCCGCGGCGAGTTCGGCATCCTGGATTCCAACCGCAAGGACGTGGCCTACGAGAGCTGGCGCGGCCATCTGTTGGACCGGCAGATGCTGGAGCTGCTCAAGAACCACTAGCCAAGGGCATACGGCCGAAAGGCCGCCCGCAGGGCGGCCTTTCGGCCGGGGAAACCCCATATATATCATATTTTAGAGAAGGAAGGAGGGAACGCCCATGTTTATGTCGCCCAAGTTAAACCAGTCCCACGACCTCATCAACCTAAGAACGGCAAAGGGCTGGCGGCTGCTGGCGAAGAAGATCTGGCAATACAAGTGGATCTACCTGATCATGCTGTTGCCGGGCTTGGCGGTGACCATCGTGTTCCGCTATCTGCCGATGCCGGGCATAGCGCTGGCGTTCAAAACGTTCAAGCCGGTCTTCGGCGCCACGGGATTGTTTGACTTCTTGACCGCAAGTCCCTGGGTAGGCTTCCAACACTTTGAGAGGCTGTTTAGGGAAAGCGCCTTCTGGCAGGCCACGGGCAACACGCTCTACATCTCCCTGCTCAAGCTGATCTTCGGCTTTCCGTTCCCCGTCATTTTGGCCATCCTGATCAACGAAATGGTCTTCAAAAAGTACAAGAGGGTGTTGCAAACCATCTACACCTTCCCGCACTTTTTGAGCTGGGTCGTGCTTTCGGGCATCATCCTTAACCTCTTTGGCGACACCGGCGTGATCAAGAAGGTCGCCGTCATCTTCGATCCGCAGTTGCAGGACACCTGGAACGTGCTCTACAACACCGCCTACTTCCGCACGCTGCTGATCGTCTCCGACATCTGGAAGGAGGGCGGCTGGGGCACCATCCTCTATCTGGCCGCCATCACCGGCATCGACCCCAGCCTTAACGAGGCCGCCACCATCGACGGCGCCAACCGCTTCCAGCGCATCATCCACATCACCCTGCCCTCCATCCTGGACCTGGTGGTGATCATGTTCATCCTCTCCGTTGGCAACATGATGAACGCCAACTTCGACCAGATCTTCAACCTGTATTCCGCGCCCGTGTACAAGGTGGCGGACGTCATCGATACCTACGTGTACCGCCTGACCTTCCAGTCCACCACGGTGATGGATTACGGCTTCTCCACGGCCGTCGGCCTGTTTAAGAACGTCATCAACTTCGCGCTGCTCCTTGGCGCCAACTACTGCTCCAAGGCCGCAGGCGGCGATGGAATTATGTAAGGGAGGGGGCGTTTGGCAATGGCAAAGGAAAAATTGGCTCCGGCTCCCAAGACGAAAAAGGAAAACCGGATCAACCGCTTCGGCGTTTTCGACTTCATCCTGGTGTTCGTGCTCTCCCTGATGGGCCTGTTGATCGTCTATCCCTTCTACAACACCATCCTGGTTTCCATCGTGCCCCAGGCCGAGTACGTGCGCCAGCCCTTCATGCTCTGGCCCTCCTCCATCACCTGGGAGTGCTATGAGTTCGTCTTCGACTCCCCCCTGCTGCTTAAGTCCATGTGGAACTCGGCCAAGCTGACCTTGGCGGGCACCGTCTACAACATGATCCTGACCGTGCTGATGGCCTACGCCTTCACCAAGCCGATCCCCGGCCGCAACTTCTTCCGCTTCCTGATGGTGTTCACCATGTACTTTGGCGGCGGCCTGGTGCCCACCTACCTGCTGTACAAGGCTCTGGGCCTGGTGGATAACTTCTGGGTCATGGTGCTGCCCTCGGGCATCTCCGTCACCTACATGCTGATCATCTCGGCCAACATGTCCTCCCTGCCCGGCGAGCTGGAGGAATCCGCCCAGATCGACGGCGCTTCGGACGTGCACATCCTCTTCCAGATCATCCTGCCGCTGACCCTGCCCATTCTGGCCACCTTCACCCTCTACTACGCGGTGGAGCGCTGGAACGAGTGGTATTCGGCCATGCTATACCTGAAGGATACGGACATGTGGCCCCTGCAGCTGACCCTGCGGCAGATCATCTCCAGCGCCAACTTCATCTCCACCCAGGCCATGACCGGCGACGTCCGGCCCCCCACATACGGCGAGGGCATCAAGATGGCCTGTATCGTGGTGACGGTGTTCCCGCTGATGGCCCTCTACCCCTTCCTGCAGCGCTACTTCCTCACCGGCCTGACCCTGGGCGCGGTGAAGGGCTAAGCGGCGCCTGCAAGCCCCTAAGGTTTCTTCCCGCCGCCCAACGGTTGGGTTGAAATAAAACACATGAGGAGGAAAAACCTATGAAAAAGCTAGCCTGCCTGCTGCTGGCGTTGCTGATGGTGCTCGGCCTGGCCGCTTGCCAGCCCGCCGAAACCACCACGGAGAACCCCCAGCCCAGCGCCGAGGCCACGCAGGACGCGGGCGGAGAGACCGCGCCCACCGATGATGAATCCCAGGGCGCTCCCGCCGTGGAGAGCTCCTACGACACCCACCTGACCATCTCCATGAACGTGCTGGACGCGGAAAAGACCAACACGACCCGCAGGGACGAGTGGTTCCGCGAAAAGTTCAATATCGATTGGGATCTGATCCCCGTCACCTGGGGCGACTGGACCGAAAAGGTTCGCGCCTGGGTTGCCGCCGACGACATGCCCGACATCCTCTGGTGGGACATGAAGACCGGCAATACCTCCGAGTTTAGGACCTGGGCCTCCGCGGGCGCCTTCCGCGAGATCCCCGCCGACCTTTCCCAGTGGCCCAACCTGGCCGCCCTGCGCGAGAGGCTGGTTTCCGACGACATGATGCTCACCGTGGACGGCAAGCTGTACGGCTGGCCCTCCTCCCGTGAGAACCCCGACTGGATCCAGAACGCCTACTACTGCATGTTCGCCTATCGCCGCGACTGGGCGCAGGCCGTTGGCATGTATAAGGAAGGCGACGCCTACACCTGGGACGAGGTCAAGGCCATGATCAAGGCCGTCCAGGAGCAGGATCCCGGCAACAACGGCGCCGGCAACACCATTGGCATCACCTCCGAGACCTGGGCCTTCCCCGGCGTCTTCATGGAGGTCCTGGGCTACGCCGAGGACCGCAACGGCTATGTGAAGGACGAGACCGGCTCCTACGTGCCCTACTTCACCACCGACACCTATCGCGAGGAGCTTAAGTTCGTGGTGGATCTGTTCCAGGGCGGCTACATCTGGAAGGACCAGGTGGTCGACTCCGGCTCCGACGGCGCCAACCACTTCACCGCCGGCACCGCCTTCATGTTCCTGGGCAACAACTCCCCCTCCTGGTTCTCCGGCACCGCGTATCCCAAGATGGTGGATACCGGCATCGTGAGCTCCGTGGACGACGTGGCGCCCATGATCGTGTACTCCCCCGTGGACAACAAGAGCTTCTGGCTCACCGAGACCGAGGACTACTGGACCGTTTCCCACATCAACCATGGCGTGGACGACGAGAAGCTCAACCGCATCCTGGATATGTGGAACTGGCTGGCGTCCGAGGAAGGCCGCATCTTCTCCGTGGCCGGTCTGGAAGGCCTGGACTATGAGAAGAACGACGACGGCACCTACACCATCCTGTGGGATACCAACCCCGACGGTTCCTACATCTCCCCCTATGTGGACACCGCCTCCAACATTTACACCCCCGCGACCCAGAATGCCTCTCCCAACGAGACCTCTCGTATGGACGGCTTCGAGGCCTTTGAGGCGATCCATGAGTTCATCCAGACCTCGGCCGATTATCACGTCCATCCCATCAACTGGGAGCAGGTGACCTTCGGCGGCGAGCAGTATGCCATGTACGGCTCCTTCTCTTCCGACGTGACGGCTAAGATCACCGAGATCATCGCCGCCGGCGGAGACGTGGACGCCCAGTGGGATGCGTTCCTGGCGGAGATGGAGCCCAAGTGGAAGCCCGTTGCTGAGGAGCTCAACGCCCAGCTCGGCTAAACCCTAGGCCCCGGCGCCCCGCAAGGCCGCAAGGCCTGGATGCGCGCAAAACGCCCCCTTTCGCTCTGTGCGAAGGGGGCGTTTTTTGCCCCATTTCCGTACCGCCTACAGCAAACCCCAAAAAACCGAAGCGCCCTCCCGCAAAAAAAGGCGCGGGAGGGGGGCCGAAGGCCG
Organism: uncultured Clostridia bacterium; assembly: GCA_944383925.1. Classification (GTDB taxonomy): domain Bacteria; phylum Bacillota; class Clostridia; order Christensenellales; family UBA1750; genus CALWRM01. The sequence goes on from CALWRM010000119.1 coordinate 7,603, forward strand.
CCCAATCCGCGCCTCCGTGCCCGTGCCGTCCAGAGCAAACCCAGAATAAACCGAAGCGTCCTTCCGCAAAAAAAGGCGCGGGAGGGAGGCCGAA
>CALWRM010000120.1 GCA_944383925.1 uncultured Clostridia bacterium
AACCAGGCGTTGCTGGCAAGGCTGGCGGCCCTGGCGCAGGCCGAGGGCACGGCGCTGGCGTGGCCGCTGCAACGGGCGCACACGGCGCTGCTCTGCCTGGTGCTGGTCTTCCAGGCGGCGGACATGGGCGTGGAGTTGTACCAGGGATACGCCTTTGATCGCTAGAAAGCCCGCGCGGGCCTTTGCGTTGACTTTTATGCGGACAGGGGATACAATGAAAATATGTTTTTTTGACATGATATGAAAGCGATGGCTTGCGATTTGTCGCAAAACGTCCGATGAAGACGGGAAAAACCATCGGCCCGGCGGCCGCCCAGGGCGGGCCGAGCCGTGTTGCTCCCGTTTGCACGAGCATGGGGAGAGGGACCAGCGTGGAAATCAAGTTGACTGCCCGCGCAGCCGCGGAGTACGATTACCTTCGCAGCGGCGCCATGACGCCGAAGATGGCGTCGCAATACCTGCAGGAGGGCAGGATCCTGCTGCGGACCTTTGCGGAGACCCTACAGGATCAGTACCCCTATCCGGACCTGCAGCTGCGGCTGGCCAACTCCCTCCAGGCCTATGAACCGGAAAGCGCGCCGGGCTCCGTCGCCCGCAAGGTGCAAAACTGGCTGGGCGGAAGGAGCCAGCCCACCAAGCGGGAGGACGTGTTTCGCATCGCCTTTGCCCTGGACCTGACCGAGGCCCAGGCCAGCTTCCTGCTGGGGCAGTGCACGGGCTACGGGCTGCATTACCGCGATCCCAAGGACGTGATCAACGCCTGGTTTTTGCGCAACGACCGGGGCTACAACGAGGCCCAGACGTTTTTCAATTCCCTGCCGCCGGCCCCGCGCCTGGCGGACTACCAGGAGATCAGCGGCGTGCACCTGACCCGGGAGCTGCAAAGCGCCTTCGCCACCGTTTACGACATGGACGGCCTGCGCAAGGCCTACCTGGATCACATGGATCAGTTCGGCTACCTGCATCTGAGGGCCTATCGCTACTTCGACCGCTACCTCCGCCAGCTCATCCACCCGCAGGCGGATTGGACGGGCGTGAGCGAGGAGGACTATTCCCTGGAGACGGTGATGGAGCGGTATCTGTCCCTGCACATGCCCTCCGGCCGCAAGCGGGACGGCTATTCCGTGGCCCAGAAGCTGCTCAAGCAGAACTGGCCCAACGCCACCGCCCTGAAGAACATCCGCGCCCATCGGGAGGACGTGCCCCGGAAGCTGCTGCTCCTGCTGTATGTCATCACCGAAAACGTGGTGGACGAGGACTACCACGAGGCGGACGAGGACTATCTGACCCTGCAGGAAAGGCTGGAGGACCATTGGTGGGTGCTCAACGCCATCCTGCTGGACTGCGGCATGCCCACCCTGGACCCTCGAAACGCCACCGACTGGCTGGTGCTCTACGCCCTGACCGCCGAGGAGGACGAGTCCATGAGCGAGCGCATGGCCCAGGTGATCGACCATCTCTTTGCGGACATCCGCCAGCAGGACTAGGCGCGGGAGGACGCAAGATAAGGCCCCGGACCCAAGAGATCTTGAGTCCGGGGCCTTTGGCGCCTTTTTTAGCTGCCTGCGCCTTCCAGGAGCAGGCTGGAGTCATCGCCCAAGACCCGGCCTTTGACGCCGAGGGTCACGGGGATGTCGGGGTAGAGGTTTTGCAGGCTGCCAAGGTTCCACAGGCCGCCGTCCAGCTCCAAGCGCCCAAGGACTAGCTCGCCCATGTTTTGGAAACGCCCTTTGAAGAGCATGGAATAGACCGGCTGGCAGCTGCGGGTGTCCCAAAGGCCGCGATTTTGCACGTACACTTCCTCTCCCAGCTGGATGGGCGCCTCATAGGAGCAGAACTGGCTGCCCTCGGAGATCTCGATCGTCGCCTGGCTCAAGGAGAGCTCGCCGAAATGGCGGTAGCTGCCGTTTGTCACGTAGATGGAAGCGTCGGGGAGGGACAGGCTGCCCAGCTGCAGAATCCGGCTGCCGCCATCCACCTGCGCGTCCCAAAAGTCCAGGCCGACGTCCTGGCTGTTGAAGGCCAATACGCTCGCCTCGCGAAGCTCGACGGCTTGCGGAAGGCCGCAGTCCAAATACGCCATGGACTCTCCCTCCAGGACCGCGGAGCCAATCTCCATCGAGCTGTTGCGGGAGATCAGCCAGGAGGCGCCGCTCAGATGCAGGCTCGCCGGCGAGAGCAGGGAGTGCCATGCGCCCATCAGCTCCATCATCGCGCCGTTTTCCAGGCGCAAATCGCTGCAGGTCAGGCTGCCGTTGATGCACAAGATGGCGTTGGAAACCACGATGGAATGGCCGTTGTCCACGGACAGGCGGCCGTTGTTCACGTAGAGGGCCTTTTCGACGCGCAGGTCCTCCTTCAGGTGGACGTCGCCGACGATCACCACCGTCTCCACGTTCTCGTCCTGCATGGCGTTTCGCAGCTCTTCGCTGCTGGCCACCTCGGCGAGCTCCCCGCTGAACGGGCCGTCGATGGAGCTAAAGTCCACGGACCAGACCTTTCCCTGCACAGCGCCGTCCAGCTTGCAGCGGTCTCGGGTGAACAGCACGCCCTCCTCGGTGTTTAGCTCGCCGGAGGAGGCGACGGTGATGGCGGAGGAGTAATCATAGGCGTCGAGCAGGCCCGCGTTGACCAGGCGGCCGCCATCGCCCACCTGGATGCTGCCGGCGTTGAGGAAGCTCCCGGCCTGCACCAGCTCGCCGTCGATCTGGAAGATGCCCCGGTTTTCGCTGAAGGCGCCCAGGACGCATTTGCCCGAAGAGATGTTCAGCTTGCTGAAGTTGATGAACTTGCCCTCGTCCAGGTAGAGCTGACCGCCTTCCTCGTCCAGATAGATGGTGCCGAGGTTATGCGTTTCGCAAAGCCAGGTGCCGTTGCCGGCGTGCAGCTCGCCCATGTTGAACAGCTGGGCCTCCGTTCCGGACAGGGACAGGGGAACGTCGATGTTGCCGTAGTTGAGCAGGGGGCCGGTGAGGGTCAGGAGGGCGGAGGAAGGCCCGCTGAGGGAACCTTCCTGGCCGACGAGCAGGGGAACGTCCACCTGCAGGTCCTCGGCCAGCTCGATGGCCCCGTCGATGCGCAGGGCGACGCCGTCCTCCCGCTCCAGGGCCTCCTGCAGCTGGTCCAGCGTGGTCACCGACAGGGCGTCGGCAAAGGCCTCGGCGCCGCTGAGCAGGTGAATGCCCTCCGGGATGTATCCCAGGGCAGGGTTGAATGGCACAAGGGCATCCTCGCGCTCCAGGTAAATCTTGCTGTCAATCTCCGATTGCGAGCCGGACACAAGGGCGCCGCCGTTGACGTACACGCAGCCGATGCTGGAAAGGATTCCATCCACCCAGAGCACCCCGCCCTCCCGCACGCAGACGGAGTTGCGGAGGTCGAGGATAACCTCCGCCGGAACGAGGACGGGCTTGTCGATGTTCACCCAGAAACCGGCGGCCGTCAGGGATTCGTCGATGTCCATCGTGCAGATGATGGAGGAGATGCTCTCATCGTGCAGGGCGGAGGTCAGCGCCGCGGAGGTATCGACCTCGACCGCCCCGGCGAAGAGCTCCTCCTTATTGAGCGGCGTGGACGAGGCCTGCGTGGACGCGGCCGGCTCCGGGGTTTCGACCGCCACCGCCGAAGGGGAGGCGGACGGGCCGGTTTGCTCCTGCAGGGAGGCCAGCCTGGGCAGGACGAGTGCCAGCAGCAGCGCCAGGGCCACCGCGCCCCCCGCGGCCAGCCAAGGCCAGCGGCGCTTGGCCCGGCGGGGCGGCTCGCCCGTCTCGGCGGCGGGCTCGTCCGTCTCGGCGGCGGGTTCATCCGTGAGGG
>CALWRM010000121.1 GCA_944383925.1 uncultured Clostridia bacterium
GAGCATAGGCAAAAAACAGGGCAAGGCCCGCGTTGAGCAGGGGCGTAAAGCCCTTGTAGGCGGCGCGGCGACGGCTCAGCTTGGCGTTGATCAGCGAAGCGGCCTGTAACAGGCTGGCGCTCAGCAGCGCAACGACCAATAGGGAGCGGAGCACCACCACGTCGCTTTGTAGGTTCTGCAAAACGCGCATCGCCAAGAAGAGAAACAAGAACCCGACGGCAAAATACGAGATTTCCCGCCAAATCAGATTTGGACGCATTCGACACCTACCTTTATACCGAAGAGGGCGGCACGGCCATAGATGGAAGGACTCATATCTCCGGGAAGAACATTTGCTCGATGTATTCCTGCATGAAGACCGGATGGGTGGACAGCTCCACCGTGTGCGCCCGGCGGCTGAGCGCGTCCATGTCCTCCAAGCTGCGCCGGCTCAGCAGCGCCATGCAGGCGCCCATGCCCGCCGCGTTGCCCACGGAAACGGCCCGCTGGGCCAAGGCTTCCGGCAAAAGGCCGATGGCCGAGGCGGAGGAAACGCGCAGGCAGTTGCCAAACCCGCCGGCCAGATACAGCTTGCGCACCGCTTCCGGGCGCAGCCCCGCCTCGGAGAGCAGGGTCAACAATCCGGCGCAGATAGCCGCTTTGGCCAGCTGGATGGCGCGCACATCGGCCTGGGTGAAGAGCAGCTCGGTGCCCGGAAGGCAAAAGGCGGCCTGGCCGTTTTCCTGCACGATCTGCGCGGAAAAGGGATGCCCCTCTTCCTGCAGGGCGCCGGTCTCGTCCAGCGCTCCGCAGGCCAGCAGGGCCGCCACCAAATCCACCGCGCCCGAGCCGCAAAAGCCCTGGGCGGGCGCGCCCCCGATGGTGTCGAAGCGGAGAGAGCCATCCACATAATCGACCGTGGAAACCGCCCCATCTCGGGCCGTCATGCCGCGGCTGAGCCCGGCGCCCTCAAAGGCGGGGCCGGCCGCCGTGGAGCAGCAAAGCAGCTTGCCGCCGGCATACAGCGCCATCTCGCCGTTGGTTCCGATGTCCGCCAACAGGCTCGGCGCTTCAGCGTCGTCCAACAGGGAGCAGGCTTCCATGGCGCAGGCGATGTCCGCGCCGACATAGGCGGACAGACAGCGGGGAAGATAGACCGCGGCCGCGCCCCGCAGGCCCAGGGTTTCGCCCGCAAGCTGTTCGCCGAAGAAATGGTCCTGCGCAAAGGGCGCCACGGCGATGGAAGCGGGGGAACGGCCGGTCAACAGATAGAGCATGGCCGTGTTGCCGGTGATCACGGCCCTGTCCATGGGCAAGTCCAAGCCGGCCGCGCGCGCAAGCTGGGCAAGGAGCGTCTCGATGCAGGAGAGGATGGCGGCGCGCAGGGCTTCGCCGCCCCCATGCAGGGCATGGTCGATGCGGGTGATCACATCCGCGCCGAAGGCGCGCTGGGGGTTTGGCAGCGAGGCCGTCACCAGCCGCTTTCCATCCTCCAGCCGGTAGAGGTAGGCCGCCACCGTCGTGGTGCCGACATCCACCGCCGCGCCGACGCCGGGCGCGCCGTCCAGGGCGATGGGGGGGAGCAGGCCTTCCAACAGGATCCGTCCCTGCAGGCCGCCAAGCTCCGCTTGGCAATCGCCGAGGACTTGGGTCAGGCAGGCAAGGCGCCAGCCGTCCGCCAGGGCCGCCTCGCCAAGCAGGGCCTGCTCGCGCTCCGACGGCTGGGAAAGGGCGCCTGCGGCCCGAACGCGGCACTTGCCGCAGCGGCCGGCGCCGCCGCAGGGCAGCTCCAGCCCGGTCTCGTGCAGGCGCAACAGCGCCGCCAGGTTGATGGGCGGATCAAAGGAAAGCGTTCGTACACCGCCGCTTCCCAAAATGCTGAGCGTATTGGACATGGGCAGGCTCCTTTCTTCTCCCAAAGGGACAAGGAATATACACATATATAAGTATAACAAGGTTCCCCTCGCCTGTCTTGCCTTTCCTAGGACCTTTTGATAAAATTATTCTGGTTTCACAGAGGTTGGAGAAAGAGAGGACGTCCCCGTATGCGCATTCACCTCATCGCATGCCGCGTACTGCAAAGAGAGCTCTCCTATTTTATATCGCAAAGCCCCCAAATGATCGACGTGGATTGGCTGCACCAGGGCCTGCACGACACCCCGGATCTGCTGCGCAAGATGGTGCAGTCCCGCATGGACCAGATCCATGAGGACATGCAGCGCCGCCTGCTCAAGCATAAGCCCGACGTGATCGCCCTTGGCTACGGGCTTTGTTCCAACGGCGTCGTGGGCCTCACCACGAGCGACATCCCCCTGGTCATCCCGCGCACCGACGACTGCATCGCCCTGTTCCTGGGCTCGCAGAAGCGCTATCTGGAGCTGTTTGAGACCATGAACGGCAGCTATTGGCTCAACAACGGTTGGATCGAGAGCAGCTATGACAGCACCCTGTCCCAGCAGGAGCAAAGGCAGAGAAAGTGGCAGCAGTACGCCGAGGAGTATGGAGAGGAGAACGCGGATTTCCTCCTGGAGCAGGAGGAGCTTTGGATTAAGAACTACAATACCTGTGGCTACATCTTTTCCAACGTGTACACAAACCCCCGCTATGAGGACGTCGCAAAGGAGATGGCCGCGAACAACCATTGGGGCTTTAAGTCCTTCCAGGGCGACGAGCGCATGCTCCGCCTGCTGGCCCGGGGCGAGTGGAACGACGAGGAGTTCCTGTTTTGCCCGCCCTATCACCGGGTGGAGGCGGAATACACCGGCAAAAAGATCCGGGCCGTCCCGCTGGAAGTCAAGTGAGAATGGCGTGATTTTTACCAAGGCTGATGGTGCGGAGTTTTCGCGCCCGTGGGATACTGGGCCCTTGGCCTGTGCACAGGCAACGCCGAAAGAAAGAGAGGATTTAAACGAGCTATGATACGCCGCTTTACCGCCTACTACAAGCCCCACCGCCAACTGTTCTTCTGGGACATGTTCTGCGCCTTCCTGGTGGCCGTCGCGGATTTGTTCTATCCCATGATCACCAAGAACATCATCAACGACTACGTTCCCAACCAGAACGTGCGCTTGTTCGTCCTTTGGGCCCTGGCGCTGCTTGCGATCTATTTCGTGAAGGCGGGTCTCAACTATTTTATCCAGTACTACGGCCACGTGATGGGCGTTCGCATCCAGGCGGATATGCGCGAGGATGTGTTTCGCCGCCTGCAAAAGCTACCCTTCTCCTATTTCGATGAGAACAAGACAGGCACCATCATGTCCCGCATCATCAACGACCTGATGGATATTTCCGAATTGGCGCACCACGGGCCTGAGGACCTGTTTCTCTCCCTCGTGCTTCTGGTGGGCACCTTCGCCATCCTATGCACCATCAACGTGCCCCTGACGATCATCGTCTTTGCGGCTCTGCCCGTGGTCGTGTTTTTTGCCGTGAAGATGCGCAGCCGCATGAACGACGCCTTCCACCAAACCCGCGTGGAAATCGCCGAGGTCAACGCCAACTTGGAAAACTCCATCGCCGGCATCCGCGTCACCAAGGCCTATACCTGCGACGAGTTTGAGAGCAAGAAGTTTAAGCGCTTCAACGAGAGCTTCAAGCGGGCCAGGGGCCACGCCTATAAGGTGATGGGCGAGTTCAACTCGGGCATGACGCTGTTTACGGACCTGATCTACCTGGTGGTGCTGGTGGCTGGTGGCAGCTTCTATTTCCGCGGGACCATCGATGTGGGCGAATTCACCATGTACCTGCTCTACATCAACACCTTCCTCAACCCCGTGCGCAGGCTCATCAGCTTCTTCGAGCAATATCAAAACGGCATGACGGGCTTCCGCCGCTTTGAGGAGATCATGGCCGAACACGAGGAGCCCGAAAGCCCGAACGCCCTGGAGGTGGAAAAGCTGGAGGGCGTGATCGACTTTGAAAACGTCTCCTTCGGCTATGAGGCCGACAAGGGAGACGGCCAGGTTCATAACGTCATCAACAACCTGTCCCTGCATATCGACAAGGGTCGCACCGTGGCCTTGGTCGGCCCGTCCGGCGGGGGAAAGACCACCCTTTGCCACCTGATTCCCCGCTTTTACGAGGTGACGGGCGGGCGCATCTGCATCGACGGCCACGACATCACCCAGCTATCCCGCAGCTCCCTGCGCAAAAACATCGGCATCGTGCAGCAGGACGTGTTCCTCTTCACCGGCACCATCCGGGAAAACATCGCCTACGGCAATCTGGACGCGACGGACGAGCAGATCGTCGAGGCGGCAAAAAAGGCCAAGATCCATGACCACATTCTCTCCATGCCCCAGGGCTACGATACCTATATCGGCGAGCGGGGCGTGAAGCTTTCCGGCGGACAGAAGCAGCGCATTTCCATCGCGCGCGTGTTTTTGAAGAACCCCTCCATCCTCATCCTGGACGAGGCGACCTCCGCGCTGGACAACGCCACGGAAATGCTGATCCAGTCCTCCTTGGAGGAGCTGTCCAAGGGCCGCACCAGCATCGTGGTGGCCCATCGGCTTTCCACCATCAAAAACGCCGACGAGATCATCGTTTTGTCCGACGAGGGCATCGTGGAACGGGGCACCCATGAGGAGCTGCTGCAAAAGGGCGGCGTGTACAAGACGCTGTATCAATACCAGTTCCGCGAGTAAAGTTGTGGCAAAGGCCCGGCAATCCGGCGCCTTCGCAAGATAAAAACAAGTCAAACGGGAGGTATGCTTCGATGAGCAAGATGGATCCTCGCTTTGAAAAGCTCTATCAGTTGGCACTGGACGAGATCGAAAACAACATCATGCCCTTTTGGATCGAAAAGACACAGGACAAGGAATTCGGCGGCTTTTACGGCGCCTGCGGAGACGACGGAACGCCCGTGGAGAAGGCCTCTAAGTGCCTCATCCTTTGCGCGCGCCTGATTTGGAGCTTCGCCAGCGCCTATCGCGTGCTCAAAAAGCCCGAGTACTTGGAGATGGCCAAGCGCGCCTATGACTACTTTGTGGAACACTTTGTCGATCGGGAAAACGGCGGCGTGTACTACATGGTGGACTACAAGGGCGAGCCGGAGGACCGCAAGAAGCTGGTCTACGGCGAGGCCTTCGCCATCTACGCCTTCAGCGAGTATTGCCGGGCCACCGGCGACACGCGCGCGCTGGACGAGGCGCTTTCCATCTTCGAGCTGCTGGAAAAGCACGCCTACGACGCCAAGAACAAGGGGTATTGGGAGCTGTACACCCCGCAATGGGAAAAGATGGACAGCAAGGAGTCCCGCGTGAGCCATGGCGACGCCACCACCAAGACCATGAACACCCACCTGCATCTGATCGAGGCCTATACCTGCCTGCTGCGCGTTTGGAAAAACGACCGCATGCAAGACAAGGTGCGCGAACACCTGGATGTGATGCTGGATAGGATCGTCAACCAGGAAATCGGCCACTACATCATGTTCCTGGACGACCTGTGGAATCCCACCTCCCAGGATGTTTCCCCAGGCCACGACATCGAGGGCACCTGGCTGATGATGGAGACCGCCGAGGTGTTGGGCGAGGAGGCTATGGTGGAAAAGGCCAAGCCCATCTGCCTGAAGATGGCCGCGGCCTGCCTGGAGGAGGACGTGTTGCCCGACGGGTCCATGGTCTACGAGGTGAAGGCCGGCGAGGATCGCCCCCTGACCAACAGGAGCTGGTGGGTGCAGGCGGAGACGGTGGTGGGCTTCCTCAACGCGTGGGAGCTTTCCGGCGAGGACCGCTTCCTGGATGCGTCCCTGAAGGCCATGGAGTTCATCCGCGAGCATGTGGTCGATCATATTCATGGCGAGTGGTTCCCCATGCTGGGGGACGACCTAAAGCCCGTCGTCTCCAACGAACAAAAGGTGAGCGGCTGGAAGGCGCCCTACCACAACTCCAGGATGTGCCTGGAAATTATCGAAAGGTACCGCAAACACGCAAAGGCGTAGAAGATGAACGGACAAGCCGTCTAGGCGGAGCGCGCCCGAAAAGGGGCGCGCTCCTTTTTTGTCCAGGCGAACGCCGGTAAACGCGTTCTTTACCTGATCGTGCGTCAATTGGGTGAAAAAGGGGTATATAATGGGGAGCGGAAAATTCCGAAAATATTTTTTCTTCCGCTGCGATAAAACGGGCAGCTGGAGCATGTATAAGGCGAAAGGGTTGTGAAGAACGGTATGAGTTTGCTGATGTTTTTAAGCATGGCGGCCCAAGCTCCGAAAGTTCGCGCGCGCTTGGAGCTGGAGGCATTGCTACTGCGAGCGGCAAGAGGAGAGGCACAGGCCGTTGGCGAGATCTATGAAGAGACGCGAGGCGCTGTCTATGGGTTTTCCCTATCCATCTTGCGAAACGCCCACGACGCGGAGGACGTGCTCCAAGAAACGTACATACGCGTCTTTGAAAACAGCGCAAGCTACAAACCGAACGGCAACCCGATGCCCTGGATCTTGCAGATTGCCAAGAACCTATCCCTGATGCGGTTGCGCCAGAGAAAGCGGCAGGAGCCGATGCCCGAGGAGGATGTTCTCCTGCCGGAGACGCTGACGCTGCCGGAGGACCGCTTGGTTTTGCGAGCCGCCCTGGAGACCCTGGACGATCAGGAAAGGCAAATTGTTTCCCTGCATGCCTTGGCGGGCTTTAAGCACCGCGAGATCGCAGCGTTTCTACACAGCCCCTTATCGACGGTGTTATCCAGGTACCAAAGGGCGATCAAGAAGCTACAGAAAAGATTGGAGGAGGAAGGCGCTTGAAACAGGATCGCATCGAGGAAAGATTCAAGGAGGCTGTCGAACGCGCCGTTCCAGACGTCAAGGACAGCCTGATGAAATCGATTACGGAAAGGAAGAGCAAGATAATGACGATGGAGAAGAAGAGGACCGTTCCCAAGCGTTGGATTTCCGTCCTGGTGGCCGCTGCCCTGGTGTTGGTGCTCGGCGGCGCGGGACTTGGCGTGAACTATCAGATCAACTACCGCGTGGATTCCGTGGTTGGACTGGATGTCAACCCCAGCATCGTGCTGGAGCTCAACCAGAGGGAAAAGGTCGTGCAGGCCAGGGCGCTGAATGAGGACGCCGAGGTCGTGCTGGAAGGGATGGACCTGAGCGGCGCGGATCTGAACGTGGCCATCAATGCCCTGATCGGCTCCCTGCTGCGCAACGGCTATATCAACGAATTGGCCAACTCCATCCTGGTGACCGTGGAGGGCCAGGACTTGGACAAGGAAACCCAGCTACAGGAAAGGCTGACCCAGGAGATTAACGACATCCTGCAGGCCAGCTCCATCGAGGCCTCCGTGCTTGGCCAGACCCTGCAGGCCGACGATGCCCTCACCACCATGGCCAACACCTACAGCATTTCTCAGGGCAAGGCCGCCCTGATCCAGAAGATCATCGAGGCCGACCCCATGAAGACCGTGGCCAACCTGGCCCCCCTGAGCGTCAACGAGCTCAACCTGCTCCTGACCCAGCTGGACGTCGCCTCCACCGGCGTGCAGACCACCGGAAGCTCCGCCAGCGATAAGGCCTACATCGGCGATGCGTCGGCGCTACAGATCGCCCTGACCGACGCGGGCCTCACCGAGGCAGACCTGGCCTGGAAAAAGATCGAAATGGACGCCGACGACGGCCGCATGGTGTACGAGGTCGAATTCCTCGAATCCGACAGCGGCATGGAGTACGACTATGAGATCGAGGCCAGCACCGGCACGATTCTCAAGCGCGAGACCGAAATGGACGACGATTGGTACAAGAACAACGGCGGCGCCCAGTCCGGCAACCAGGGCAGCACCCAGAGCGGCGCCCAGTCCGGCAACCAGGGCAGCACCCAGTCGGGCACCCAGTCCGGCAGCGGTTCCCAGCAGGACTACATCGGCGAAGAGGCCGCAAAGGAAAAGGCCCTGGCCCATGCCGGCGTCTCCGGCGCCACCTTCACCAAGGTGGAGATGGACAGGGATGACGGCATCGTCGAGTACGAGTTGGACTTCATCGCCGACGGCAACAAGTACGAGTACAGCGTCAACGCCGTGACCGGCGAGATCATCAAGGCGGAGTGGGAGAAGCAATCCACCTCCACCGGCGGCTCCAGCCAGAACCAGTCCGGGGACGTGATCGGCGAATCCGCGGCCAAGGCGGCGGCCCTTAGCCACGCGGGCCTGGAGGAATCCAGCGTGACCAGGATGGAGGTTGAGCTGGACCGGGACGATGGGAAGATGATCTACGAGATCGAGTTTAAGTGCAACGGCGTCGAGTACGAGTATGAGGTCGACGCCTATGACGGAACCATCCTCAAGGCCGAGGCCGACCGGGACTAAGAAGCCGGGCGTTTCAGACAAAGGTGAAAACAGGCCCCCAAAGCGAAGGTACGCTTTGGGGGCCTTCGTTCGCCTCCTGGACCTGTCAGGATCGGCGCTTGCGCGAGGAAGGCTTGGCGCCGATGCGCTCGTTTAGGTAACCGAGGGCGTCCGAAAGGGAGCCGATTTGATCGATCAGGCCGGAATCGACGGCTTCCTGGCCGTCGAGGATGGACCCGACGTCGTTGGCCATCTCGTCGCGGCTCATCAGCAGCTGGTAAAAGTGTTCCATGGACATATGGGAATGGTCCACGACGAAGCGGGCGACCCTTGCCTGCATATCGCGCATATAGTCAAAGGATTGCCTGGCGGAGATGACCATGCCGGAAACCCGGACGGGATGGATGGTCATGGTGGCCGAGGGCACGATGAAGGAGCGGTTGGTGCTCACGGCCAGGGGCACGCCGATGGAATGGCTGCCCCCGATCACCAAGGAAGCCGTCGGTTTTTTCATGCCGGCAATCATCTCCGCGATGGCAAGGCCGGCCTCCACATCGCCGCCCATGGTGTTGAGCAGTAGCAAAAGGGCCTGTGTGTCCGGGTTCTGTTCCACATCCATGAGCATGGGCAGAATGTGTTCGTACTTGGTGGCCTTGTTTTGCGAGGGCAGGACCATGTGCCCTTCGATTTGACCGATGATGGTCAGGCAGGCGATGGGGTTTTCGCCGATGGGCGAGGGAATTCCCATTTGTTGAATGTCGTCCGTGTTGTTCTCCGCGTCGTTGCCGGCCTTGGCCGAACCGCCGGAAAGATAGCGATCCTTCATGTAAGACACCTCCCTGCTTTTTGGATAGCCTGGCTGTTCGGGGGATGTTCTATGCATTTGCCTGCGCGAGGAGCAAGAGAGGAGAGTCCACCATGCGGGACGGCCTTGTTAAAAATGCGCGTTTCTTGATGGGAGGGAAGGAGGTAAAGAAGTTTGGGAGAATACTAAGAACATGGCTTAATTTGTAGCCTTTCTTGTGGCGCGGGCGGCTTGAGGTCGCCAAAGGCGCAAGGAGGGCCTTAAGAAATCTTACTTAATGGAGGGATAAAGGCATGAGTGAACTAAAGGACCTTAAGCAGGCAATGCTTGGGGCCGGCGGTGAGCAGAGCGTGGCGGAGCAACACAAGGCCGGAAAGCAGACTGCCCGCGAGCGCGTGACCGCCTTGCTCGATCCGGAAAGCTTCGTGGAAGTGGGCATGTTCGCATCCGGCGTCGTCACCGGCTTTGGCACCGTTGAGGACAGGCCCGTGTACGTCTACGCCCAGGAGTATGCCAAGGACTTTGGCGCCATGGACGCGGCCCAGGCAGACAAGATCGTTCGGATCATGGACCTGGCCGTGAAGACCGGCGCGCCTGTCGTGGCGCTGCTGGATAGCGCCGGCGCCGACCTGACCAAGGGCGTCAGCGCCCTGGACGCCTATGCCCGCATCATGGCCAAGACCGCGCAGATTTCCGGCGTCGTGCCGCAGATCTCCGTCATCGCCGGTCCCTGCGCCGGCGGCGCGACGGCCATCCCGGCGATGGGCGATTTTGTGGTGGCTGCCAATACCGCCGAGATGTTCGTCACCGGCCCGCAGGTGGTCTCCGCCCGCACCGGCAAGGACATCAGCGCCAAGGAGCTGGGCGGCGCCGAGACCCTGGACGCCAACGGTTTGGCGCATCTGTGCGCCGCCAGCGAGGCCGAGGCCTTTGCCCAGGTGCGCAGGCTGATCGCGCTGTTGCCCGCCAACAACGAGGAAGACGCTCCCATGCTCATGCAGGACGATCTGAATCGCCAGCTGGACATCGATAGCTATTACGACGCCCATGATCTGCTGGCCCGCGTGGCGGACTTTGGCGATTATCTGGAGCTGCAAAAGAGCTTTGGCAAGAGCATGGTTGCCGCCCTGGGACGTCTGGGCGGCCGCAGCGTCGGCTTCCTCGCCAACAATCCCGCCCAGGAGGACGGCGCGCTGAACGATCAGGCTTGCCAGAAGGCGGCCCGCTTCGTGCGCATGTGCGACTGCTTCAACATCCCCGTCATCTCCTTCGTCAACACCGCCGGCCAGGGCACCGTGACCGCCTGCGAGAACGCCAAGGCCATCAAGGGCAGCGCGCAGCTGATCGGCGCATATGCGGAGGCTTCCGTGCCGAAGGTATCCGTTATCTGCGGACAGGCCATCGGTTCGGCCTATGCGGCCATGGGCAGCCGCGGCCTGGGCGCCGACATGGTGCTGTCCTGGCCCAAGGCTGTGATCGCCCCCATGGATGCGGACGCGGCTGTGTACGTCCTGCAGAGGGACGCCATTAAGGCCGGCCAGGATGTGGAAGAGCTCAAGGCCGCCTACCAGAAGGACAACGATGGCTTCGCCGCCGCCAAGGCCGGATTGGTGGACGACGTGATCGAACCCGCTGCAACCAGGCAGATGGTTGCGGCCGCGCTGGAGATGCTGCTTGGCAAGCGCGAGGTTGCCCTGCCGAAGAAGCACGCCAACCTGCCCTTGTAAGCGAAAAGGAGGGCTTTTGTCATGAACATTTGGCTGTATGGCCTTCTGGTAACCATTGTGGGCATGGTGATCGTCTTCGTTGGATTGCTGCTTCTGATCGCCATCATCAACGTACAGGCCGGGGCGTTCCGCCTTTTCGGCAATAGCAAGAAGGACGGGGCAGCGGAGAAAAAGGCTCAGACGCCCGTGCCAGCTCCAGCGCCCGCGCCTGCCGCGCAGTCCGAGGACGAAGAGGAGATCGCCGCGGTGATTGCGGCGGCGGTGGCCATGTTCGAGGAAAACGGAACCGGGCTTAGGGTCAAGTCCATTCGCCGCGTCGGCTCCAACGCGCCCGCTTGGAACGCAGCCGGACGCAGGGAATACCTTGGAAGCAGGTATTAACACAAGGATGCTTATGTGTTTGCAGAAGACTTCAAAGCAAATGGAGGAAACAGACAATGCGTAGATTCGTTATCGCCGTAAACGGCAAGTCCTATGAAGTGGCTGTTGAAGAGGTTAAGGATGGCGCGCCCGCGCCCGTGTTCGCCGCTGCGCCCGCTGCCCCCGCGCCCGCTCCCGTGGCCGCTCCTGCGGCTCCCGCTGCTCCCGCCCCCGCGCCCGCTCCCAAGGCGGCGGCTCCTGCCGGCGCCAACGCCATCGAGGCGCCCATGCCCGGCACCATTTTGGACGTGAAGGTTTCCAACGGTCAGGCCGTTAAGAAGGGCGACGTGCTCTTCGTGTTGGAGGCCATGAAGATGGAAAACGAAATTCTGGCGCCGGCGGATGGGACCGTATCCGCCGTGAGCGTGCAGAAGGGCGCTTCCGTCAACACCGGCGAGATGCTGTGCGCGCTTTCTTAAGCACCCGTATCTTGGCACGAAAGAAGAAGTAGAGCTAAGAAAGGGATGAGTCTCATTGGAAAATATTGACGTGTTGGGAACACTGAAACAGTTTGCCCTGGATACCGGCTTTGTGACCATGTCCTGGCAACAGCTGGTCATGATCGGCGTGGCCTGTGTGTTCCTCTTTCTGGCAATCAAGCGGCAATATGAGCCCTTGTTGCTGGTGCCCATCGCCTTTGGCATGCTGCTGACCAACCTGCCGGGGGCGGGGATGTACCACACGGAGCTATTCTCGGGCGGTCATGTGCATTGGGAAAACTTCGTGGACGAAGCCGGATTGATCGACTACCTGTATTTGGGCGTTAAGCTGGGCATCTACCCCCCGCTGATCTTCATGGGCGTCGGTGCTGGCACGGACTTTGGTCCCTTGATCGCCAACCCGAAGACCCTCTTGCTCGGCGCGGCTGCGCAGCTTGGCATTTTCGTAGCCTTCATCGGCGCGCTGGCCCTTGGCATGGACGTGCAGGCCGCCGCTTCCATCGGCATTATCGGCGGCGCAGACGGCCCCACGGCCATCTACGTCACCTCCCAGCTCAAGCCTGAGCTGCTCGGCCCCATCGCCGTGGCCGCCTATAGCTACATGGCGCTGGTGCCCGTGATTCAGCCCCCCATCATGAAGATGTTCACCACCAAGAAGGAACGCGCCGTCGTGATGGAGCAGCTGCGTCCCGTTTCCAAGACCGAGAAGATTCTCTTCCCGATCATTGTAACGCTGTTTGTGTCCCTGTTGTTGCCTTCCGCCGCTCCCTTGGTTGGCATGCTGATGCTCGGCAACCTGTTTAAGGAGTGCGGTGTGGTGGAGCGCCTGTCCAAGACCGCGCAGAACGAGCTGATGAACATCATCGTCATCTTCCTGGGTGTTTCCGTCGGCGCCACCGCCACCGCAGAGGTGTTCCTGACCTGGGAAACCCTCAAGATCGTGGGCATGGGCCTTGTTGCGTTCTGCTTCGGCACCGCCGGCGGAGTGTGGCTGGGCAAGCTCATGTGCTGGATGACCAAGGGCAAGATCAATCCGTTGATCGGTTCTGCCGGCGTGTCCGCCGTTCCCATGGCAGCCCGCGTATCCCAGAAAGTGGGGCAGGCCGAGAATCCGTCCAACTTCCTGCTGATGCACGCCATGGGCCCCAACGTGGCCGGCGTGATTGGATCGGCAGTGGCGGCCGGCGTGTTCCTGTCCATGTTCGGCTAAGGGCCGAAGGCCAAAGAGGGCTTGGCGCCCCCTTTGGAATTCCCCGCCGGGTGGAAAGCGGAAGCGCCGTCGGCGCGGCGCTTTGATCAAAGGCAAGGGGGCGCGGCCCCCTTGCAACCCCCGCGCGGGCGGAAGGCGGCTGCGCATATGCGGGCCGCTGGCGGGGGAGGGTTCCGCCCAAGACTGCAATGAAGGAGGGTTTCACTTTGGCGAAGGTTCAAATATGCGAAACGATTCTGCGCGATGCACATCAAAGCCAGGCCGCTACGCGCATGCGCCTGGACGAAATGCTGCCCGCTGCCGACAAGCTGGACAAGGTTGGGTATTTTTCCTTGGAAGCCTGGGGCGGCGCGACCTTTGATTCCTGCATGCGCTTCCTGAACGAGGATCCTTGGGAAAGGCTTCGCGCCCTGCGCAAGGCACTACCCAACACCAAGCTGCAGATGTTGCTGCGCGGCCAGAACATCCTTGGCTACAAGCATTATGCCGATGATGTTGTGGACATGTTCTGCAAGAAGAGCGTTGAAAACGGAATCGACATCATTCGCATCTTCGACGCCCTGAACGACACCCGCAACATGGAGCGCGCCATGAAGGCCACCAAGAAGTATGGCGGCACCGTGGAGGCGGCCATGAGCTACACCATCAGCCCGGTGCACACCCAGGATTACTTCGTGAACCTGGCCGTCGAGCTGGAGAAGATGGGCGCGGATATCATCTGCATCAAGGATATGGCGAACCTGCTGCTGCCCTACGAGGCCTACGAGCTGGTCAGCCGCCTGAAGAAGAGCGTTAAGGTGCCCATTCACCTGCACACCCACAACACCTCCGGCACCGGCGACATGACGTTGCTCAAGGCCATCGAGGCGGGCGTGGACATCGTGGACACCGCGCTGTCTCCCCTGGGCAACGGTACCTCCCAGCCAGCCACCGAGCCCCTGGTGGCGACGCTGCGCGGCACCAAGTACGACACCGGCTTGGATCTTTCCCTGCTGTCCGAGATCAGCGCCCACTTCCGCGGCGTGGCCGATCGCCTGAAGAAGGACGGCTTCCTGGATCCCAAGGTGCTTGGCGTGGACATCAACACCTTGCTGTACCAGGTTCCCGGCGGCATGCTGTCCAACCTGATCTCCCAGCTGAAGCAGATGAACGCCTCGGATAAGTTCATGGAGGTGCTCCAGGAAGTGCCGCGCGTGCGCGAGGACTTCGGTTATCCGCCCCTGGTCACGCCGACCTCCCAGATCGTTGGCACCCAGGCCGTGCTGAATGTGGTTTCCGGCGAGAGGTACAAGACCTTTACCAAGGAGTCCCGCGGCTTGCTGCGTGGTGAATACGGCCGCCTGCCCGCTCCCGTGAACGAGGACGTGCGCAAGAAGGCCATCGGTGACGCGCCCCTGATCACCGGCCGCCCGGCGGACGATCTGGCTCCCGAGCTCGACAAGTACCGCGAGGAGATCCGCGATTACTACACGAAGGAGGAGGACGTGCTCTCCTACGCGCTGTTCCCCCAGGTGGCGCTCAAGTACTTCCAGTACCGCCAGGCCAGGGACAAGGGCATCGACTCCACCATGCTCAAGGACAAGACCCATCCCGTGTAATCGCATCGAGGTTTACCAGCAAGCGCTGGACTGACGCCGGCAGGCGCCGCCATTCGGCGGCGCCTGCTTTTTGTAAAGGAGGAGAGCCATGGTTTGCCTGCAATTGACGAGGGAGCTGACGGGCTCCGTGTTGGACATTGGCGGCGGCGGGGAGGGCATCATCGGCAGATTATACGGAAAAAACGTCACCGCCATCGATATCCGCCAGGAGGAGCTGGACGAGGCGCCGGAAGGCCCAACCAAGCTTTGCATGGACGCCTGCCATCTGGAGTTTCCCGAGGAAAGCTTTGACAATGCCACGGCGTTCTTTAGCCTGATGTATTTCTCCAAGGAAGACCAAAAACGGGCGATTTTCGAGGCCGCCAGGGTTCTGCGGCCGGGGGGAACGCTGCAAATCTGGGACGCGAAAATCGAGGTGGCCAATCCCTTCCTCATCGATTTGCAAATAGACCTTTGCAATGAGCACTTTTGCACCAGCTACGGCTTTTATAATGAGAATTCTAAACAAAACGCAAACGACATAGCCGAATGCTGCCAGCAAGCGGGATTTCGGCTTGTTAGAAAAGAGGAGCGTGAAGAATGGTTCTTTCTGCATTGCACAAAGGGCTAGGAAGCGGAAAGCCGCGCCGGAGGCATCGGTTGCCCCTGTTGACGTCCCTGCTGCTCTGCCTCTGCCTAGCGACCGGATGCATGGCGATGCCATCGGCGCAAACGTCCGGGACGCAAACAACCGAAACGACGAGCCCGTCCGAATCGCCCATGGAGGAGGGGCAAGCGCAAGGGGAGATGCAGACAAGCTTGCCGGATGACGAGGAAGCGCCCGAAGACGGCCAGGCCCAGCCCGTGCAGACCGAGGACGACGGCCTCACGGTGGGCGCCTTCTATCTGGCCAACGTGCGCGAGTTCTTGAGCCTGCGCGCCAGCAACAGCAGCTCGGCGACCTGCATGGAGGAAATCGGCCCGGGCGAATCGCTGATGTTGCTGGAATCCGTCGGCAACTTTGCGCGGGTGATCACCAAAGACGGAAGCGCCGGCTATGTGATGTCCGACTACCTGGCCCTGGGCGGAGAGGCGTTTGATTGGCCAAAACGCGAGAAGGGCGTGCACACCGTGGTTTGCCGCGAGTATGTAAGCCTAAGGACCGAACCGGACGTGAAGGCCGAAAGAATCGATACCCTGGACACCTACGAGCAGGTGGAGGTGCTTGGCTACGAGAACCGCTTCGCCCATGTGCGTTGGGGAGACGAGGAGGGATATGTGCTGGCCGAATACCTCAACAAGGGAACGTACCAGGCCCCTTCTTCCCAGGAAGCGGAGGAGCCGGCGCAGAGCGAGCAGCCGGAGCAGGAGCAGGAAAGCCAGGCCTCGACGTGGACGGCCAGCTGCGAGGAATACCTAACCTTGCGAAGCGAGGCGTCCTTGAGCGCGGAAAGCCTTGGCCGCGTGCCCGCAGGCGCGAAGTTGTCCGTCCTCGGCTACAGCGGCCTGTTTGCGCAGGTTCTGTATGAAGGCCAGGAGGGATACGTTCTCTCCGGTTACCTGACCAGCCAGGAGGACAAGGGGCTGTCCATCGTAAAGGCGCAGGAAAACTACGGGTATGACCAGCTGATGGAAGATGCCGAGGCATTGGCGGAGCGCTATCCGTCCCTGCATGTAGCCTCCATCGGCCAGAGCGCGGAGGGAAGGGAAATCCCGGTTCTGGTGATCGGCGACGAGGGGGCAAAGACGCAGGTGTTGCTGCAATATGCCATCCATGGCAGGGAGCACATGACGGCCCTGTTGGCCATGGCCCAGGTGGAATACCTGTTGGCCCATCCCGAAGCGGAACTGGGGGAGGAAACCGTCGCCCAAACGCTCGAGGATGTTTGCCTGCACTTTGTGCCGATGCTCAACCCCGATGGGGTGTGCATTAGCCAGGAAGAGGAAGCCCAATGGAAGGCCAATGCCCGGGGCGTGGACCTGAACCGGAACTTCAACGCGGGTTGGGAGTCCTTGACCGGGGCCAAGGAGCCTGGCGCCGAGCGTTATAAGGGCGAAAGCCCGGAAAGCGAGCCAGAAACCCAGGCGATCGTCCGCTATGTGGAAGAAAGACAGTGGGACGCCACCGTCAGCTATCATGCCTATGGATCCCTGATCTATTGGCACTACGGGGATAACGAGGAGGTCAACGCCCTGTCCCGCGACCTGGGGCGCGCGGTTAGAAGCCAGACCGGCTATCCCCTGGACAGCGGCGAGGGCGTGGACAGCGGCGGCTTCAAGGATTGGGCAATGGACGAACTTGGCATCCCCTCCTTGACCGTGGAGGTGGGCACGAGAAGCTGCCCCCTGCCGGAGGATGAGTTTGACAGCATCTTCGAACGCAACAAGCTGGTCCCGGCGGCCGTGGCCCGGTGGGCGAGGGCAAAAGCCATGGCCTAAGCGGCCGTTCGACGGGCGACAAATCGGCGCGGGCCTTGAATCCACCCTAGGGTTTGTGCTATACTGAAGCGAAAGCTGGGACCGGCCGAAGCCGGCCCGAAGAGGCGCCATGAAGGCGATCCCCGAAGGGGGCGTTTTTGTGGCGCCTATTGATTGTGAAAACGGGGGAATGGGAGATGGAGTTGGCCCAGTTCTTTGCGCGGCACCCAAGGGTCGCGCTGGCCTTTTCCGGCGGCTGCGATTCGGCCTACCTTCTGTATGCGGCCAAGAAACATGCGGCGCAGGTGTGCGCCTATTATGTGAAGACGGCCTTTCAGCCGGCCTTCGAGCTTGAGGATGCCAAACGGTTGGCGCAACAGCTACAGGCCCCGATGAAGGTGCTGGAGCTGGATGTGCTGGGCGACGGGCGCGTGGCGGCCAACCCCAAGGACCGCTGCTACCATTGTAAGCGCGCGATGTTTGCCCGCCTCAAGCAGGAGGCCGAAAGGGACGGGCTCCGGGTGCTGATCGATGGGACCAACGCCTCGGACGACGCCGCGGACCGGCCCGGCATGGTGGCCCTGCGGGAGCTTGAGGTCCTTTCGCCCCTGCGCCTGTGCGGCATTACGAAGGATCGGGTGCGCGCCCTGTCCAAGGAGGCCGGCCTGTTCACCTGGGACAAGCCCGCCTATGCCTGCCTGGCCACGCGCATCCCCACCGGAACCCCCATCCAACAGCAGACCCTGTCGCAGGTGGAGGCCGCCGAGGAGGCGCTGCGCCGGCTTGGCTTTTCGGATCTGCGCGTGCGCGTTGGAGAGCAGGCGGCCAAGCTACAGCTCAAGGCGGATCAAATGGCCAAGGCCGTCGAGCTTCGGGAAAGGATCTTGGAGGAGTTGTCCCCCTATTTCGACCAAGTTTTGTTGGATCTAGAGGCCAGATAGCCGGAGAGGATGCGTGAGAGCTTAACATGGATCAACATGAAGCAAGGCGCCTGTTGCAGGGCGTTCGCCAGGGTCAGGTGGATGTGGAAGAGGCGCTGCTGCGTCTGAAGACGGAGCCCTACGACGATTTGGGCTATGCCAAGCTGGATCACCATCGGGGGTTGCGCCAGGGCATCGCCGAGGTCATTTATGGAGCGGGCAAGACGCCCGAGCAAATCGCCGGCATTTCGGAAAACCTGCTGGCCCATGGACAAAAGACCATCCTCATCACCAGGATGGGGGAGGAGGCAGCCCAGCTGCTTGCCAAGCGGCAGCCTTCCTTTGTGTACCACTCGATGGGGCGGGTGGGCATCGTGGGCGAGATGCCCAAGCCGGACGGCATCGGCAAGGTGGTGGTCGCCACGGGCGGCACCAGCGATATGCCCGTCGCCGAGGAGGCGGCCCTCACCGCCGAGGCCCTCGGCAACGAGGTGGTGCGCCTATACGATGTGGGCGTCGCCGGCCTGCACCGGCTGCTCTCGCACCTGGAGGAGATCATGAGCGCGCGGGCCATCATCGCCATCGCCGGCATGGAAGGCGCCCTGGCCAGCGTCATCGGCGGCCTGGCGGATTGCCCCGTGATCGGCGTGCCCACCAGCGTGGGCTACGGCGCTTCCTTCCAGGGCTTGTCCGCCCTGCTTTCCATGCTCAATTCCTGCGCCAGCGGCGTGAGCGTGGTGAACATCGACAACGGCTTTGGCGCCGGCTACCTGGCCAGCATGATCAACCACATGGAGGGAAAAGCATAGATGAGAACGCTGTATTTGGATCTTGGCATGGGCGCCGCCGGGGACATGCTCATGGCCGCCCTTCTGGAACTCGTGGACGATCCACAGGCCTTTTTGGATCGGATGAATGGACTTGGCATTCCGGGCGTTCAGGTGGAGGCAAAGCAGAGCGTGAAATGCGGCATCACGGGAACGCATGTGGATGTGTTCGTGCACGGCGAGGAGGAGCAAAGCCAGGACGTGCACGACCATGAGCATCCCCACGACCACGAGCACGAGCACCATCACGACCACGAGCACGGCCATGCCCACGTGCACCGCGGCCTTGGAGAGATTCGGGAGATCGTGGAGGATCTGGAACTGTCTCCAGCGGTGAAGGATCGGGTGCTGGAGGTGTACGGCCTGATCGCCCAGGCGGAGAGCAAGGCCCACGGCCGACCCGTGGAAGAGGTGCATTTTCACGAGGTGGGCAGCATGGACGCCCTGGCGGACATCGTGGGCGTTTGCTTGCTGATGGAGCAAATCGCCCCCGAGCAGGTGCTGGCCAGCCCCGTGCACGTGGGCAGCGGCCAGGTGCGCTGCGCCCACGGCGTCTTGCCTGTGCCCGCGCCGGCCACGGCCCATATCCTGCAGGGCGTCCCCATGTATGGCGGAGCCGTGCGCGGCGAGCTGTGCACGCCCACGGGAGCGGCGTTGCTCAAGACCTTCGTGACCAGCTTTGGCCATATGCCCCCCATTGCGGTGGAAAAGACCGGCTACGGAATGGGCAAGAAGGACTTTGAAGCGGCCAACTGCGTGCGCGCCTTCCTGGGCGACACACCCCAGGAGCGGGAACAGGCGGTGGAGCTGCGCTGCAACCTGGACGACATGACGCCCGAGGAGCTGGGCTTTGCCATGGAGCGCCTGCTGGAGCTGGGCGCGCTGGACGTGTACCTCAGCCCCGTCGGCATGAAGAAGAGCCGCCCCGGCGTGATGCTCTCCTGCCTGTGCAACCCGGCGGACGAGCAGAAGATGGTGCAGGCCATGTTCCGCCATTTGAGCACCTTGGGCATCCGGCGCTACCTGGTGGATCGTTACCGCCTGGAGCGCAGCGTGGAATGGCGCCAGGGCCCGCTGGGCCAGGCCCGCGTCAAGCATGCAAGCGGATTTGGGGTGCAAAAGAGCAAGTTGGAATACGAGGACCTGGCCTCCATCGCCAGGGAACAGGACCTAAGCCTCTTCCAGGTGCGCGATTCCTTTGAGAACAGGACCTAAGGCGTTTTTGCAAGCGCCGCGCCCCCTCCCCGGGGGCGCGGCGCTTGTGCTTTTTGGCCCGTTCTGCTATACTAAACCCGTGATTTTCATTGGAAGGCAGCGTGAAAGGAAGGGATGTTTTCGTGAAGATCGAATACCTTTGGAAGGATCGAAAGCGCTTCCTCGGCATGCCGATCACCTTTACCCGCTACCGGCTTAGCGAGGACAGGCTCTTTGTGGAGACCGGCTTTCTCAACATCCGCCAGGAAGAGGTGCTGCTGTATAGAATACGCGACATCACCCTGACGATACACCTGGGCCAGCGCATCTTCGGCGTGGGTTCGGTGCTGTTGATGTCCTCGGACAAGACCACCCCGCAGCTCACCTTGAAAAACATCAAGAACCCTCGCGAGGTGAAGGAACTCATCCATCGCCAGGTGGAAGAGGCGAAGATCAAGCGCCGCATGCGCGTGGGCGAGATCATGAACGATGTGGACAACCTCGATCCCCTGGACGAGGAGGAGGGCTTTGGCGCAGACGCGTAATTTATCGCGCTTTTAAGCATAAAGGAGGAGCATACCCATGAAAAAGTTCCCGGTGGCATTGCAGCTGTATTCCGTGCGCGACGATCTGGAAAAGGATTTCATCGGAACCCTCAAGCAGGTCAAGGCGCTGGGCTATGACGGGGTGGAGTTTGCCGGCCTGTATGGCCATACGCCCGCCCAGGTGAAGGCCATGTGCCAGGAAGCCGGCCTGATCGCCCTCTCCGCCCATGTGCCCTTCGTGGACCTGATGGCGGATATCCCCGGCATGGTCGCCGCCTACAAGGAGATCGGCTGCCAGTATGTGGCCATCCCCTACCTGACCGAGGAGTACCGCCCCGGCAAGGATAAGTTCGACGAGGTGCTCCAGGGCGCCAAGGCCATCGGCCAGGAGGCCGGCAAGCAGGGCCTGGTCCTGCTGTACCACAACCACGATTTCGAGTTTGAGAAGATCGACGGCGAGTACGCGCTGGACCTGCTCTATCGCGTGGTTCCCAAGGAGCTGTTGCAGACGGAAATCGACACCTGCTGGGTGAATGTGGCCGGCGAAAACCCCGCCGCCTACATCCGCAAGTATGCCGGCCGCGCGCCCGTCGTACACCTGAAGGATTTCTACATGCCCGGCGAAAAGCCCGAGCACATGTATTCCCTCATCGGCCTTAAGGAAGAAAAGCAGGCGGAGGAGGAGGCCTTCGGCTTCCGGCCTGTGGGCAAGGGCATGCAGGACTTCCCGTCCATCCTGCAAGCCTGCGAAGACGCCGGCGCCGAATGGGTCGTCGTGGAGCAGGACGCCCCCGCCCTTGGCCTGAGCGCCATGGAATGCGCCAAGGTCAGCCGCGAATACCTAAAGTCCATCGGCTGCTGATCCCCGGAGGGGAAATCAGCGCGTCCCCAGGCACCAACGGGCCGCCCTCGCGGCGGGCGCTTATCGCCCACGCGGGGTCGGCCCGCTTTTTCTCTGGCCCAGCCGAGGGCGGAAAGGGACGTGAATTCATGGTTTGTCCATGCTTCTGCAACCAAAGAATGCTTTCCAAACGCGGGGCTTTATGCCATAATGATGGTGATTGATCGCAAAGGAGTTTTGGGATGAGGATGGAGCTGCTCTCCCCGGCTGGAAACGAGGAAGCCCTGATCGCTGCCGTGCAAAACGGCGCCGACGCCGTCTATCTGGGCGGCAAGGCCTTCGGCGCGCGCGCGGCCGCCGCCAACTTCGATGGGCCGGCCCTGGAAAAGGCGGTGGCCTATTGCCATCTGCGCGGGGTTCGGGTTTATATGACCGTGAACACGCTGGTCAAGGAGGCGGAGCTGGAGGAGGGCCTTTCCCTGGTGGAACAGGCCGTGCAGGCGGGCGTGGACGCCTTTCTCGTGCAGGATCTGGGCCTAAGCAGGCTGTTGTTGCGGGCCTTTCCGGGCATTTGCCTGCATGCCAGCACCCAGATGAGCCTAAACAATGCCGATGGAGCCGCCATGGCCGCGCGGCTCGGGCTGCGCCGCGTGGTCGCCGCCCGGGAATGCAGCCTGGAGGAGATCGCCGCCATGGCCGGCACGGGCCTGGAGGTGGAGGTCTTCGCCCATGGAGCGCTTTGCATGGGCTTTTCGGGCCAGTGCCTGTTTTCCTCGGCCATCGGCGGCCGCAGCGGCAACCGGGGGCGCTGCGCCCAGCCCTGCCGCCTGCCCTATTGGTTGGGAGACTCCCTTTGCTATGCGCTGAGCACCAAGGACCTATGTTGCCTGTACGACCTTCCCGCCCTGATGCGGGCGGGCGCTTGCTCCATCAAGCTGGAAGGCAGGCTCAAGAGGCCGGAGTATGTGGCTGTGGTCACCCGAGCCTACCGGCAAGCCCTGGACCTGGCCCAGGAAGGAAAAAAGCCCGGACCGGAGGCGCTGGAGGCGCTGTTGTCCGTGTTCAACCGGGGCGGCTTTACCCGCGGCTATGCCTTTTCCCAGCGGGACGGCGAAGCGCTGTTTCAACAAAGGCCCAACCACCAAGGCGTGCACGTGGGCAGCCTCGTGGCGGGCCCCGGCGGCAGGACGGTGGCCAAGCTCCTGCGCACCCTGCAGGAAGGAGACGGGCTGGAAGCGCGCGTGGAGGGCGCTGCGGGCGTGGGCGTGCAGGTCTCCGGTCTCAGGCAGCTGTGCGGCGGTCTGACGCAGCTCCGCCTGCCCCCGCAGGCAAGGCCGGGCATGGAGCTTTACCGCACGACGGACGCCTTGCAGATGGAAAGGGCCAGACAAAGCTATGGCAAGGACATCCGGAAGCGTCCGGTACGCCTGCGCGCCCGTTTGCGGGTGGGGGAGAGCGCCAGGCTTTGGCTGGATGGGGTGGAGGCCGAGGGCGAGACGGTGCAGGCGGCCCGGGGAAAACCCCTGGCGGAGGAACAAGCGCTCAAGCAGCTTTGCCGGCTTGGAGATACGCCCTTTTCCTGCGAGGAGGCGCAGGTAGATCTGGAGGAAGGCGCCTTCCTCCCCGTTTCGGCCCTCAACGCCCTCCGAAGGGAGGCGGTGGCTGCGCTGGAACGGGAGATTCTGGAGCGCAGCAAGCCCAAGCTGGGACGGGGCGAGGCGGCGGACACCCCGCCGGCCTTTTCGCCAAGGAACCCAACGTTGCTGGTCCACCAGAGCGCGTCCCTGGAGGAGCTGTTATCGTCCCCCGCGGACGAGCTGTATTGGCAGCCGTTGGAGATTGGAGAGAACGCCTTGCAGGCGGGATTGCCCCATTTGCCAAAGAACAAGGCCTTCCTTTCACTCCCTCCCTACTTAACGCAAGGGGAACTGGACGAGGTCTGGCGCGCGCTGCGGCCGTATCCGGAGCTGGGCGTGGTGGCCAATAACCTCTCCCAGCTGCGCC
>CALWRM010000122.1 GCA_944383925.1 uncultured Clostridia bacterium
CACGGAAGCGGCTGTCCTTGGCATCGCCACCATGGGAGCCGCCGATGTCGGTGGTCCACGAGGGGATGGCAGCCAGGCCCATGTTCAGGCCCGCCGCCAGCTGGTTGCGCAGCGAGGCAAAGCTGGAATGGATATCGCCCGACCAAACCAGCGCGCCATAGCGCTGGCTGCCCGCCCAGGCGCAGCGCAACAGGTTGATGGGGTTTTCCACCCCCGCCTCGCGCATGCCGTCGAAGAAGGCCTTGGCATACATGGCCGGGTAGATGTTGCCGATCCTAAGGTTCGGCCCCAGATGGTAGCGGTAGAGGTCGAAGTCGTACCGGCCGTACTCGGGTTCGGCTTCGTCCAGCCAGAAGAGCGCCACGCCCTTGTCGAAGTAGTTTTGCTTGGCCTTTTTCCAGATGAACTCGCGGGCCTCCTTCTTGGTGGCGTCGAAGTGCACGGTGTTGCCCATGAAGTCCATGGCAATGCGGATGCCCCGGTCCACGCGGATCAGCAGGCCCTTTTGCAGCATCTCCGGATAGTTTTCGCTGTTCTTATCCACGGTGGGCCAGATGGAAACCATCAGCTCGATGCCCATGGATTTCAGCTCCCGCACCATGCCCTCCGGGTCCGGCCAATAGTCGGGATCGAACTTCCAATCGCCCTGGTGGGGCCAATGGAAGAAGTCCACCACGATCACGGAGATGGGCAGCTTGCGGCGCTTATACTCCCGCGCCACCGCCAGCAGCTCCTCCTGGGTGCGGTAGCGCAGCTTGCACTGCCAAAAGCCCTTGGCAAAGTCCGGCATTTCCGGCACCGTTCCCGTGGCCTTGGCGTACGCCTCCTCGATTTGGGCGGGGGTGTCCCCGGCGGTGACCCAATAGTCCAGCTGGGTGGTGCTCTTGGCCTCCCAGGTGGTCAGGTTCTTGCCAAAGCACACCCGGCCCACGCACGGGTTGTTCCACAAAACGCCGTAGCCTAGGGAGGACAGCAGGAAGGGTACGGAGGCCTGGGAATTGCGCTGGGCCAGCTCCAGATCGCAGCCCTTTAGGTTCAGATGCGGCATTTGGTACTGGCCCATGCCGTATAGCCTCTCCTCCGGATCGGATTCAAAGCGCAGGCGCAGGGTATAGTCCCCGCCGAGGATGGGGCAAAACTCCCTGGCCTCCACCTCCAGGGCCGAGCAGCAGTCGTCGTGCACGTCCATGCGGTTGCGCACGTACTCCTGCAGCAGCAGCTTGCCTTCGGCGTTGAGCAGGGTCAGCTTTCCCCCGGCGCTGAGCCGCGCCTGGATCTTTCCGTTTTGGATGACCGCCTGGCTTTGGCCGATCTGGATGTTGGCCTGGCAGGGTTTGGGCGTCAGCAGGGCCCAATCCTCGGCCGCCATGGCCGGCTCCTTGGTGGCGCGCACGCGCAGGCTGTTCTCGCCCCAAGGCTCGATGAACAGGGTTTCGTCGTCAAAGCGGCGGACCAAGCGGCCTTCCTCAATGGAAAACACGCCCGCGAACTTGTTGTCGCCCAGCAATGCCATGGGCCATTCCTCCTTATCTTGCGTGACGGCCGCTCAACCCTGCAAGCCCTTGGACTGGCGCTCCATGTCCTCCACCACGATGTCGTAGATCTCGCCGAGGGACGCGCAGTACTCCAGCACCTTCCAGGGCTCGTTGGTATGGAAGTGGATCTTGATGAGCTCCTCGTCGCCCACGGCCAGCAGACAGTCGCCCTTGAGGTTTTCGGTGAAGTAATCGTTGATGGCGTCCTCGTCCAGGTCCTCGCCTTCGATGAGCAGCTGGGTATCGTACCTAAATTCCAACATGCGCTTTCCCCCCAAGCCTACAGGAAGCTGTATTTGTTCTCGCCGATGGGATGGGCGTCCTTGGTCGCGGCCGCCTTGCCGATGGAGATGGCGATCTTGAATTCATAGCCTTCGGGGAAGTGCAGCTTCTTTTCCAGCGCGGGACCCTTGTCTCCCAGGAAGGCCTCCCTGGGCATGCCCAGGATCACGGAGCCTAGGCCAAGTCCCTGGGCGGCCAGGGCCAAGTTTTCCACGGCAATGCCAGCGTCGATGGTGGCAAACTTCAGCGGCTCGGGGCTGGCTGGACCGGAGATGAACACCACCAGAGGCGCATGGTAGAATACGCTGTAGTTCGGATCGCTGAAGCGGGCGCGGGTCTCCTCGTCCTTGGCGTTGGCCACCAGCCTTTCACACAGGGCCGCATTGACCTCCTGGAGCAGCGCCTGGTCCTCCACAAAGCTAAAGTGCCAGGGCTGGGAGTTGATGGCGCTGGGTGAGGCCAGGGCAGCCTGTAGCAGGGCCTGCTTTTGCTCCTCGGTCACGGCCTCCTGCACATAGGCGCGGATGCTGCGCCTGTCCAAAATGGCCTGCATAACGGAATTGCTCATATAAATGCCTCCTTCTATGGCCGCTGGGCGGCCGGTATGGATGCGGAAGCGCGCGGGGCGCGGCGCGCCCTCGGGCTCCTCTTGACAACCTACCTTTCTAGTATAGCGCCTGGCGGCCCGGCGCACAAGCGGCGGACCGCCAGTTTTTTCCAAGGCCTTGCGCGGCCAAGCGCCGCCCTTTGGACGCATGGGAGCGGGAAAAGGCGGCCATCCTAGCCTTAGCCGTCGGTCTTTGGAAGGAGGGAAGGCTTCCATGCTCACCATGTTCATCCGGGCGCTCATCCTGTATGTGGCCGTGATCCTCATCATCCGGCTCATGGGCAAGCGCCAGGTGGGCCAGCTACAGCCCTTCGAGCTGGTCTTTACGGTGATCGTGTCGGACCTGGCCGCAACGCCCATGTCGGACGTGGGCATGCCCCTGCTCTACGGCATCCTGCCCGTGGGGGCGCTGTTGCTGGCCTACGCGCTGATCTCCATCCTCTGCCTTAAGAGCGAAAAGGCGCGCGGCTTCTTGGCCGGGCGTCCCACGGTGCTCATCCGCAACGGGGTGATCGATCAAAAAGCCCTGCTGCACCAGGGCTTTACCATCAACGAGTTGCTCGAACGGGTGCGCAGTTCGGGCATCTACAACATCCACGAGGTGGGCTGCGCCCTCTTGGAGGTTTCCGGCCAGCTGTCCGTGTTCCCCGTTTCGCAAAAAAGGCCCGCCACCCCGGAGGACCTCGGCCTGGCCACCCCGTATGAAGGCCTGCCGCTCAACCTGGTGCTGGACGGACGCATGCAATCGGACACCCTCCGCCTGGCCGGCAAGGACGAGGCTTGGCTGGAGCGCGTGCTCAAGGAACTGGGCGCCACGCCCAAGGCCGTGTTCTACTGCGCCCTGGACACCAGCGGCCTGCTCACCGTGCAAAGACGGCAGGGCGACCAGCTGCAATACCTGCAGGCCCTGGACGCTTCGGAGGTGAAGTGGTGATGCGCGGAAACGTGATCATGATCTTGCTGGCCTGCTTGGTGGTGGTCGTCAGCGTGTTCCTCGTTGTCTGGATCAACAACGGCGCCCAGGAGCTGCTGGCGCTCTGCGATCGGATCGACGAGGCCGTCCGCGAGGGCCGCTTCGAGGAGGCGGGGCAGCACATCCAGGCGCTGAACCGGCTTTGGGCCAGGGACGCCACGGCCTGGCAATTCGTCGCCATTCACGACGACATGCACCAGATCTCCGACGCCCTCATCGAGCTGAGCTACAGCTACCAGGAGGGGGAACCCCAGGTGGTGCTGCGCAACTGCCAGCTGCTGCGCACGGCCATATCGGCGGTGGTGAGCAAGGAGCTGCCCACCCTGGAAAACATCTTCTAGTCCCGCCGCAAGACAGCAAGGCCCCGGAACCCGATGGGTTCCGGGGCCTCGTTCTTCCTGCCTAATAGGCCAGGCACAGGGCCGCGGCCTTGGAGCCCACGGCGCCCGGCCCTGCCTGTAGCCGGGTCAGCTCGGCAATGCGGCGGGGCAGATAGGATTCAAACTGCACCTCCAACACGGAAACGGAGGCGGCGGGCAGGCCAAGGGCCCCGGCGTCCAAAAAGGCCGCCGCGTTTTCGCTCCCCCGAATGTCCGTGTCCAGCCGCACGCGCACGCCCTCCTGGCTACTCACAAAGGCCCTTCGGCGATGGTCCACCACGCAGCAAGGACGCAGCGCACCACCGCGCAACCTCGCGCACAGCTCGCCGGCCAGGTCGCTGCCGTTGTTGCGCAGCGGCTCCAGGTTGCCCTGCAACAGCGCGGCGCATTCCTCGGCCGTGATCCAAGCGCATTGTTCTGCGGCCAGTCCACAGTGGCGCACCCGCTTTTCCAGGCAAATGCGCTCCATGTTGCCGTCATACAGCCGAAGCCGGAACTTGATCCTTCCCGAGAGCCCATCCTGCCGCCGGAGGGGCGAGCGTTCGCCGGCCTCCTCAAAGCAGAGGCTTCGCACGCGGTATTCGCCGCCCGGCTTTGCGGAGTTGTCCGTCCGCAGGGCGGCGGAAAGCCTTTGTTCCAGTTCCAGAGCTTCAAAAGGACCGATGGGAATGCGAATCTCGTGTCTGTATGCGATCTCCATGGAGACACCGCCTTTCTTTTCTAAGTGATCTTTTGCCTTTACGCCTGGGCGTCGGTCCCTTGCCCGTCTTCGGCGCCCGTCCAAAGCGGGAGCTGAAGGTAAAAGCAGCTGCCGCCCTCCGGCCTGTTGCGCACGCCGCAAAGGCCCGCGTGCATGCTCGCGATGGATTTGACGATGGAAAGCCCCAGGCCGGAACCGCGCACCGAACGCTTGTGGGCCTCGCCGCCCCGGTAATACCTTTCCCAGATATGCTCCATCTGCTCGGGTGCGATGCCCGTCCCTCCGTCCAGCACCTCGATGTGGGCGTAGTTTTCCGATTTCGTCAGGCGCAGCTGCACCCGCCGGTCCTCGCCGGCATGGTCCACCGCATTGAGCAGCAGGTTGTACACCGCCTGGGTGATGCGGGTCTCGTCCGCCAGGGCCCAAGCTTTCTCGCCGCTAAAGTCTATGCGGTAACCGTCGGCCTTTAGCAGCTCGCCGATGCGGGCCGCCGTCGTCTCCAGGCTGTGGCACAGCTCCAGGGGTCGCATGTCGGGTTGCTCCACCCCCGCCTCCAGCTTGGACAGGTCTAGGAGATCGGCCACCAGCACCGAGAGCCTGGCCGCCTCCTCCATGATGATCTGGGCGTTTTCCGGGGTGTTCTCCTCGGGCAGGTCCCGCATGGCCTCGGCATAGCCGCCGATCAGCGTCAGCGGCGTGCGCAGGTCGTGGGACACATTGGCCAGCAGCTCCCGGCGCAGGCCCTCGGCCTTGCCAAGCTCCCTGGCCGTCTGGTTCAGCGTTTCGGACAGGCTGGACAGCTCCCGGCAGCCGCCGTCGGCAAAGTGCACGGAAAAATCTCCCCGCGCCAGCTTGGCGGCCTTGCGCTCGATGTTGACGATGGGCTTGGACAAGCCCCTGGCCAGCAGAAAGGCCAGCCCGACGGAGAGCAGCAGCATCAGGGCGGAGATGACGACCAATTGAACGCGCAGGGTGCTGACCGTGGCGTTCAGCGGGCTGATCACCGCGCTGAGCAGGACCAGCAGCTCCTCGCCCTGGGCGTTGGTGACCAGCTTGCCGTACACCAAGCTGTCCAAGGGCCTGTAACGGAAGATGCGCCGGGCCGCCCCGTCCGCATCCAGGGCCTCCACGGAGGTTTCCTTCTCCTGGCTCCCCCGCTCCTGGGCGCTGTAGAGCCCGTCGCCGTTTTGCATGGCGCGGGCGTAGAGCTCGGACAGGCCCTTTTCGTGCATGGTGTGCAGCACGCAGCCCCGCACGCTTTCCTGGTTGAGGAGCGTCTGTCCTGTCTGGTCAACGATGAGGATGCAATAATTGTTCGCCTGGGCAATCTGCTCCGTAAGCGCCTCCAGGTTCTCCTCGTCGATGTTTTCGGCCACCAGGTTGGCGGCGTTGCGGATGCTGTTGGACTTGATGGCCTTGTAGGTCGCGTCCAAAAAGACGGTCTGCATCAGCCATAGGAGCACGAGCAACAGGGCGCAAAAGAAGAGGAAATAGCAAAAGACCTTCCATTGCAGCTTCATGCGCTTTGGCAGGCCGCCGCGCAGCCGGCTCATCCTTCAAAGCGGTAGCCGACGCCCCGCAGCGTGACCACCCGATGGCTTTGGCTCCCCAGGCTCTTGCGCAGCAGCTTGATGTGGGTGTCCAGCGTCCGATCGTCGCCGGAGAAGTCATAGCCCCAAACCTTGCCGATCAGCGTCTCCCTGGTCAAGGCCACGCCCCGGTTGCGCACCAGGAAGAAGAAGAGGTCGTACTCCTTGGGCGTCATCTCCACGGTCTGGCCGTCCACCTGCACCTGGCGGGCGGTGAAGTCCACCCGGATGCCCTCGCTCTCGTAGATCTCCCGCTCCTTGTCCTGCGCCTTGGCGCTGCGGCGCAAAATGGCGGTGACGCGCATCATCAGCTCCCGGGGCGAGAAGGGCTTGACCACGTAATCGTCCACGCCCGTCTCGAAGCCGTGCAGCCGGTCGTACTCTTCGCCCCGGGCCGAGAGCATGATCACCGGCACGTCGGAGGTCTTGCGGATCTCCCGCACGGCCGAATAGCCGTCCAGGCCGGGCAACATGGCGTCCATCACGATCAGATCAAAGCTTTGCAGCCTGCACTTTTCCACCGCGTCCATCCCGTCGCCGGATTCGGCCACATCGATCCCCTCAAAGGCGGCATATTTTTTCACCAGCTCGCGTATGCGCGGCTCGTCGTCCACAATCAATATTCTTGGCATGCTTGTCTTCCTCCCGCTTTCTGTCTTCCATAAAAACCGTAGCATATATGTATGAGGTAAGTGTGAACAATCTAAAACGCTTTTCCACATTTACATCGTTGAAACGTCTATACATCCCCGTTTGTGACAGAATATTGACATAAAAATACAAACTTTTGTCAGCCTATTTCCTTTGCGCCAACGCCGAAGCGCCCAGAAAAAGATCGGCCGGATCGGGCCTAACAAGGGGAGACGTCCCCGCACATTTTTCTTGTATCCGTCCTTCAGATGGGATACAATGCTTTCTATAAACAAACGTTATGTGGGGTGACCTAATTTGAAGTTTTGCGGGCTGGCCATACTCTTGGCCATATGCTCCCTGTCGCTTGCGGGCTGTTCCCTTTTGCCCGCGGAGGAAACCCTGCCCCAGGCGCCCGTGATCAACGCCTACCAGGGCGAGGACTTCACCCTCTGCTACGTGCAGCGCGGGGACCTGGTGCAAACGGAAAGCTTCAACGTCAGCTACTCGGCCGTGCGGGTGGAGAAGCTCTCCTTCCCCGTCAGCGGAATCCTGTTCAAGGACGTGTATGTGCGCGTGGGCGACACCGTCCAGGCCGGCCAGCTGCTGGCGGAGCTGGACCAGAGCAACCTCAGCGAGCAGCTGCGCTCCCTGGAGGATCAGGCCGAGCAGCTGCGCCTTTCCATCCAGCAGACGGAGACGAGCCGCGACCTGGCCCTGGAGGAACAGCGCATCCGCCTCTCCTTCATCGAGGACGAGGAGGAGCTGGAGAACGCCGCCACGCTGGAGGACATCGAACGGCCCTATGCCGCCAGCCTCACCGAGTTGCATGACCGGCTGCGCATTGTGAACATGCAGCTGGACGCCCTGGAGGAACAGCGCGCGCAGCGCAGGCTGGTGGCCGGCATCGACGGCACGGTGAGCTATCTGCGCAGCCTGAAGGACACCGATCTGAGCGTGGAGGGCGAGCACATCCTCACCATTTCCGACTCCTCCTCTTCCATGTTCCTGCTCAAGACCGAGGAGCTGGAGCTGTTCGAGCCGGGTATGGAGCTGAAGGTCTCCATGGGGCAGGACGAAATCCCCGTCGCCGTGGTGGATCCTTCCACGCTGGAGGGCGTGACCCCCGAGGAGGATACGGTATACCTGCTGCCAACGGACGCCGCCGCCCTGGCCCTGGAGGACGGCGACCGGGGAACCCTCAGCCTGGAACTGGCTCGCCAACCGGATTGTCTCTACATCAACGCGAAAGCAGTCAAATCCATGGGAAACGAACACTTTGTCTATTATCAGGATGAAAACGGCTTACGCTCCATGAAAACCGTGGTCACGGGCTTCGAGGCAGACGGCTATGTCCAAATTCTGGAAGGTTTAGAACAGGGCGAGGCCGTCATCCTTCGCTAGGCGACATCGCAACGGCCCCAAGGATGGGCCAAGGACAGAAGATAGAAAGATAGAGCGCGCCTTGGGCGCGCCCGAGGGAGGCTTTTCATGAAGCAACGTTTCGCGGCGCTGTGTCTGACCCTCTGCCTGTTGGGCCTTGGCGGCTGCGCGCCCGAGGAGACGGCTGTGCCCGAGCTGTTGGAGCCCGTGGGCATCCGCTTTGACACGGCCCTGGTTCAGCGGGGGGATGTACGCAGCGCCAGCGTCTTCCCCTCCTCCGTGACCGCCCCAGTGACGGAGCTGTATTATGAGTTTGACGGCGTGTTGGATACCATGCACGTCAGCCTCGGGCAGAAGGTTCAGGAGGGCGAGCTGCTGGTCAGCCTGGACGTGGAGGCGGCCCAGAAGGAGCTGGAGGCCCTGGACGGGCAGATCGCCTACGCGCAGGAGCTCAATGCCCTCAAGGAGGAGCAGCTGCGCCTGGAGCTGGAAATCTGCCAGATCGAGATCTCGCAGATGCCCATTCCCTATCCCTACGACGAGGAGGAGGGCCAGCTCAAGCTCCAGGAGCTGGAAACGAGGCAGACCGCGCTGGACCAGGAGCTGGAGCGCCAAGCCCTGGAGCTAAGCCAGCTGCAGGACCGCCGCAGCGCCCTGGAGCTGACCATCCAGCGCAGCGAGCTGACCGCTCCCTTTGACGGCACGGTGGTCTATGTCAACCCCATCCTTTCCGGCGATGGGGTGCAGTCCCTGCAAACCCAAGTGGCCCTCATGGACGAAAGCCAGCTCATTCTCAGCGGCGACTTCGTCTCCGACAGCTATCTGGACCTGGCCAAGGACCTGTATGCCATCATCAACGGCCAGCGCTATGAGCTCACGCCCCTGCCCTACGACCAGGAGGAGTACCTTTCCTTGGTGCTGTCCGGCCAGACCCTGTTCTCCAAATTCCGCCTGGAGGGCGACACCTCCGCCCTGGCCTTGGGGGATTACGCCTCCGTGTTCGTGGTCACCCGGGAGCAGACGGATGCCCTATATCTGCCCATCAACGCCCTCTATCGGGATAGCAGCGGCAGCTATGTCTACCTGAACGAGGATGGGGAGCGCAAGCGCGTCGCCGTCACCGTGGGCATCCAAACGGACACGGTGGTGGAAATCAAGGAAGGCTTGCAGGAGGGGGATGAAGTCTATGTCAAGGAATAATCGGATGCCCCTGCCGGCCAGGTCTGCCGGCCGTCGCGCCCTGCTCGCCTGCCTTCTGGCCGCGCTGCTGGCCCTGGGCGGCTGCGGGACGGAGCAAGCCCAGGAGCAGGCCAAGCTGGTGGAGGGCGCCCTGCTGCAGCCGGAATCCATCAACTACGACACCGTGACCGCCCAGGTTCAATCCCTAACCCAATCCCAAACCGTGGACGCCAGCCTCTACCCCAAGGAGCACGCCATCCGCCTGGAGGCCAACAACGTCCGCTTTGTGAAGCTGCACGTTTACACCGGTTCCTACGTGCAGGAAGGAGATCTCATCGCCACCTTCTCCAAGGAGACCGACAACATCCGCCTGGAGGAAATCCGGTTAGAGATCCGCCGCCTGGAACAGGCCTTGGAGGACAGCCTTCCGGATTACCACAAGGCCGTTGAGGAGCTCGAGGAACAGCTGGACGAGCTGCCCTTCTACATGCGCGAGGAGATCGCCATCCTGGAAAACCGGCTGCGCTTGCAGGAATTGGCCCAGGAACAGCTGGCCCTGTCCACCGCCTACCAAATCGACCAGCTGACCCGCGAGCAGGAGGAGCTGCTGCAGGCGGAGGAGGCCCTGGAGGTCTATGCGCCCATGAGCGGGTACATCGGCGAAACCATCTACCTGAAGGAGGGCACCCTCTGCTACGAGGGCCAGCTCTTGGCCACCGTTTACCGGCCGGAGGACTGCCTGTTTTCGGTGAACAACTCCATGGGCAAGCTGCGCGCCGGCATGGTCGTGGAATTTGAGTATGGAAAGAAGAACGAGCGCAAGACGTTGACCGGCCGCATCGTTTCCGCGGCCAACTGCCTGCCCTCTTCCCTCGCCACGGACCATGCGTATGTGCGCTTGGACGCCCTGCCCGAGGAATGGACAAACGGCGCGACGGCAGAAGGCGCGACGGATACCAGCCCCACAAGCCTGCTCAACCCTAAAATTACAGCGCAGGTTCTGCGCCTGGAAAATGCCCTGCTCCTACCCCGGCGGGCCCTGCAGAGTAGCGAGGGCAAGTATTACGTATCCATTTTGGAGGGCGAGAGCGTGCACAAGCGCTTTGTGCAGCTGGGGCTCAGCACCACGGACATGGTCTGGGTGCTGGACGGACTTGACGACGGCCAAACGGTCATCGTGGAATAGGGGGGGGGTGAGAACCATGCTGTTCTTTGTGTTGCAAAAGCTTCGGAGCAAGAAGTGGATGGTGCTCAGCCTGCTTCTCGGCAACCTCCTGCTGGTGGCCATCGCCTGCGCCAACCCCATGTACACCCGAGCGACCCTGCAAAAGACGCTACAAACCAATCTGACGGACTACATGACCAGCCGCAACCGCTACCCCGGCGCCGCGCTGTTCAGCGCCAGCATGACCCGTTCCAAGGACGAGGTGCAGTTCCAGGACAATTTTTACCGCACCGAGGAGTTGGCCCAGGGCTTGCCCCAGGCCCTTGGCTTGCCCGAGAAGGAGTTCGTGGTCAATTACTACATGGAAAACGTGGTGATGGCCTCCGTCTCCCTGCGCGACGACGCCAAGGGCGAAAAGCGGCTAAGCCTCGGCTTTCTTTCGGACATCGGGGAGCATTGCTCCCTGCTGGACGGCGAGCTCCCCTCCTCCAGCCTGTCAACGGACGGGGCGATCGACGTGCTGGTGAGCGAAAAGGGCCTGATCAACATGAACCTGCTGCTCGGCGAGGAATTGGCCATTTCCAGCCACACGGCGCCCGACGGTTCCCCGCTGACGGTGCGCATTTGCGGCGTGTTTGAAAACGCGGACGACCAGGATCCCTATTGGGTGCGCACGCCCACGGCATACTCCAACACCCTGCTCATGGATGAGGACCTTTTCTGCGAGCTCTTCGTATCCCGCGGGGAGGGGCAGCGCTACAGCCTCAAGGCCAATTGGTACTCCTTGGTGGATTATACGGCCATGCAGGGCCAGGACGCCCAGACCTATCTGGACGTGATGGCCCAGGTGGAGCGCAGCCTGCCCAGCGACAGCAACGCCAACATGACCAACTACTTCACCGAGACCCTGACCAGCTATGTGACCAAGGCCCAGAAGGTCTCCGTCACCCTGTTGGTGCTGCAAACGCCCATCTTCGTGCTGCTGGCCGCCTTCATCTTCATGGTCTCCCGCCAGATGCTCTCCCTAGAGGAAGGAGAAATTGCTGTGCTCAAGAGCAGGGGCGCCAGCAAGCGACAGATCCTGTTTGTATATCTGCTGCAAAGCCTGTTGCTGGCCCTGTTGAGCCTGGTTCTGGGCCTTCCCCTTGGGCTGTATCTATGCCAGGTATTGGGCTCGGCCAACGCCTTTCTGGAATTTGTCCAGCGCACGGCTCTGCCCGTCAGCTTGGATCTGGAGGTCCTGCTCTATGGCCTTGCCGCCGCGCTGGTCTCCACCGCGGCCATGGTGGTGCCCGTGCTGCGCTATGCGGATGTGAGCATCGTAAATCAGAAGCGGGCAAAGCAGCGCAACGAGAGCGCGCCGCTGTGGCAAAAGCTCTTCCTGGACGTGGTGCTCTTGGGCGTTGCGCTCTATGGGCTCTATAGCTTCAACGCCCAAAAAGAGCTGCTCTATCTTCGCGTGTTGGATGGCGCCTCGCTGGATCCTCTGCTCTTCCTCTCCTCCTCGCTGTTCATCATCGGCGCCGGCTTGGTTTCCCTGCGCATCCTGCCCCTGCTGGTGCGGGTCGTCTACCTATGCTTCCAGAAGCATTGGAGCCCCGCGCTGTTCGCTTCCTTCCTGCGCGTGCTGCGCACCAGGGGCCAGGGTTTCATCATGGTCTTCCTCATGTTCACCATCGCCCTTGGCATGTTCAACGCAGCCGCCGCCAGAACCATCAACGAAAACGAGGAAAAGAGCATTCTCTACAGCATCGGCGCCGATCTGGTGGTGCAGGAAGCCTGGTCGGACAACTCCCAGCAGCTGGCCGAGGATTCCCTTGGCGCCTCCGATGAGCTGACCTATATCGAGCCGGACTTTGGCAAATATGAATCGCTGGAGGGCATTGTATCCATCACCAAGGTGCTCAACGACGACGACATCGGCCTTACCCTTCCCTCGGGCAGCAGCCTGCGCAACGTGCAGCTGATGGGCATCCATACCAAGGAATTCGGGGAAACCGCCTGGTTTGACGAAAGCTTATTGCCCGTGCATTGGTACGAATACCTAAATGCCATGTCGCAAAATGCCAGCGCGGTGCTGCTGTCCGAAAACATGCAGGCCCTTGGGTATGAATTGGGCGACGTGCTCTATTACAGAAACGGCCAGGGCAAGAGCGCTCGGGGCATCGTGTATGGCTTTGTGCCCTATTGGCCCGGCTATACGCCCACCATCAGCACCAGAGGCAGCGACGGGCTGTATAAGGAGACGGAGCAGTATCTCATCGTGGCCCATTTGAGCCAGCTGCAGGCCAGCTTTGGCATTACACCCTATGAGCTATGGATACGCACAGACGGCTCCACCCGCTTCCTGTACGACTTTGCCGAGGAGACGGGCGTGAAGTTCGTGAGCTTTCAGGACGCTTCCGCCGAGCTAGTACAGCTGAAAAACGATCCCATCTTTCAGGGCACCAACGGCATCTTGACCGTTTCCTTCATCGTGGTGTTGCTGCTGTGCACCACCGGCTTCCTGATCTACTGGATCCTGTCCATTCGCTCCCGCGCGCTGCAAATGGGCATCTTCCGCGCCATGGGCATGCGCATGGGAGAGATCCTGACCATGCTGTGCAATGAGCAGATCTGCATCTCCGCCTTGTCCATCGGCATGGGGGCGGTGATCGGCTATCTGGCTTCCAGGCTGTATATCCCCCTGATTCAAATCGCCTACGCCGCCTCGGATCGGGTGTTGCCGCTGAACGTGGTGCTGTCCCCCGTGGACAACCTGCGGCTGTTTAGCATCGTGGGTGGCGTGATGGTGTTCTGCCTGTTGCTGCTTGGTCTGTTGGTCTCCAAGATGAAGATCAGTCAGGCGCTAAAACTTGGGGAGGATTGAGAACAGATGGAAACCATGATCGAAACCCGCGAGCTCTGCCGCGCCTTCCCGGTGCAGGGCGGGCCTCCCTACCAAGCCCTCAAGGATGTGTCCATCCGCGTCCCCAAGGGCGCCCTCACCATCTTGAAGGGCCGGTCCGGTTCGGGAAAGACCACGCTGTTGAACATCCTGGGCGCGCTGGATCTGCCCACCAGCGGCTCCGTGCTGCTGGATGGCCGGGACATCACCGCTCTGAACGACCAGCGACGCACCCTGCTGCGCCGCATGGAGATCGGCTTTGTTTTCCAATCCGTGGCGCTGATCCCCATGATGACGGCGCTGGAAAACGTGGAGTTCGCGCTTCGGCTGACCAAGTACAAGGGGAACCGCAGGGAACGGGCCATGGAATGCCTGCGCTTGGTCGGGCTCTCCCAACGGGCCCAGCACATGCCCCAGGAGTTGTCCGGCGGCGAGCAACAGCGCGTGGCCGTGGCGCGCGGCATCGTGCATAGCCCCAAGGTGCTCTTTGCC
The DNA here is from genome assembly GCA_944383925.1 of uncultured Clostridia bacterium. Taxonomy (GTDB): domain Bacteria; phylum Bacillota; class Clostridia; order Christensenellales; family UBA1750; genus CALWRM01. The sequence continues at coordinate 13,803 of CALWRM010000122.1, forward strand.
GACGAGCCCACGGGCGAGCTGGACACCAATACCGGCCTACAGGTGGTCAAGATCTTTAAGGAGCTGACCCAGCGGGAGGGCGTGACCATCGTCATGACCACCCATGACACGGGCCTGATGGAAATCGGCGATGCCGTATATGAGCTAGAGGACGGTGAGATTGTTCATGCAAGCGAGCGCTGAGCCGATCATCCAATGTGAAAACCTGGTCAAGATCTATAAGACCAAGGACATCGAGGTGCTGGCGCTTCAAGGGTTGGAGATCAGCATCCAGCAGGGCGAGCTGATGGCCATCATCGGAAACTCAGGCTCCGGCAAGTCCACCTTTCTCAACATGATCGGCGGACTGGACCGGCCTTCCGCTGGTAGGCTGGTGGTGGACGGGCAGGATCTGTTCAAATTAAGCGAACGGGAACTGGTGCTTTACAAAAAGAAGACCGTCGGCTTTGTCTGGCAAAACAACGCGCGCAATCTCCTGCCCTACCTGACGGCCTTGGAAAACGTGCAGCTGCCCATGCTCTTGGATGCAAGCGCCAAGCAGCGCAAGGCCCGCGCCCAGGAGCTGCTGCGGCTGGTCGGCATGGACCACCGGATGCATAGCCGTTTAAACCAGCTGTCGGGGGGCGAACAGCAGCGCGTCGCCATCGCCATCGCCCTGGCAAACCGACCGAAGATCCTGCTGGCCGATGAGCCGACGGGGTCCGTGGACGCCAAAACCGGCGCCTATCTGCTGGACGTCTTCCGCCACCTCAACGAGGAATTGGGGTTGACCATCGTCATCGTCACCCACGATCCCAACTTGGCGCGCAAGGTTCATCGCGTGGTTTCCATACGCGACGGAAAGACCAGCGCCGAACGCATCGTCAAACAGAGTTACCTAAGCCGCTTGCAGGACGTCGGAGGCTTCGAGGAGGAAACGCACGACGAATATGCCATCCTCGATCGGGCCGGTCGCGTGCAGATCCCCCGGGAAATGCTGCAAGCGCTCGGCGTTTCCGGCAACCAGGTGCGCATGGAACTGGAGGACGGAAAAATCGTCATCTCCGCGCCCCCCGATAAGGCTGAATAGGCATCCAATAGAGCTAGGGGCCTTGCCGCCGGCCGCGCCCTTTGGGCGCGGCCGGCGGCAAGGCCCCTGTCT
>CALWRM010000123.1 GCA_944383925.1 uncultured Clostridia bacterium
CTGACGGCCCCGGCCCGCGCCCTTTCCCTGCGCTACCGGCAGGCGCAGGGCCGAGCGGGGGAGGGAAAGGACCTGTTGACCGGCGAGTTCGACGTGCTCGCCTATGCCTCCAGCCGCCTGCCGGCCACCTTCGCGGCCGTGAGCGCGGCGCTGGAGCAGGCGCTTCCCTGCCTGCCGCAGACCCCCAAAAGCCTGCTGGACGTGGGCGCCGGCCCGGGCACGGCCTCTTTGGCGGCGCTGGCCCTTTGGCCGGAGCTGGAGCTTTGCCTGGTGGAGCGGGATGCGCGCATGGCCTCCCTGGCCGGCCGCCTGCTGTCGGCGGAGGGGAAGCGCCCGCGCCTGTTGCTGGGGGATCTGCGCCAGGCAGATTGCCCGGCCTGCGACCTGGTGGTGGCGGCCTACTCCCTGTTGGAGCTGGCGGAGGAGGAGCTGGTGGGGACGGCGTGCAGGCTCTATGGCTTGGCCCGCCAGGCCCTGCTGCTGGTGGAGCCCGGAACGCCCGCCGGACATGCCCGGCTGCAACGGATTCGTTCCGCCTTGCAAGACGCCGGCGGCCATGTGGCGGCGCCCTGCCCGAACAGATCCGACTGCCCCTTGCGGGAGGGGGATTGGTGCGCCTTTAGCCAGAGGCTGCAGCGCAGCGCGGAGCACAGGCGCCAAAAGGGCGGCAGCCTGGGCTACGAGGACGAAAAGTTCAGCTACCTGTTGGTAACCAAGGAACGGCCAGAGTCCGTGCGCGCCCGGGTGCGGCGGCATCCGCGCTTGTTCAAGGGCTACGTGGAGCTGGAGCTATGCACCGCCCAGGGCGCGGAGCTTCTGCGCGTTGCAAAAAGCTCGCCGCTGTACCGGCAAGCCCGACAGGCCAAGGCGGGCCAGAGCTTTTTGTCGGATTGAGGACCTCTTTGCAAAAGAAAAAGAGGGATGGGTGCGCGGGTACGCGCCCATCCCTCTTTGGGAAAAACGAATGGGGTTTGGCTCCAAGGGCTAGGATTATTCGTCGTCCTGATCCTCGTCGACGTCGTCCTCGTCCTCTTCGAAGCGCTGCTGCACGATCTCGATGAGCTGGTCCATGACCTTCTCGTCCTCCACGGGGATAAACTCCTCCATGTCGTCGTCGATCTGCACGACCTTCATGATATAGAGCTCCTGCTCGCCGCAGGCCTCGCAATCGCACTGGCAGCCTTCCTCGTGCTCGCAAGCCTCTTCCTCGTCCTCATCTTCCACGCCGGAAAGCACGGCGTATTCCTCGCCGTTGTAGAAGATGTAGTCCAAAACTTCCAGCTCAAGGTCATTGCCCTCTTCGTCGGTAAAGACAACGATATCGCGTTCCTCTTCCACGGTTCGACACCTCTTTTCCTAGTGAACATTCCTTGGATATTCTACCCTATCCTTCACAAAAGTGCAATTGATTATCCGCTCATTTTGCGGTAAAATTTTGAAAAGTTCGGAAAGGAAACGGTGAGAAAAGCATGATATACGGCAAATGGCTGCGCGGCAGCGACGATCTATCCCAGGCGCTTGCGCTGCGTCAGGAGGTGTTTGTTCAGGAACAGGGCTTTTCCGCAGAGGCGGAACATGACAAGCTGGACGACAGGGCCGTGCACGCCCTGCTCTTTGACGACGAAGGCCGGACCGTGGGCTGCGGCAGGCTCTACATCGACGATGAGGGCTATTGGCATTTGGGACGGTTGTGCGTGCGCAAGGAGCAGCGGGGAAAGCAGCTGGGCGACCTGCTGATGCGCATGATGCTGGATAAGGCCATGATGGCCGGCGGCAAGCACTTCCGCCTGGGTGCCCAGGCGGACAAGCGCGGATTTTATGAAAAATACGGCTTTACGGCCGTTGGAGATCCCTATTTGGACGAAGGCGTGGAGCACTATCTGATGGAAGCGGACGATCAAAGCGTGCTGCGCGCGGTATTTTCCGGCTGCAAATCCCAGGCCTAAGCGGGAGATGGAAAGGGAGGGAGAGCTCGGTGGGCGTCACCTATGTTACGGGCAGGGCCGGCAGCGGAAAAACCGAATACATCCTTCGGGAGGCAAAGGCCGCCGTCCGTGCCGGGAAGCGGGTGCTGGTCGTCACGCCCGAGCTGATGACCCTCTCCATGGAACAGGCGCTGTTGGCGGACCTGCCCGTGCTCTGGAACCTGGAGGTGCTCTCGCCCAGCCGCTTGCAGGCCAAGCTGCGCCAGGAGCTGGGCGGCAGCGACGCGGTGATGCTGGACGACGCCGGCCGCGCCATGGCCCTGCGCGCCGTGTGGACGCAGCTCAAGGATGGCCTGTCCTACTATACCTCCATGAGCGGGGGCTTTTTGGAGCGCTTGGTGTCCCAGATCAAGGAGTTGCGCGCCGGGGAGCTGGGCGCCACCGGCCTGCGTTTGGCCGCGGACAGCTTGGCCGAGGGCGTCACCCGGGACAAGCTTTACGACCTGGCCGCCATCTTGGACGGTTATGAGCGCTTCATGGCCGGGAAGTACATGGACGGGGAGGATGCGGCGGACCGCTTTTGCGCGGCGGCTCATCATAGCCGCTGGCTGCGGGACGCGCATGTGTTCGTGGACGGCTTTGACGTGCTGCCCCTAAAGACCTGCCGCATGTTTTTGGCCCTGTGCAAGGCCTGCGAGAGCGTGACGCTCAGCTTCCGCACCGACAGCGGCTTTGGCAGGGACGCGGAGCTGTTTGCGCCCGTCCAGGAGGGGTACGAGTGCCTGCACCGCATGGTCTTGCAGCAGGGCCTTGCCTGGACGAAGATCGACCTGCGCCCAAGGCAGAAGGGGGAACCCTCCCTGGACCATCTGGAACGGGAGCTGTTCGCAAGGCCCGCCGTCGCATATGCCAAGACGCCGGAGGGATTGGAGCTGGCGGCCCTGCACGACGGGGAGCTGGAGGCCGAGCGGGCCGCCGGCGCCCTGGAAGGATGGATGCGGCGCGACGGTCTGTCGCCCGAGGAGGTGGCCGTGGTCTGCCAAGAGCCCCAGGCCTATGCCGGCGCCCTGGAGCGCGCCTTTGCCAGGCGCGGGCTGCGGCTGTACGTGGACGATCCCCAGGGTTGCGCCTTTCACCCCGCCGCCCGCTACCTCCTCTCGGCCCTGCAGGCGGTCAGGCGCGGCTATGCCCAGGAGGACATGATCCGTTGCCTGAAGAGCGGCTATGCCCCTGTCACCCAGACCCAGCAGGACGAGCTGGAAATCTGGATGCTGGAAAACTCCGTGAGCCGCCGGGATTTTTTGCGTCCCGTGGAGAACAAACGCCTGGCCATGGCCCTCTCCGCCTTCTTGGCTCCCTTGGAATACCTGCGGGAGGGCGGCTTTGCAAGGCGCAGGAGCGTCAAGGAGTTTTGCCGGCTCTGCTACGGCTTTATGGAAAAAAGCGGGCTTAAGACGAGGCTGAACCGCGCCATCGCCAGGTTCGAGCGCCTGGGGCAAGCCTGCGAGGCGGGCCGCTGCGCGCAGGCTTGGGACGAGACGCTGCGCATCCTGGACCAGGCGGTGGAGATCTGCGGAGAGGAAACCCTGGACCCCGGCGAGTTCCTGCAATTCCTGCGCGCGGGCCTGGAAAACACCCAGCTGATGGCCTTGCCGCAGGACAGGGGCGCGGTGTACTTTGGAAGCCTTCGCCGCTTTAAGCCCGGTCCCAAGCTGCGCGCCCTGGCGGTTCTGGGGCTCAACGACGGCGTCCTTCCCCGGGAGATTGGCGAAAACTCCCTGTTGGACGAACGGGAGAGGCAGACGTTGCGGGCGATGACGGGCCAGTTCGGCCTTTCCATCCAGGATCTCCAGGGCGAGGCCGCCCTGGAACGCTTTTTGATCTACTCCGCCCTGGTGGCGCCCAGGGAACGCCTGTTTTTGAGCTATGCGCTCGCCAGCCTGGACGGCCAGGCCCTGCGGCCCTCGCCCCTGGTGAAGCGCCTGCAAGACCTGTTCCCCGCGTTGCAGACCAAGGGCGGCCTGCGGGCGGACGAGGCGGTCTGGTATGGCAGCCGAACCACGGCCCAACAGCTGTTGGAACAGGAGCTTCGGGCCCTGCTGGCCGGCGGGCAGGCGGACGAGGAGGCGTTGCGCCTCTACGCGGCCCTGCGAGACCACGCGCCGGAGGCCTTGCGGGCGGCGGTGGAGGCCGTTGAGACGCCGGTGACGTCGGGCGAGCTTTCGCCGGAATTGGCGGGCAGGCTGTATGGCCGGGGAAGAACCAGCGTTTCGCGATTGGAAAGCTTTGCCAGCTGTCCGTACAGGCATTTTGTGCAATACGGCCTTGCGCCGAGGCGGCTGAGGGAAGAACCCCTGGAATGGACGGAAATGGGCACGGCCTACCACGATGCGGTGGAACGCTTCGTGCGCGCCATTGCAGAGAGCGGAAAGGGCTTTGCGCAGCTAAACGACGAGGAGACGGACGCCCTCATGGAGGCGGCGGCCGTCCAGGCCCTGGAGAGCTTTCGCGATCGGGGCGGCCTGCGGCGGGGCCGCGGCAGGCAACAGCTGAGCCAAATGCGGTCCACCCTGCGCCGCGCAGGCCGGACCCTCGTGTTTCAGCTGCGCCACAGCCGCTTCCAGCCCGTTGCGGAGGAGAGGGCCTTCGGCCTGGAAGAGGGCGACCTGTGCCTCACGCTGGACAGCGGCGAACAGCTGAGCGTGCACGGCCGCATCGACCGGGTGGACCTGTACGTCCGCGACGGAGAGGCCTTCGTTCGCGTGGTGGATTACAAGTCCGGAGACACCCAGCTGAACCTGGCGGATGCCTTCTACGGCGTTAGGCTACAGCTGTTCGTGTATCTGGACGCGGTGCTGAACCTGGAGGACGCCAAGCCCGCCGGCGTGTTCTATTTTCGCATCAACGATCCGGTGGTGGAACTGAAGAATTACACGCCCCAGGCGGCCCAGGAGGCCGTGGAAAAGGAGCTGAGCCTCAAGGGCCTGGTCATCGACGACCTGAGCCTGATCGGGGCCATGTGCCAGCCGGAGGAAACGTCCAGGGTGTTGCCCGTCTCCCTGACCAAGGAGGGAGCGCTGAACCAGCGCCAGAAGGACAGCGCCCTGAGCGCCGAGGAGTTCGAGCTGTTGCGGCGGTTTACCCAGCTAAAGCTCAAGCGCCTCTACCAAAGCGTGCAGCAGGGCCGGATCGAGGCCAGCCCCCTGGCGGATCGAAACGGCGAATCCAGGCCGTGCAAGCACTGCGACTATGCCGGCATATGCGGCATGGATCGAAGCTGGACGCAGGCCAGGCCCATGCGCGTGGACAAACAGGAGGCCTTGGCGCAGATGCGCCGGGCGCTGGAGGAGGACGCTCATGCCCAAATTTAACCCGCAGCAGCTGGAAGCCATCCAGGCGCGCGGCAGCAACCTGTTGGTCAGCGCCGCGGCCGGGTCCGGCAAGACCACCGTGCTGGTGGAGCGCATCCTCGCCCTGCTGGGGGAGGGCGTGGACCCGGCCGGCCTGCTGGTGGTCACCTTCACCAAGGCCGCTGCCGCAGAGATGCGCGACAGGCTCCGCGTGCGCCTGGAGGCCTTGGCCCCTGAAAACCCCGCGCTGCAAGCCGCGCTGGACAGGCTGCCCCTGGCCACCATCTCCACCATCCACGCCTTTTGCAAGCAGCTGCTGGACAGGCACTTCGACAAGGCGGGACTGGAAGCCGGTTTCCGCGTGATGGAGGAAGAGGAGAGCGACGCGCTGCGGGCCGGCGCTCTGGACGAGGCGCTGGACGAGGTCTATCTGGACGACGGCTTGGCCGAAGGGCTTGCGGCCCTGGGAAGCATGGATAAGCTTCGGGTGGAGCTTGTTCAGCTCTACGAGTTCCTGATGAGCCAGCCCTTCCCCTGGAAATGGCTGGAGGAGGCGCTGGATCACTATCGCGCCTGGAGCCAGGCGCCGGAACGCTCCCCCTGGCAGGAAGAGCTGGAGAGCTTGGGCGAGCGGGAGATGGCGCAGGCGGCAAGCAAGGCGCGCGAGGCCTTGGAAATGGCGCAAGCGGCTGGCTCCGCCTACGAGCAGGTCCTGCGCCAGGACGTGGAATTGCTGGAGCTTGCCGCCTCGCCGCCCCATCCCTGGAGCAGCTTTCCGCGCCTGCCCAGCATTCGCAAGCAGAACAAAGGCCCCGAGGATGAGGAAATCAAGCGCTTGCGGGACGGATATAAGTCCATGGCGGAGAGGGCCATGGACCAGCTGAGGACGCCGGACCCCTTGGAGCGGCAGCGGCTAGCGCGTATGCTGCCCGCGCTGGAGGCGCTCTGCGCTTGCACGAGGCGCTTTGCAAAAATCTATGAGGAGGCCAAAAAGGAAGCCGCCGTCGTGGACTTCAGCGACCTGGAGCAGCGCAGCCTGCGCCTGTTGCAGGACGAGGCGCTGCAAAGGGATGTGCAGCAGCGCTACAGCCAGGTGTTCGTGGACGAATACCAGGACTCCAGCGCCGTGCAGGAGGCCATCCTGCGCCGCGTGGCGGGCGAAAACAACCGCTTTCTCGTGGGAGACGTCAAGCAGTCCATCTACCGCTTCCGCCAGGCGGAGCCGTCCATCTTCCTCGATTACCTGCAAAAGTACGCGGCGGGCGACGGGGGAAGGCTTGTGAGCCTCAACCGAAACTTTCGCTCCAACCCCGGCGTGCTGGAGGCGGCCAACCTGGTGTTTTCCACCTGCATGCGGGGCGGCGACGCCGAGGTGTTGTACGATGCGCAGGCGGCCCTGGTTCCTGGGGTCGAGGGCGCGGAATGCAACCCCGTCCGGCTGTCCCTGGTGTCCCTGGCGGCGGCGGAGGGGGAAGGGATGGAACCGGACCTAGCCGCAGGTCAGGAACTGCCCCGCAGGCTTCAAAAGCTGGAGGCCCTCAACGCGGCCAGACTGGTGCAGGAAAGCCTGGGCCTGCCCGTGCGCGATGGGGAAGGCAGCCGGCCGGCCAGCTTTCGCGACATTGTGATCCTGCTGCGCTCGCCGCGCAGCCTGGTGCGCGACTTTATGGATACCCTGTCCGCGCAGGGCATTCCCGTCTATGCCGACGCAGGCGGCGAGTATTTCCAGGCTTGGGAGGTGCGCGCCGCCTTGGATTACCTGACGGCCCTGGACAATCCCCGCAAGGACGTGCCCCTGCTGGGCGCGCTGCGGGGCGTGGGCGGCTTTGCGTCCCAGGAGCTTGCGCAGCTGCGGCTCATGGGACGGGAGCTGAGCTGGTACGCCTGCTTGCGGCTTTACCAAACCCGGGGGGAGGATCCGGCCCTGCAAAGCAAGACGACCGACTTCTTGAACCGGCTTTGGGCGCATCGACGGTTGTCCAGGCAGGCGCGGGTATCGGAGACCCTGCGCGCCGTGTTGGAGGACAGCGGCTTTGTGCAGCGCTGCTTGGGCCTGCCCTATGGCCGGACCAGG
>CALWRM010000124.1 GCA_944383925.1 uncultured Clostridia bacterium
GGGGAAGGCCCCACCCCGCGGCTCGGGCCATAGGTCCGGGGCCGGCCGTCCCCAATGCCTTCCGCCGGCCCGAGGAAAAGGGGGGCAAAGCGCCCGGCGGTTCCGCCAAGCCGTGCCGCTTTCCGCCGCCCTGAGAAAAAGGGGCCGCAAGGCGCGCGCCGCCCTTGGCCAGGCAGGCGGCCCGAAAGGGAAAGGACCCTGGACGGCGGCTCGCGCCATAGTTCGGGGTGCGGCGTTCCCAAATGCTTTCCGCCGCCCTGAGAAAAAGGAGAGCAAAGCGCCCGGCGGTTCCGCCAAGCCGTGCCGCTTTCCGCCGCCCTGAGAAAAAGGGGCTGCAAGGCGCGCGCCGCCCTTGGCCGGGCAGGCGGCCCTGGAAGGGGAAAGGCCCAGCCCGGCGGCTTCGCGCCATAGTTCGGGGTGCGGCGTTCCCAAATGCTTTCCGCCGCTCTGGGGAAAGGGGCCGCAAGTCGCCCGGCGGTTCCGCCAAGCCGTGCCGCTTTCCGCCGCCTCGGAAAAAGGGGCCGCAAAGCGCCGCCCTTGGCCGGGCAGGCGGCCCGAAAGGGAAAAGACCCTGGACGGCGGCTTCGCGCCATAGTTCGGGGCGCGGCGTTTCCAAATGCTTTCCGCCGCCTCGGAAAAAGGGGCCGCAAGGCGCCGCCCTTGGCCGGGCAGTCGGCCCGAAAGGGAAAAGACCCTGGACGGCGGCTTCGCGCCATAGGCCGGGACGCGGCGTTCCCAAATGCTTTCCGCCACCCCTCGACGGCAGGCGGCCCTGGAAGGGGAAAGGCCCAGCCCGGCGGCTTCGCGCCATAGTTCGGGGCGCGGCGTTCCCAGATGCTTTCCGCCGCCCTGAGAAAAAGGGGGCAAAGCGCCCGGCGGTTCCGCCAAGCCGCGCCGCTTTCCCGCCGCCCCGGGGAAAGGGCCGCAAAGCGCCGTTTTTTAACGCAGAAGGGGCCTTGCGCGATTGTGCGGCGGCCCGGAGGGTGGTATAATAAACCACCAAACCATATGCGCGCCGGCACGAGGGGCCGGGCGAGGAAAGGAGACTGGCAAACATGCAGGAAACCCCAAAGATCCGCAGCTTTATCGAGGAGTTTATCGCCCAGGACATCGCCGATGGAAAGGTGAAGGGCCATGTTCAAACCAGGTTTCCGCCCGAGCCCAACGGCTATCTGCACATCGGCCACGTGAAGGCGCTCTACATCGACTTTTCCATGGCCGAGCGCTTCCAAGGCAAGTGCAACCTGCGCTTTGACGATACCAACCCCACCAAGGAAAACGTGGAATTTGTCGACGCCATCCAGGACGACATCCGCTGGATGGGCTTTCAGTGGGACAAGCTGGCCTACGGCTCGGAATACTTCGAGCAGACCTACGCCATCGCCGAGGACTTCATCCGCAAGGGCTTGGCCTATGTGGACGAGCAGAGCCAGGAGGAGATGCGCAAAACCCGCGGCACCCTCACCAAGCCCGGCGTCAACTCCCCCTACCGCGACAGGCCCGTGGAGGAGAACCTGGACCTGTTCCGCCGCATGCGCGCCGGCGAGTTTGAGAACGGCCGCATGGTGCTGCGCGCCAAGATCGACATGGCCTCGCCCAACATCGTCCTGCGCGATCCCACCCTGTACCGCATCCTGCACATCCCCCACCACCAGACGGGGGACAAGTGGTGCATCTATCCCATGTACGACTTCGCCCACCCCATCCAGGACATGATCGAGGGCGTCACCCACTCCCTCTGCTCCCTGGAATATGAGATCCACAGGCCCCTGTACGATTGGGTGCGCGACCACTGCGACCTGCCCGCCCATCCCAGGCAAATCGAGTTTGCCAGGCTGAACCTGACCCATACGGTGCTTTCCAAGCGCTACCTGCGCCGCCTGGTGGAGGAGGGCTACGTCTCCGGCTGGGACGACCCCCGCATGCCCACCCTGGTGGGCCTGCGCAGGCGCGGCTATACCCCCGCCTCCATCCACGACTTTTTGCAGAGGGCGGGCTTTGCCAAGTCCGACTCCGTGGTGGACATCCGCCTCTTGGAACACTGTATTCGAGAGGATCTTGGGGAAAACGCCAAGCGCGCCATGGCCGTGCTGGATCCCCTGGCCGTGACGCTGAGCAACTGGCCGGAGGACAAGACCATCCTCGTCGACTGCGAGAACCATCCGGGCCATCCCGAGTGGGGCGTCCGGCAGCTGAGCCTGTCCAAGCACCTGCTGATCGAGCGCGAGGACTTCCAGGAGGATCCGCCCAAGAAGTTCTTCCGCCTGGCCCCGGGCCGCGAGGTGCGCCTCAAGTCCGCCTACATCATCCGCTGCGACCAGGTGATCAAGGACGAAAACGGCCAGGTGAAGGAGCTGCTCTGCTCCGTGGACCTCAACTCCCTCTCCGGCCAGGAGGGCGCCAACCGCAAGGTCAAGGGCACCCTGCATTGGGTGGATGCCGCCACGGCCCTGCCCGCCGAGCTGCGGCTGTACGATTATATGTTCCCCGAGATGCCCGGCGCGGCTCAGGAGGCGGAAACGGAGGAGGACGGCTCGGAGGAGGAGGCCGAAGTCAAACGCGATTTCCTGGAAAACTTCAACCACGATTCCATCCGCCTCTATCCCAACGCCCTGTTGGAAAGCTCCCTCGGCCAGGCCAAGGTGGGCGATCGCTTCCAGTTCATGCGCCAGGGATACTACGTCAAGGATCGGGACTCCACCGCGGATAAGGCCGTGTTCAACTGCACCGTCTCCTTGAAGGATTCCTACAAACCCTAAACCCCATCATTACTTAGGAAAGCGGGAAACATCATGACTGTTCGCACCCGGTTTGCCCCCAGCCCCACGGGCTTCATGCACCTTGGCGGGCTGCGCACGGCGCTGTATACCTACCTGTTCACCAAAAAGCAGGGCGGAACCTTCATCCTGCGCATCGAGGACACCGACCTGGAGCGCTTTGTGCCCGGCGCCACGGAGATCATCTACGACACCCTGCGCGACTGCGGCGTGCTCTGGGACGAGGGTCCGGACGTGGGCGGAGACTTTGGCCCCTACATCCAGTCCCAGCGCAAGGAGCTGTACCTGCCCTATGCCAAGCGGCTGGTGGAGCAGGGCGATGCCTACTATTGCTTTTGCACCAAGGAAGAGATCGAGGAGCGCCGCGCCCAGGCCCAGGCCAGGGGGGAAACCTTTAAGTACGACAAGCACTGCCTGCACCTGTCCAAGGAGGAGGTGCAGCGCAGGCTGGACGCCGGCCAGCCCTACGTCATCCGCCAGAACGTGCCCCTGACGGGCAACAGCGACTTTGACGACCTGGTCTTTGGCCACATTCAGGCCCCAAACGAGACCTTGGACGACATGGTGCTCATCAAGCAGGACGGCATGCCCACCTACAACTTCGCCAACGTGGTGGACGACCACCTCATGGGCATCACCCACGTGATCCGGGGCATGGAGTACCTGTCCTCCACGCCCAAGTACAACCTACTCTACAAGGCCTTTGGCTGGGAGATCCCCCAATACATCCACCTGACCACCGTGATGAAGGACCAGCACCAGAAGCTGTCCAAGCGCAATGGCGACGCCTACTACAGCGACTTCATCGAAAAGGGCTACCTGAAGGAGGCCTTGGTCAACTACATCGTGCTCCTTGGCTGGAACCCGGGGGACGATAGGGAGTTCTTCACCCTGGAGGAGCTGAAGCAGGCCTTCGACGTGTCGGGCCTGAGCAAGTCGCCGGCCATTTTCGACGTCAACAAGCTGCGCTGGTTCAACGCCGAGTACATCCGCCGCATGAGCCCCGAGGCGTTCAACCGCGCGGCCCTGCCTTGGTATGAGAAGGCCGGCGTGGCGGCCATGAACCAGGACATCCTCCAGCGCATCCTCCAGCCCCGGGTGGAGCTGTTCTCCGAGCTGCCCGCCATGGTGGACTTCCTGACCGCCATGCCGGAGTTCGACAACAGCCTCTACGCCCACAAGAAGATGAAGACCACCCCCGAGAGCGCCAAGGAGACCCTGCTTGGGCTCCAGCCCCTGCTGGAGGCCCAGGACCCCTGGACCGAGGAAGGGGTGCACGACCTGCTCATCGGCTATGCCCAGAAGACGGGCCTGAAGAACGGACAGGTGATGTGGCCGCTGCGCGTGGCCATCACCGGCAAGCCCGTCACCCCGGGCGGCGCCGTGGAGGCGGCCGTGCTGCTGGGCAAGCAGGAAACATTGGCCCGCCTGGCCCGCTCCCTGGAAAGGCTCTGAGCCCGGGAAGGACCGGGGCTGACAAACAAGACCGGAGAAAAGACGTCCCAATACGGGGCGTCTTTTGTTATGCGGATGGGAAAGGCGCGGCCCGCGGAGGCGTTTGGACAGGAAGAGAAGCCGGCGGGAATGTTCCCAAGGAAGAGGCGCGGGATTGCGCCGGGAAGGGGCCGAAGAAAGGTTCCTTTTGCCGTTTGGCGGGGAAGAAGGGGCGTAGCCGGGGGTCGCGCTGGTTGGGAAGGCAATGCCTGCCGTTTGGGCGTGCGCGGGAACCGGCGGGGATTTCCAGGGGAGAGAGGCGCGGGATTGCGCCGGGAAGGGGCCTTTTGCCGTTTTGGCGGGGAAGAAGGGGCGTGGCGGGGGTCGCGCTGGTTGGGGAGGCAATGCCTGCCGTTTGGGGGGGCGCGGAAAGCGGCGGGGCGCTTCCAATGGGGCGGGAGGCCGGAATTGCGCCGGGAAAGGGGCCTTTGCCGTTTCGACGGGGAAGAAGGGGCGTGGCGGGGGACGCGCTGCTTGGGAAGGCTTCGCTTGCCGTCAGGACGGGTGCGGAAAGCGGCGGGGATTTCCAGGGGAGAAAGGCGCGGGATTG
>CALWRM010000125.1 GCA_944383925.1 uncultured Clostridia bacterium
GCGGCCTTGCGGAAGGCCGGAAACGACCCGGACGCCTTTGCCCGCTGCGACTTGGAATACCACAACACCCTGGCGCTGGTCTCCGGCAACAGCCTGATGGTGCGCGTGACCGCCGTCATCCAGGATATTTACTCCCGGGCCATGCTGGAAACCATACGCCTGCGCGGATTGGAGGTCGGCCGCTACAACCACACGCCCATCACGGACGCCATCCAGGCCCACGATGGGGAGAAGGCCGCCGCCCTGATGGAGGCCCACATCCAAGCCGTGCTCGACCTACTCGCTTGACCCCCCTCCCATGCAACGCACGAAGAAAGGAAGGTATGCTGCCATGGATCGAAAGATCGCTCTCGTCGGCGCCGGCGGAAAGATGGGCCAGCGCATCGCCCCCAATCTGCAAAAGTTCGGCTATGACTTCGTCTGCTGTGAAAAGGACCGCGAAGGCATGGAGGCCCTCGCCGCAAAGGGCTATGCGGCCATGCCCACCGAGGAAGCCGTCGCCTCGTGCGACATCATCGTCTGCGCCTTGCCCGACGCGGCCCTGCCCGCGCTTTCGGCCAAGCTGGTGCCCCTGCTCAAGCCCGGCGCCATCTTCCTCACCCTGGACCCGGCCGCGGCCCGCGCCGGCCAGCTGGCCACCAGGCCGGACTGCTCCTTCGTCGTCACCCATCCCTGCCATCCCCCGCTTTTCGGCGAATGCGACACGCCGGAGGAAAAGGCCGACCTCTTCGGCGGCACCGCCGCCAAGCAGGACATCGTCATGGCCCTGTACGCGGGCAAGGAGGAGGACTACGCCGTGGCGGAGGCCCTCTGCCGCCATCTGTTCAACCCCGTGGTCCAAGTCCATCGCATCACGGTGGAACAAATGGCCATCCTCGAACCGGCCGCGGCCGAGGTTGTGGTGGCCATGATGGCCACCATCATGAAGGAGGCCATCGAGGAATCCGTGCGAAGGGGCGTCCCCCGTCCCGCCGCCGAGGCCTTCCTCCTGGGCCACATTCAGATCCCGCTGGCCATCGCCCTCAAGTCCTCCAATCCCTTCTCCGACGCGGCCATGATCGCCGTGGACTATGGCAAGCGCCACGTGCTTCGGGAGGATTGGAAGAAGGTCTTCGAGCCTTCCTACATCGAGGACGTGCTCCAGGAAATGCTGCATCTTAAGTGAGGAGAGACGCCGATGCCGAGAATTGCCGTCTTTGGCTGCGGCTACTGGGCGGCCTTTCAGGTCGCCGCATGGCAGGCGCGGGGCGCGCAGGTCGTGGCCGTCTGGAACCGCACGCGTGCCAAGGCCGAGGTCTTTGCCGAGCGCTTTTCCATCCCCCGCGTGTTCGACACGCCCGAAGAACTCCACGATTGGGGAGACTTTGACATCGCCGACATCATCGTGGACGCCCCCGCCCACGAGGCGCTGACGCTGCTGTCCGTCGCGCGGGGCAAGGCCGTGATCTGCCAAAAGCCCATGGCGCCGACATGGGAGGCCTGCCAGCGCATGGTCGACGCCTGCGCACAGGCCGGCGTTTGGTTCGCCGTGCACGAGAACTTCCGCTATCAGCCGCCCACCCTGGCCTTTCTGGACGCCGTGCGCTCCGGCCTCATCGGCCGGGTGCTCCACGCCTCCCTTTCCATGCGCTCGCCGGACCTGGCCATCATGGAAAAGCAACCGGCCCTCAAGACCATGCCCCACATGGTCTTGCGCGACATGGGGCCCCACATCTTCGACGTTGCCCGCGCGGCCTTCGGCGAAATGGTCTCGCTCTACGCCGCGCCCATCCATTCCTACAGGGAGGCGGGCATCGAGGTGCCCGATGCCGCCCTTTGCACGCTGCGCGCCAAGAGCGGCGCCGTGGTCAGCTGCCAGCTGGTGCATGCGTGGAACGATCGCTTCATGGCCCAGGGAGAGAAGGGCCAAATCGTGCTGGACCACGACAACCTGTTGCGCCTGCAAACCCAGGACGGCGAGCAGGTCGTGGACGCCAAGACCTGGGATGTGCTTCCCTACATTCCCCAAGAGGATTGGCAGCTGCATGGCGGGCATGTCATGTCCTCCATCCCCAACTGTCTGGACGCCCTGCTCCAGGCCTACGCCGCCGGACGGCCCGCTCCCACCAGCGGCGAGGACAACCTAAGGACCATGCGCCTGGTCTTTGCCGCGATTGAATCCTTCGACACGGGCAAGGCCGTCGCAATCGAATAAGAGAGGTGTGTGACTATGCGCAAGCTCACCGTCAAGGGCAGGTATCTTGCCTGGGAGGACGGAGAACCCTTCTTCTATCTGGGCGATACCGCCTGGGAGATCTTCCACCGCTTAAGCCGCGAGGAGATGGAGCACTATTTTGCCCAGCGCGCCCGCCAGGGCTACACCGTGGTGCAGGGCGTCGCGCTGGCGGAATTCGAAGGTCTGACCGTGCCAAACGCCTACGGCCGCCTGCCCCTTTGCCTGACCGACGGCCTCCCCGATCCCGCCCGGCCGGACACCCAGGGCGAATACTCCTATTGGGACCATGTGGACTTCGCCGTGGAGACGGCTGCGAAGAACGGCCTGTTCATCGCGCTGTTGCCCACCTGGGGAGATAAGTTTAACCTCTGCTGGGGCAAGGGGCCCGTCGTCTTTGACGAGGACAACGCCTATCTCTATGGCAAATGGATCGCCGCGCGCTATGGGGATCGGGAGAACATCCTCTGGATGCTGGGCGGCGACCGGCGGCTGGAGCCCGAACACCGCCGCATCATCGACGCCATGGCGCGCGGGATTCGCGAGATGGATCCCAACCATCTGATCACCTTCCACCCGCCCGGCTGCGCCAACTCCACCGATTTTCTGGCGGATGCCGATTACATCGACTTCCACACCTCCCAGACCGGGCACTCGGTGGACCAGTGCTACGAGACGGACGCCGTCATGCTGCGCATGGCCGCCGCCTCCCCCAAGCCCTATATGGACTCCGAGCCCCGCTACGAGGACCATCCCGCCTGCTTCAACGACAAGCTCGGGCTTTTCTGGAACGCCGACGACATGCGTCAAAACGCCTATTGGAACCTCATGGCCGGCGTCTGCGGCCACACCTACGGCAACCACTGCATCTGGAGCATGACCAAGTCGCCCTCCAGCTACTATCCCTTCCACTGGAGCGTGGCGCTGCAACATCCCGGCGCGGAGCAGGTGCGCCACATCAAGGCGCTGCGCCTTAGCCACGACTACTTCTCCTTCCGCCCCGCGCCCGAGCTGTTTGTGGAGCAATACGCGGGCATGGGCCACCTGGCCGCTGGGCGCGGCTTGGACTATGGCTACGTCTACTCCCCCTTGGGCCTGCCCTTCACGGTCAACCTGGGCCAGTTCACCGGCTCGGACAAGCTGCGCGCCAAGTGGTTCGATCCCAGAACGGGCAAGGCGGAGATCTTCGCCATTTTCCCCGCCAAGGGGCAAAGCGTCGTCGTCCCGCCCACCCAGGGAAAGGGCTGCGATTGGGTGCTCATTTTGGAGGAGGTCTAAGGCATGCGTCTTGGCATTTCCAGCTGGACCTATGCCTGGAGCGTCGGGGTGGCCGGCTTTCCAGCTCCGTCCGCTCCCTTGGACGCCTTTGGGCTTCTGGCCAAGGCCAGGGAGCTGGGCGTCGGCGTGCTGCAAATTGCGGACAACCTGCCGCTGGAGCGGCTCTCCGCCAACGAGCTGGGGGCGCTGGCCGCCCGGGCGAGGGACTGGGGCATTCGCTTGGAGCCCGGCACGCGGGGCGTTCGGCCGGAACGCCTGCTCCCCTTCCTGGACATCGCCGCGCATCTGCGGGCCCGCCTGGTGCGCACGCTGCTGCACGACGACCTAGGATGCCCCACCCTCGAACAGGCCGGCGAATTTCTGCGGGCCCTGCTGCCGGAGCTGGAGCGAAGGGACCTTGTCCTCGCCGTGGAAAACCATGACTTTTTCCCCACCCGGCAGCTCCGGGCCCTGGTCGAAGGCCTCCACTCCCCCCGCATCGGCGTTTGTTTGGACCCCGTGAACAACTTTGCCCAGGGCGAGAGCACCCGGGAGGTGTTGGACAACCTGGGCGCCCTAAGCGTCAACTTTCATTGCAAGGATTATGTCATCCGCCGCAAGCTCGGCGGTTTGGGTTTCGATGTGGAAGGCGCCCCTGCGGGCGAGGGCATGCTGGACCTGGATCTATGCCAGGCGAGGTTGGACGAGAGCATGAGCTGCATCATCGAGCTGTGGACCCCTTGGCAAGGCTCGACGGAGTCCACCATCGCGTTGGAGGCCGATTGGGCGAGGCGTTCCGTGCACCGTCTGAACGCCCGCCTCGGTGGCCGCCCATAGCCCTGTCCGCGGCTCCATCCCCGCTTTGGCGGGGGTGGAGCCGTTTTTCGCCGTCTGAAAAGGAACCTCCCCTCGTTCTTCGCCCTTTTGCCTTGGCCAATCCTCGCCATGCCCCCTGGTCAAGACGGCAAAACGATGTTACAATGCCTATAGCAAAGAAGGCCGGGCGTACCTTTGGCGACGCTTCGCTTTCGCAAAGGAGGGATCTCCATGGTTCTTCGGCGACGGTTTGCCCTCGTTTTGCTTCTTGCGCTTTGCCTGCTTTTGTTGGGATGCAGCTCGCAAAGCGCTGACAGCGCTTCCGGCGTTTCTGGAGCGCAGACGGACCTAGCCTATGACGAGTCGGCCGGGTACGACGGCTCCTTCGAGGCGGACTATGGCGGCCACAAGGTGGTCCGCAGCGCCTCCCTGTCCATCGACAGCTCCCAATTCGACGTGGATCTAGCCGCGCTGTACGGGGCGCTGGAGCGCTACGGCGGCTATGTGGAGAGTTCTACCATCGACGGCCGAAAGCCCGAAACCTACAAGGAGTCCGGCCGCAGGGCCGACCTGTGCCTGCGGGTTCCCAGCGACCAGTACTATCCCTTTCTCGATGAGGTCAAGCGCATCGGCAGCCTGTACCAGTATTCCGATAACGGGCAGGACATCACCACCTCCTACGTCGATACCCAAACCCGTTTGGAGGTGCTCCGCACCCAGCTGGACCGCTTGGAGGGCATCTTGGCCCAATCCGACAACCTCAGCGATATTCTCGAGCTGGAAAACGAGATTTCCCGCGTGACGCTCGAAATCGAGAGCCTGACCTCGCAGCTTCGCCAATACGACGGTCTTGTGGAGTATGCCACCGTGGAAATCGGCTTGTACGAGGAGAACCTCATCTCCGGTTCCAGCGAGGAAAAGGGCGTGGGACAGCGCATCCGCGAGGGGTTCACGGCTTCGCTCTACGGCGTTTGGAACTTCTTGGTGGATGTGTTTGTCTGGTTCGTCTCCTCGCTGCCCGTCCTGCTGCTCTTGGCCGTCATCGCCGCCGCCATCGTGTTTTTTGTCCTTTGGCTCAACCGCATCGGCCAACGGCGTTCCCAGGCCCGCAGGGCCCAGCAACCGCCGCGGCCGGCCGCTCCGTCTTCCTACTATCCTCAGCCGCCGGCGCCTCCCGCGCCAAGGCCCCAGGAGGATCGGCCGCCCGAATCGAAACAACCCTAGCATGCATCCATTAACAAGGAAAGGGCCCGCGTCGCGGGCCCTTTCCTTGTATCTCATCCCTTAGTTCCAATCCTCTCCCTGCCATAGCTGAAGCCTTGGGCGTTCCTTGGGCGGTTCATGGCAGGCCATGTCATTGATCAAATTGCAGATGCGTTCGCGCATTTGGTCCAGGGTATCCTCATAGATGATCTGGACGCTGCCGTCCGCCACCATCTGGTGTGCAGCCACGATCAGCAGATATTGCTTAAAGCCCTCCGCCTCCTCCCTGCTCCAGGCGCGATACAGCGGCTCGTACAGCTCCGGATCGGCGATGCGATCCCGCAGCATAAGGAGCAATGCGGAAAAGTCCTCCACGTTGTTTCCCGGCTCCAACACGAAGAGCATGCGGAAGAAGATATTCCACTCATAGTCGGTATTCATCTGGGCAAGCAGATGGTCCGCCAGAATGTTTGTGAAGGGTTCCTCGCCCCGAAAGGGCTTTTCCAGCACGAGGGGCTCCTCAAAGTCGATGTCCAGGGACATCACCTTGTTGATTCTCGACATCAGCTCAATCACGGTCACAGGGCTTTGATCCACCAAGCGCACCTGTTTTTCCAGCAAATACCGGCTAAGGATGTCGCAGGAATGGCGGAAATTCAGCGTAAATCCAAGGCTTTGGCGCATCTTATGATAAAACAGATCGGAAATTGCCTTGGCAAACAGGGATCGGACCGCGCCGGCGCGCACGTAGTTTTGCACGGGTTCGGATTGCGCCTGGGTTTGCTTATAAATCAGATAGAGCTGGTTGTCCACCAGGGAGAGGTTGGCGTACGCCAAGGACAGCAATTCCTTCATAAAGGAGTCCATGAGCATGTAGGAATTGTTCTTGTAGATGATTTCATGCTCCACCTCTGCCCAAAACACGTGCACCATGGCCTTGATCTGCAACTCGAAGCGAACGGATTGCCCAATTTCCCCGTACATGCCGTCGATGCGGTAGATGCTAAAGCCGTTGTTTTGGGTTTGCGGCTGGGGGCTTCTAAGGTCCAGGCGCACCTCGTGGTTTCCCGGGCAGTAGGAATAGCCGTCCTCCGCCTGCTGGGTAAACTGTTTCAAGATGCTCTGGTACAATATGGCCTCGTCCTCCAAAAAGCGGCACTCGACCCGCAGGCCGATGAGGTCGGAAAGGTTTTGAAAAATGCCTTCCGGGTAGGTGTAGCGCTTGTACAGCCTTTTGCGCAGGATCTTCTCCCGCAGGCTGTCCTCGCCCTTGACGCGGCTGGTGATGGTTACCAGGCTTTCTGCGTTGTCTGCAAAGACCACCGCAAAAATGGCCTGCAATTGGGAAGCCATCATCTCCAACATGGATCGGTTCTGCCGGAGCAGAGCCGCCGTCTTTTCAACCAGTTCGAAAACGGGCAGTTTCATGCACACACCTCACACACACTTTGATGCACCCTTATTTTAACACATGCACAGAAAGATTTGTTTCGCTGTTCACAGAAAGTTCAATCCTTTTTATTGATGGCCCGTCTTCCGATGCCTGGACGAGCGATTGAATTTTTATTGGAGCGCGCTTGCAAAGCGTGTGCGCTTCCTGTAAAATAAACCTTGATTTTGATGTCTTTTAGCTACAGGAGGAAACGGGAACATGCAAAAAATACAGATGAAAACACCGCTCGTCGAGATGGACGGCGACGAAATGACCCGCGTGCTTTGGCAGATGATCAAGGACACGCTCCTGACCCCTTACGTCGATCTCAAGACGGAATACTATGATCTAGGCCTGCCCCATCGGGACGAGACGGGCGACCAGGTCACCATCGACGCTGCCAACGCCATTAAAAAATACGGGGTCGGCGTTAAGTGCGCCACCATCACCCCCAACAGCCAGCGCATGGATGAGTATAAGCTGCATTCCATGTGGAAGTCCCCCAACGCCACCATCCGCGCCATTTTGGACGGAACGGTGTTCCGCGCCCCCATCATGGTTAAGGGCATCGAGCCCTATATTCGCGGCTGGAAGGCCCCCATCACCATCGCCCGCCATGCGTATGGCGATATCTATAAGGCGACGGAGATGAAGGTGGCCGGTCCTGGCAAGGCAGAACTGGTGTTCACCGCCGAGGACGGGCAGGAACAGCGCGCCTTGATCCACAACTTCCTGGGCGCCGGCATTCTGCAGGGCATGCACAACACCAAGGCCTCCATCGAGTCCTTCGCCAACGCCTGTTTCACCTTTGCCTTGGACACCAAGCAGGACCTTTGGTTCTCCACCAAGGACACCATTTCCAAGACCTATGACCATAGCTTTAAGGACATCTTTGCGGAGCTGTACGAAAGCAAATACCGCCAGGCCTTTGAGGAAGCCGGGATTTCCTACTTCTACACCCTGATCGATGACGCCGTCGCGCGCGTCATCCGTTCTGAGGGCGGCTATATCTGGGCGTGCAAGAATTATGACGGCGACGTGATGAGCGATATGGTCGCCACCGTCTTCGGTTCCCTCTCCATGATGACCTCCGTCCTCGTCTCTCCGGAAGGCAACTACGAATACGAAGCCGCCCACGGCACGGTTACCCGCCACTTTTATCGCTACCTGAAGGGCGAGACGACCTCTACCAATCCCGTGGCCACCATCTTCGCCTGGACGGGCGCGCTGAATAAGCGCGGTCAGCTGGATGACCTGCCCGAGCTGTGCGAGTTTGCCCAAAGGCTGGAGCGCGTCACCCTCGCCACCATTGAGTCCGGCATCATGACGGGCGATTTGGCGAGCCAGTTCCAGGGGGAGGCCAAAAAGGTCAATACCCAGGACTTCCTAAATGCCATCGCACAGGGGCTGTGCTGATTTGGTCCTTTTCCCAATTGGCATAGACAGGCGGGGGGCCTGCGCGCAAAGCGCGCAGGCCCCCCGCCT
>CALWRM010000126.1 GCA_944383925.1 uncultured Clostridia bacterium
GCTTCTGCCTGGTCGCGGTCTTGATGGCCGTGATGATCTGGCGCGTGATGCAAAGCTCCGCAAAGGCGCGGAAGGAGCTGAGCTTGTCCTCCCGAAAGTCCCGGATGGCCTTGAACAGCCCGATCATTCCCTCCTGCACGATGTCCTCGTGGTCCGCGCCGATGAGAAAGTAGCTGCGCGCCTTGGAGCGCACGAAGTTCTTGTACTTGTTCAGCAGGTACTCCAGGGCCTCCTCGTCCCCGGCGCTGGCCCTCTCCACCACCTGCTCGTCCGTCAGCGCGGCAAAGCCTTCCTCGCGGCCGCAGTCCCACGCGCCCTCCTGCCGTTCATTCGTCATGTCCGCGCCTCATCCTTTCCAGCAGCTCCCGCTGCCTGTCGTCCAGCCTGTCCTCAAAGGTCGAGGGCTTGATCCGCGCCCGCTCCCCCTGCTCCTTCTGGCGCCTGCGCTTGGCGGCCTGCAGGTCGCGGCGCAATTCCGCCGCCGACATGCGCACCGCCCCCCTGGACAGGATCACCGACTGCTCCAGGGCGTCGTTGGTGGCCACGCGCACGTCCGCATGGGCATAGCGGGGCACCCCGTCCAAAAACAGGTCCACGGCCCGCTCGATGTAGTGGTCGGCGGTCTCGTGCTGGCGGGTGTACACCACCGTGATGCCGAACACCTGCTCCACCGTGGCCAGCTTCTTGCTTCCCCCATGGCCGTCGAACACCACCGTCAGCTGGTGTCCGGTGTAGCCCGCATAGTCCGCCAGCAGGTGGATCAGCCTGTCCCTGGAATGGGCCAGATCGCTCTCGCCGGCAAACTCCGGCCAGGCGCCTATGATGTTGTAGCCGTCTACGATCAGGTACACCGCTGCTTCGCCGCCTCATAGAGCAGTATGCCCGCCGCCACGGAGGCGTTGAGCGAGGAAAGCCTGCCCCGCAGGGGGATGGACAGCGCCCCGTCGCAGCGCTCCCGCACCAGGCGGGACACGCCCTGGCCCTCCGCGCCGATCACCAGCCCCAGCGGGCCCCGCAGGTCCGCCTGCTCCAGGGGCTGGCCGTCCATGTCCGCGGCGTACAGCCACAGGCCCCTTTCCTTCAGCTGCTCCATGCAGCGCACCAGGTTCTTCACCTTGGCCAGCTTCACCCAGGCCGCCGCGCCCGCGGACGCCTTCACCGCCGCCGGGGTCAGCGTGGCGGTCCGGCGCTCCGGAATGATCACGCCGTGGGCCCCCATGCACTCGCAGGAGCGCAGGATGGCCCCCAGGTTGTGGGGGTCGGTGATGGAGTCCAACAGCACCACGAAGGGGGGCTCGTTTCTCTCCGCCGCCAGGGCCAAGATGTCCTCCACCTGGGCGTAGGGAAACGCCGGCGTCACCGCCGCCACGCCCTGGTGGGCCTTGGCCAGCTCGTCCAGGCGGCGCTTGTCCACCGTCTGCACCGGCACGCCCCGCTCCTTGGCCAGGGCCAGCAGCTCCCGCAGGGAGCCGCCCGCCTCCTGCTGGGCCACCAGCAGCTTGTCGATGGGCCTGCCCGCCCGCAGGGCCTCGCGTATGGGATTTCTGCCCACCAGCAGGTTCTCCGCCTGCTCGGCCGGCGCCTGCCTTGCGGCGCGCTCATTGTCCATGGCCTTGGATCCTCCTTTGCTGTCTTTCGCGCATCTCCCCGGCCCTGCCGCAGCTGCGCTTGCCCTCGGGGCAGGCGCCGCGCACGCAGCCCGGCCCCGCCTGCGCGAACACCGTGGGCGCAATGGGGTACACCAGGTCCAGCATGCGGTTGGCCAGCTGGCAAATCTCCCATTGGGCCCGGTTGCAGCAGCGCAGGGAGAAGAAGTGCAGCAGCTCGCGGGCGTTCATGGTCATCACGATGCGCGTGGCCGCCGCGCCGGGCAGCACGAAGCGGGCGTCCTCGGCGCTGTTTTCGCCCAGTTCCCCGGCCCATTGGTCGTACCAGGCCTGCATCTGGCGCATCTGCGCCTCAAAGCGGGCCTGCGCCTCCGGCCCTAGGGCGAGGATCCGCGGCGGGCAAACATAGTCGAACAGCTCCTTCCCCTCCTGGGAGACGTAGCGCTGGGACTGCACGGAAAAGCTGGCCAGCCTGTGCCGGGTGATCTGGGCCAGCAGGGTTCTGGAAACCCCCTCGATGCCGAAGGTGAAGCTGGCGTGCTCGATCACGGAGGTATGGCCGCTTTCCAGC
Organism: uncultured Clostridia bacterium; assembly: GCA_944383925.1. Taxonomy (GTDB): domain Bacteria; phylum Bacillota; class Clostridia; order Christensenellales; family UBA1750; genus CALWRM01. Next base: position 2,179 of record CALWRM010000126.1, read on the forward strand.
ACGCCCCGCAGATAGGGGGCGTTGTCCCGGCTTTGGGCCAGTTCCTTCAGCTGCGCCAGGTCTTTGGCAGAATAGCAGGTGCGCGAGGCCAGGGCCACCAGGGCCTCAGGGTTGTAGGTGTGGGCCAACAGCTCCACGTTTAGGCTGACTTGCGGCATGTCAATGCGCCTCCTCTTCATGGGCTAGGACGATTTGCTCCATCAGGCATTGGAGCCTTTGCTCCTGGCCGCTCAGGTACAGGTATCCCACCAGCGCCTCCAGGCCCGTGGCCCTGGCATAATCGGCGGGGGAAGCGTTGCGCGGCGGGCGGGAATGGGCGTTGCGGCCCCGGCGGCAAACGTCCCTCTCCTCCGAGGTCAGGCCCTGCTCGATGCGCTCCAACGCCTGGGCCTGGGCCTGGCAGTTCACGAAGGAAACCGCGGTCCTGTGCAGCTGGCGCAGCTGGCCCGGCTCCCGCCAGAGCAAATGGCTGCGCACATATAGGTCGAACACCGTATCTCCCACAAAGGCCAGCTGCAAGGGGTTGAGCAGACGCGCCCGCTCCTCGGACAGCGGCCCCTCGCGGCCTAAAAATCCCAGCAAACCAACACCTTCTCCGTCGTCACCTGCTCGTGTTTCTTGGGGCATACTACCCTTAAATGAAAAGTATAGCAGGCTTTCGCCCCCTTTGCAACGAAGGGAGGGGCCAAAAAAGAGGAGTCCCCTTTTTTTCCAAACACCCCCGGAAATTCGTCCACAAATCGTTCACGCATCCTTAAAGCTCGCTTCGTTTTATTCTTTCCCCATCTTTCCTATAATGGAAGTATAACGCCGACAAAGAAAGGAAATGTTCCATGTTTTTACCCGTCTATGCCTCCTTTGACTGGACCTGGCTTCTGGTGCTGCTGGCCGCGCTGCTGGGCTTTGCCGCCCAGGCCGCGGTGCAAAACCGTTACAGTCAGTATTCCCGCGTCCTTGCCGCCAGCGGCGTGCCTGCGGGCCAGGCCGCCCTGTCCCTGCTGTCCCAGGCCGGGGTGCAGGGGGTCAGCCTGGAGCCCAGCTCCAGGCCCGGGCTTTCCGACCACTACGACCCCCGAAGCCGCACCCTACGCCTGTCCCAGGGGGTGTACGGCTCCTCCTCCATCGCGGCGCTGGGCATCGCCGCCCATGAGGCCGGCCACGCCATCCAGCACGACCAGGGCTACCTGCCCCTGCGGATCCGCAACGCCGTGGTGCCGGTGGTGAGCTTCGCCTCCAACCTGTCCATGCCCCTGTTCCTGGTGGGGCTGTTCCTGGGCTTTGCCCAGCTGGCCATGGTGGGCGCCGTGCTGTACGCCTTTGCGGTGGCCTTCCAGCTGATCACCCTGCCCGTGGAGTTCGACGCCTCGCGCAGGGCCCTGGACGCGCTGGAAAGCGGCGGCTTCCTCACCCGGGAGGAGCTGCCCGGCGCGCGCAAGGTGCTGACCGCCGCGGCCTGCACCTATGTGGCGGCCGCGCTGGTTTCCATCGCCCAGCTGATCCGCCTGACCAGCCTGGCGGACCGGCGCCGCTAGGCCGCGGGCCTGCGGCCCAAACCAAGGAAGGGGTGCCGTTCCATGGACGCAAAACAGCGCCGGGAAGAGATCGCCGCCCTGCTTCGGGGGGCGAAGGGGCCCATCACGGGCTCCGACCTGGCCAAACGGCTGCACGTAAGCCGGCAGCTGATCGTGGGGGACATCGCGCTGCTGCGCACCGGCGGCCTGGAGATCTACGCCACGCCCCAGGGCTATCTGTTGCCCGCCAGCCAGCAGGGGCTCGGGGCCAGCCGGGTGGTGGCGGCCAAGCACCTGGGGGAGGCCGCCCTGCGGGACGAGCTGGAGACGGTGGTGGACCTGGGGGGCATGGTGGTGGACGTCTCCATCGAACACGCGCTGTACGGCGAGTTCAAGGCCATGCTGATGCTGCGCGACCGGGCGGGGGTGGAGGCCTTCGTGGGCGCGCTGCGCAACAGCGGCATGGAGCCGCTGTCCCTGCTCACCGGCGGGGTGCACCTGCACACCCTCTCCGCCAGGGACGAACAAGCCTTGGACCGCATCCAGCAGGCGCTGGAGCGCAAGGGCTACCTGCTGGCCGACGAGGCCGGCAACGGCAGGTAAGCGCCGCCCGCGGGCAACAAAAAGGCAACCGTCTCTTAACCAAAAAGGCCAAAAAGTGCGGAAACCCCGACGGCCTACAGCCCGTCAAAGAAGGGCAATCCCCAAAGCGGGAACAACAAACGCCAAGAAAAGGATGGATCGATGGAATGAAAAAGCTCGTTATGTTCTGCCTGGCCGCCTGCCTGTGCCTGGCCTGCCTGACCGGCTGCCAGCAAACGACCACCGCTCCCGCCCAGGACTACAGCGCCGAGGAGATCCTGGAGGCGGTGCGCCAGGCCTATGGCGACGACTACCTGCCCAGCGCCGCCATGGACGAGGAATACCTGACCAACGTGGTGGGCCTGAACCTGGAGGATGTGGAGGAATTTGCCGGCGAAATGTGCATGATCAGCACCCAGCCGGACCGCGTCCTGGTGCTTAAGGCCGTGGAGGGCAAGGGCGCGGATGTGGAAACCGCGCTCAACGACGTCCTCTCCAGCATCCAAGCGGACGCCGGCTTCTATCCCATGAACGCGGCCAAGGCCAACGCGGCCAAGGTCCTGCGCCACGGCGACTATGTCTGCCTGCTGCTGGTAGGCGCCATGGACGAAACCTCCCAGACCGAGGAAGAGGCCGCCGCCTTCGCCGAAGAACAGGTCCAAATCGGCGTAAACGCCGTCAACGCCCTCTTCGAATAATCCCCCTCCCCCCACCCCCGACGGCAAAGCGGCCGCCGCGCTGTCCTCGCGCGGCGGCCGCACGCGCGTCCTCCCCCCACCCGCCCGCCGCCAGGCGGGCCCCCTCTCGGGGACAAGGGGCCAAGGGCCCCATCCTCCGCCGCCTTCTCCTCCCCAGAATCCCCAACCCTCGCACAGCACCCTTCCGGCTGCCCCCTCCAGCCCGCCGCTAGGCGGGCCCTTCCTCGGGGGCAAGGGGGCTGGAAGCCCCCAACCTCGCCTTTCTCCACCTACCTTCCAAGCAAACCTTCCCCCGGGGGGCAAGGGGGCCAGGGGCCCCCATCCCCCGCACAGCACCCTTCCGACTGCCCCCTTCTCGCCTGCCGCCAGGCGGGCCCTCTCTCGGGGGCAAGGGGGCCAGGGGCCCCCAACCTCCGCCCTTCTCCACCTACCTTCCAAGCAAACCTTTCCTCGGAGGGCAAGGGGGCCGAGGCCCCCAACCCCCGCACAGCGCCCTTCCGACTGCCCCCTTCTCGCCTGCCGCCGGGCGGGCCCTCTCTCGGGGGCAAGGGGGCCAAGGGCCCCCATCCTCCGTCGCCCCCTTCCTCCCCGGCCCCCTTGCCCCGTCGCCGCCCCCCATCTCAATCAAAGGAGGAAATAGGACCATGGTGTTTAGCAGCGTGGGCTTCCTATTCTATTTTCTTCCCCTCGCCATCGGCCTCCACTGCGTCGTGCCCAAATCCTGGCGCAACGGCGTGCTCTTCGTGTCCAGCCTGGTGTTTTACGCCTGGGGCGAACCGATCTACGTGCTCCTCATGCTCTTCTCCACCCTGCTGGACTACTCCCTCGGCCTGGCGGTGGATCGCTGGCGCGGCCGCCCCGGCGCCAAATGGGCCCTGGCCGCCTCCGTCGCCATCAACCTCTCCCTCCTGGGCGTCTTCAAATACGCGGGCTTCTTCGTCTCCCAGCTCAACGCCCTGACGGGCCTGGCCCTGCCCGTCCCCCAGCTCTCCCTCCCCATCGGCATCTCCTTCTACACCTTCCAGACCATGAGCTATACCATCGACGTCTACCGCGACCACGTTCGCCCCCAGCGCAACCTGATCAGCTTCGGCGCCTTCGTCTCCATGTTTCCCCAGCTCATCGCCGGTCCCATCGTGCGCTACGCCGACGTGGAGGCGGCCCTCTACCAGCGCCAGCTCAGCCTGGAGGGCTTTTCCAAGGGCATTTGGCGCTTCCTCCTGGGCCTGGCCAAGAAGCTCCTCTTCGCCAACGCCATCGGCCTGGCCTTCTCCAACATCCAGGCCCAGCCCGTGGAGGGCCTGGGCGCGCTGACCGCCTGGCTGGGCATCGTCTGTTATTTCTTCCAAATTTATTATGACTTTTCCGGCTATTCGGACATGGCCATCGGCCTTGGCAAGATGCTGGGCTTCGACTTCCCCGAAAACTTCCGCTACCCCTACGCCGCCACCAGCGTCACCGATTTTTGGCGGCGTTGGCACATGACCCTTTCCTCCTGGTTCCGCGATTACGTCTACATCCCCCTGGGCGGCAACCGCCGCGGCAAGGCCCGCCAGCTCTTCAACCTTCTAATCACCTGGCTGCTCACGGGCTTCTGGCACGGCGCCAGCTGGAACTTCGTCCTCTGGGGGCTGTATTACTTCGCCTTCCTGGCCCTGGAAAAGCTTTTCCTCTCCAAATGGCTGGACCGCGCCCCCAAGTTCCTGGGCTGGGCCTACACCCTGCTGGTCACCCTGGTGGGCTGGGTGCTGTTCGCCTTCGAAAGCCTGCCCCAGGGCCTGGCGTATCTGTCCCGCATGTTCGGCGCCGCCCCCCTGTTGGATGCCGGCTTTGTCTACGCCTTCCTGAGCTGCCTGCCCCTGCTGGTGCTCATGGCCCTGGGCGCCGTGGGCCTGCCCGCCGCCCTGGCCTCCCGCTGGAGCTCCCGGCTGCGTCCCGGCGCGGAGGGCGGGCTCCGGCTGCTGGCCGCCCTGGTCCTGCTGCTGCTGTGCACCGCCAGCGTGACCGCCGGCAGCTACAATCCCTTTTTGTACTTCCGCTTCTAGCTTGAAAGGAGGGTCCTTCCCATGCGCCTTTCCCGCCCCTATATTCGCACGCTCACGGCGCTGTTTGCGGTCTATCTGCTGTTTTTCGCCCTCCTAGGCCTGGTTTTGCCAGACCGCTACGTCTCTTCAAACGAAAACCGCAACCTGCAACAGCTGCCCGCCTTTTCCTGGGAGCGCCTGTTTTCCGACGCGTATACCGAGGAGCTGGAACGCTACCTTTCCGACCAATTTCCCCTGCGCGACGGCTTTTACGCCCTGAACAACGAGCTTTCCCTGCTCCTGGGCCAGCGGGACTTTTCCGGCTTCTACCTGGGCACGGACGGCAGCCTGCTGCAAATGCACGACGCGCTCGATGCGAAGGTATTCCGGCAAAACCTGGCCTACATCCAGGCCTTTGCCTCCGCCGCCTCCTCCCTTTCCCTGCCCGTGCGGCTGTTGCCCGTGCCCGGCGCCTCCTACATCTATCCGGAGAAGCTGCCCTACGGCGGCAAGGAGGGGGACGTGGACGGCTTGTTTGACGAGGCGTCCAACGGAGCGTTTGACCTCATCGACGTGCGCCAAGCCCTGCTGGACCACAAGCAGGAGGCGCTGTATTACCGCACGGACCACCATTGGACCAGCCTTGGGGCCTATCGGGCCTGGGAGGCCTACCTGGCGCAGACGGGAAGGCAAGCCACGCCCCTTTCCGCCTACCGCGAGGAGCTGCTCAGCGACAGCTTCCAGGGCACGGGCGCCTCGGCCGTGGGGCTCTGGGGGCTGCCGACGGACCGCATCTATGCCTATGACTGCGGCCAGAGCCTGCAGCTGGAGCTGAACCTCAACGGCCAGCTGCACGACAGCCTGCTTTTCCGCGACCATCTGGCCACCCGCGACCAATACGCCGCCTTTCTCAACGGCAACCAGCCCCTGGTGCAGATCCGGGGCGAGAACCGGAACGGCCAGCACCTGCTGATCGTGAAGGATTCCTATGCCAACTGCCTGGCCCAGTTTGCCATTGCGGACTTCGAGCAGGTGGACCTGATCGACCTGCGCAGCTTCAACGGCGACGTGCTGCAATACATTGAGGAGAACGGCGTGACCGAGGTGTTGGTGCTCTATGGCGTCAAGAACCTCTGCGAGGATAAGAACCTCTATTGGCTGGGGCGTTCCGCCCAAGCCTGGGCGCAGAATCCCTCCTAAAGGAGGCAGTGGGCACCCCGTTGGCACGGGGGGATGTCCGAAGGGGGATCTCCCCCTTCGGCCCACGCCCCCCATCCGCCCGCGCCCCTGCGGGGCGCGGGCGGATGGGGGGCAGTGCAAAGGCCAAGGGGGCCCGGAAGGAGTTTGCCTTCCGGGCCCCCTTGGCCTTTGCTTGTTGGATTGAATCTATCCTCCAAGCCCTTATTCGATGGAAATGCGGTTGTTGGCAGGCAGCTTCTTGACCTCGTTCTTCGGCAGGCACAGGGTCAAAATGCCGTCCTCGTACTTGGCCGCGATATCCTCCGGCCGCACGTCGCCCACGTAGAAGCTGCGCGCGCAGGAGCCCGCGTAGCGCTCCTGGCGAATGTAGCGGCCCTTCTTGTCCGTCTCGTCCTTGTTTACGGACTTCTTGGCGCTGATGGTCAGCACGCCCTCGTTCAGCTCCACCTGGATCTCGTCCTTCTTAAAGCCGGGCAGGTCCACGGAAAGCTCGTACTGGTTTTCCGTCTCGCGCACGTCGGTCTTCATCAGGTTCTTGGCATGCTTGCCGTAAAGCGGATCGTTGCCGCCAAAGAAACGCTTTTCAAAGGAATCTCCAAAGAATTCATCGAACAAATTTTCTCCAAAGACGCTAGGCAACATACTTCATTCCTCCGTTCTGCCCTGCGCATTTTTACCTTTTCAGAAGGAGGACCCGCCCCGCAGGGGGCTGTCCGCCTTTCCTCTTGGTATGGCTAAAGTATACCCCGTTTTGTTAGCACTGTCAATAGGTGAGTGCTAATATTATGGCTTTTTAACATTTCTTCGCGTTTTTCACCAAGCCCCGGCGCTGCAACCCATAACAAGCGAACGCCGCATTAAATTTGGCTTGGAAAGGAAGTTCTGCATTCTTTTGTGGTATAATACCCCGTGTGCGGCTGTTTTATGCCGTTTATGAACGGCAAGGACGCGAAAAAGGGGGCGGGAGCGGCATGGATTTTGAGCTTTCCGGAACGATGCAGCCCAAAGGGGACCAACCCCAGGCCATCGAACGCCTGGTTCAGGGGCTGGAGGATGGCTTGGCGGCGCAGGTGCTGCTGGGGGTCACGGGCTCCGGCAAGACCTTCACCATGGCCAACGTGATCCAGCGAGCCAAGCGCCCCACCCTGGTGCTGGCGCACAACAAGACCCTGGCAGCCCAGCTTTGCAGCGAGTTTAGGGAGATCTTCCCCAAGAACGCGGTGGAATACTTCGTTTCCTATTATGATTATTACCAGCCGGAGGCCTACATCGCCTCCACGGACACCTATATCGAAAAGGATTCCGCCATCAACGACGAAATCGACCGCCTGCGCCACTCGGCCACGGCGGCCCTCTCCGAGCGGCGGGACGTCATCGTGGTTTCCTCGGTTTCCTGCATCTATTCCATGGGCGATCCTTCCGAGTATGAGAACATGTCCCTTTCCCTGCGGGAGGGCATGGAAAAGGACAGGGACGAGGTCATCCGCCTGCTGGTGGAAAACCAGTACGAGCGCAACGACATCTCCATGGAGCGCGGCACCTTTCGCGTGCGGGGCGACGTGGTGGACGTGGTGCCCGTGGGCCAGGAGAAAAAGGCCATCCGCATCGAGTTTTTCGGCGGGGAGATCGACCGCATCTCCGAGCTGGACTCCACAACGGGCCTTGTGACCCAGCATTTCAAGCACGTGATCATCTTTCCGGCCACCCACTACGCCATCTCCAGGGAAAAGCTGGACCAGCAGCTGTCCCAGATCGAGGAGGACCTGGCCAAGCAGGTGGAGGCCTTTCGCAAGGAAGACAAGCTGCTGGAGGCCCAACGGCTGGAGCAGCGCACCAATTACGACATCGAGATGCTCCGCGAGGTGGGCATGTGCTCGGGCATCGAAAACTACTCCCGTTACTTTGACGGCCGGCAGCCGGGCCAGGCGCCCTTTACGCTGCTGGACTACTTTCCCAAGGACTTTCTGCTGATGGTGGACGAGAGCCATGTGACCATTCCCCAGGTGCGGGCGATGTATGCCGGCGACTACAGCCGCAAAAAGTCGCTGGTGGAATACGGCTTTCGCCTGCCCTCGGCCTTTGACAACCGGCCGCTGCGCTTTTCCGAGTTTGAGGAGCGGGTGGGGCAGACGATCTTCGTCTCCGCCACGCCGGGTCCCTACGAGCTGAGCCGGGCTGGCCAGGTGGTGGAGCAGATCATCCGGCCGACGGGCCTGGTGGACCCGCAGATCCTGCTGATGCCGGCCGCGGGCCAGGTGGACGACCTCACCGGCCGCATCCGAGAGATCACCGGCCGGGGCAACCGGGTGTTGGTGACCACCCTGACCAAGCGCATGGCCGAATCCCTGACCGATTACCTCAAGGAGCTGGGCATCCGGGTGCGCTACCTGCATTCGGACGTGGACACCTTGGAGCGCATCGAGATCCTGCGCGACCTGCGCCTTGGCAAGTTTGACGTGCTGGTGGGCATCAACCTGCTGCGCGAGGGCCTGGACCTGCCGGAGGTGGAGATGGTCGCCATCCTGGACGCGGACAAGGAAGGCTTTTTGCGCTCGGAGACCTCGCTGATCCAGACCATCGGCCGCGCGGCCCGCAATGTGGATGGCAAGGTGGTCATGTATGCCGACGCGGTGACCGACTCCATGCGCAAGGCCATCGACGAGACCAACCGCCGCCGGGAGATCCAGCTGCAATACAACCAGGAGCACCACATCGTGCCCTCCACCGTGCGCAAGGCGGTGTCCGAGCTGCTAGCCGTATCCAGGTCCGCGGACGAGTCGGCCCCCGACCTGGACGAGACCGAGCGGGCGCTGGCCATCGAGCATCTGGAGGAACAGATGCTGGAGGCGGCCGGCCGCCTGGAATTCGAAAAGGCCGCCAAGCTGCGCGACCAGCTGTTACAACTCAAGGGGGAAAAGCCCATGGACCCCGGCGCCGGCGAACGGCCCAAGGGGCGGCGGCGTCCCAGAAAGAACAAGGTGCACAAGTAACGCTGAAGGGCTCCGCTTCCGTGAGGTCCGCCCGCGGCCCTGTAAGGGCCGCGGGCGGACCTCACGGGGGGGCCGGGGGGAAGGG